>JADYYN010000167.1 GCA_020853635.1 Gemmatimonadaceae bacterium
CTGACGGCGCCCGCGTTGTCCTCGCCGCGCGCACGCTCGACCGTCTGTACCCCATCGCCGACGCCATGGGCGCCCTCGCGCTTGAAGTGGATGCGGCCGACTTCGGCGAGATGGAGGCGCTGCTCACCGAGGTCCGCGGCCGCTACGATCGCGTGGCGGGTGTGGTGAATGCGGTCGGCTCCATTCTGCTCAAGCCCGCGCACCTCACCAGCGAAGTCGAACTCGCCGAGACCATGCGGCTCAACATGCAGACGGCGTTCGCGACCGTGCGTGCAGCGGCGAAAGTGATGACCGACGGCGGCAGTGTGCTGCTCTTCTCGAGCAGCGCGGCAGAGGTCGGTTTGGCGAACCACGAAGCGATCGCGGCGGCGAAGGGCGCAGTGGCCGCGCTCACGCGATCCGCCGCCGCGACGTACGCCGCGCGCAAAGTCCGCGTGAACGCGATCGCGCCCGGACTCGTCGCCACACCGCTCTCGTCGCGCATCACCGGCAACGCGAAGTCGCTCGAGCTCTCGACGTCCATGCATCCGATGGGACGCATCGGGACGCCGGAGGACATCGTGGGACCAGCGCGGTGGTTGCTGGATCCGGCGAGTGATTGGGTCACCGGGCAGGTAATCGGAGTGGATGGGGGGATGGCGGCGGTGCGCGGCGCGCGGTGACCAGCCGCGCGGCGATGTGTCGCTGCGCGCGTATCTTCACGGCATGCACACGTACATTGGTCTCCTCCGCGCCGTGAACGTCGGCGGCACCGGCAAACTGCCGATGGCCGACCTCCGCGCCCTCTGCACCGACCTCGGCTTCACCGACGTCGCCACCTACAGCGCGTCCGGCAACCTCGTCTTCCGCACACGACTCACCGAGGCCAAGGCCAAAGCGGCGCTCGAGGCGGCGCTCACCAAGCGAATGGGCAAACCGGCCTCGGTGATCATGCGCAACCACGAGGAGATGGTCGCAGCGGAACGTGCGAACCCCTACCCCGACGCCGCGCCCAACCAACTGCTCGTGTTGTTCCTCGACGCGGCGCCGCCCAAGAACGCCCTGGCCGACGTGAAGGCGCCCGGCGGCGAGCGACTCACGCTCCTCGGCCGCGAAGTCTTCATCCACTTCCCGCAGGGAATGGGCGCGTCCAAGCTCAAGATCCCCCTCGCGAACATCGGAACCGGCCGCAACATGAACACGGTGCGCAAGCTCATCGAGATGGCCGCGCCGGTCTGAACCGCCTGTCCGTGCAGGTGCATCGCCCGCCGCATCACGGCATATTTCCGCTATGACCGCCTCCGCCAACCCGCTCGTCGGCGTCATCATGGGCTCGAAGTCCGATTTCGAGCACCTCGCACCCGCCCTCGAGCTCCTGCAGCATCTCGGTGTCCCGCACGAGGCGAAGGTCGTCTCGGCGCATCGCACGCCGGACTACATGTTCGAATACGCCGCAGCCGCCGAGTCGCGCGGACTGCTGGTGATCATCGCCGCCGCGGGCGGGGCCGCGCACTTGCCGGGCATGGTCGCCGCGAAGACGCTGGTGCCGGTGCTCGGTGTCCCGATCCCTGCCACCACGCTCAACGGCCTCGACGCGTTGCTGTCGATCGTCCAGATGCCGGCCGGTGTACCGGTCGGCACGCTCGCCATCGGCAAGCCGGGCGCGACCAACGCCGCGATCCTCGCCGCTGAGATCGTCGGCACGCATCGCCCCGAGGTGCGCGAGAAGTTGCGCGCGTGGCGCGCGAGTCGCGCTGCGGACGTCCGCACCCAGACGCTGCCATGACGCAGATGCCCGTGCCGCCGGGAGCCACGCTCGGCTTCCTCGGCGGTGGACAACTCGGTCGCATGACGGCGATGGCCGCACGCACGATGGGCTACGACGTGCGCGTGCTCGACCCCGAAGCCGATTGCCCGGCACGCCCGGTCGCGAATCACACCATCACCGCCGCGTGGTCCGATGCGGCCGCCGCGGCCGAACTCGCGCAGGGTTGTGCCGCGGTCACGCTCGAGATCGAGCAGATCCCGCGGCCGTCGCTCGAAGCCGTGGCCGCGATCGCGCCGCTGCACCCGGGCGTCGACGCCGTCTACATCGTGCAGGAACGCGCGCGACAGAAGGAGTGGCTCGCCGCGAACGGGTTCCCGCTCGGCGCCTTCCGCACGGTGAAGCATTCCACCACCACCGCGGACGCCGTCGCGGCGCTCGGCCCGTCGATCGTGAAGAGTGCGATGGGTGGCTACGACGGACGCGGTCAGGTGCGCGTGAAGACACCCGATGAAGGGCGTGCGGCATTCGAGACGCTGCGGGCGCCGGTCTGTGTGGTCGAAGCCTTCCTCGACATCGCGACCGAGATCAGCGTGCTCGTCGCGCGGCGCAGCGATGGCGTCGCCGTTGCGTATCCGAGCTCGCGCAATCACCACACCGATGGTGTGCTCACCTGGGCGGTCACACCGTCCGGTGTGGGCGCGGACATGGAAGCGAAGGCGCAGGCTCTCGCACTCGGTATCGCCGAGAAGCTCGGTATCGTGGGGTTGCTCGCGACCGAGATGTTCATCCTGCGGGACGGCACGCTGCTAGTGAACGAACTCGCCCCGCGTCCGCACAACACGTATCACCACTCGGAGCGCGCGCATCCCACCAGCCAGTTCGAGCAGTTGGTGCGCGCGATCTGTCAGCTCCCGCTCGGCTCGGTGGAGGTCGTGCGCCCTGGCGCGATCCACAACCTGCTCGGTGATCTGTGGACCGGTGGTGAACCGGATTTCACCAAGGCACTGGCGGTGCCAGGTGTGCGCGTGCATCTGTACGGGAAGAAACACGCGCGGCCGGGCCGGAAGATGGGCCATCTCTCCGCCGACGGTGCGACCCCTGACGAAGCGCTCCGACGCGTGCAGCAAGCGTACGCCGCACTCGCGGACTGAGGAAAAGACGATGACGAAGCCGACGCCGAGATTCCGCGAACTCACCACCGCCGAGTGCCATGCGCTGCTCGACGCGCACCACGTGGGACGCATGGCCTTCACGTACAAGGACCGCGTCGATATCGAACCGATCCACTACGTGCACGACGACGGCTGGCTCTACGGTCGCACCACGGCAGGGACCAAGCTGGAGATCGTCACGCACAACCGCTGGGTCGCGTTCGAGGTGGACGAAGTGCGCGACATGTTCGAGTGGCAGTCCGTCGTGGTGAAGGGTGGCCTCTACCTGCTGCGACGTGAAGGCAGCGAGCAAGAGATGGCGACCTACGACCATGGCCTCAAGGTGATCCGCCGCGTGATGCCCGCCGCACTGACGAGTGACGATCCAACACCGGAGCGCGCGCTGCTGTTTCGGATCCACATCGATGAGATGACGGGGCGGGGAGCGTCGTAACGTGAGATGTGAGCTGTGAGATGTGAGGAGGCCGCCTGTACAGGCGGCCTTCGTGCTTTTGCGGCCCCCGCATCGCCGTTACTCACCACTCACAACTCACCACTCACATCCTCCGCCCGTATCTCCGCAGCACCTCCCGCACCCGCTCCAGCGGAATCGCCTCCACCGTCCTCCCGTTCCCCCGCATCGTCGTCGCCTGGAACATCGAGTTGTAAATCGCCTCTTCCACCGCCTCCACCGTCGCCTGGAAGAGCGCCGTCATCTCCTCGTTGCTCAACTCCACGTTGGTCTGCCGCGTGGCACGGACATCACGACGGACTGACGCGGCCGTGGAGAACGCGAGCGCGTAGTCGCCACTGCCGTTCGATGCCGAACTCCCGGTGCGACCGAGTCCCATCATCGCGCGCGCGGCCACGCGGCCGAGATTGCGCTCGGTGGCGGGCGCGTCGGTCGCGATGATGATGATGATCGATCCATCGCCGTTGCCGCCGGCATCGGCCGCTGCTCCCGCGGCATCACCGGTCACTGCGCCACGGAACGCGTACTGCCCGAGTTCCTTGCCCACCGGCACACCATCCACCTGCAACACCCCGCCGAAGTTCGACTGCACCAGCACACCGAGCGTCCATCCGCCGAGTGAAGCCGGCAGTGTGCGCGACGACGTGCCGATGCCGCCCTTCCAGCCGAACGCGACGGTGCCAGTCCCTGCCCCCACACTCCCTTCGGCGACGGGACCGGTGGTCGCGGTCTCGAGCGCACGGCGCACGGCATCGGCAGTGATCGGTCGCGCGCGGATATCGTTGAGGCCGCCATCGTTCGTCTCGCCAACCACCGGATTGATCGACCGCACCGACTCCATGCCGGGCCGCTCGAGCATCCACGCCGCCATCGCATCGGCTGCTTTCCACACACACAGCGTACACGTGAGCAGGATGGGCGTTTCGAGTTCGCCCAACTCGGCGAGTTGTGTGCTGCCGGCGAACTTCCCGAACCCATTGCCGACATGCAGGGCCGCTGGCACGCGGGACAGATACGCGTTCTCGCCGTGCGGGAGGATGGCCGTCACGCCGGTGCGCACCGTCTCGCCTTCGATGAGTGTGACCTGCCCCACGCGGACGCCGGCCACATCAGTGATGGCGTTGAGCGGACCCGGCGCGAAGACGCCGGGAGCCACACCGAGATCGCGTGCACGGACGCGGGGCGCCGACTGCGCGTCGACCGATGCGACGGGTATAGCGGCGCACACGACGACGAGCGCCGCCAGCGGCAGCGGGCGCATGAAAGGGCGGATGATAGGCATAGCGCTTATCTTACCTCCGTGCCACTCGTCCCGCTCTACGGCCATGAGACGCTCCGCGCACGCTTCGCCGAACAGGTGCAGCGTGACGCGTTGCCGTCGAGCATCCTGCTGCAGGGGCCGGCCGGCATCGGCAAGCAGCGTCTCGCACTCTGGCTCGGCCAGTACCTGCTCTGTGAAGCGGCTGATCGCCCTTGCGGCATGTGCCAGCAGTGTCGCTACTCACTCGAGCTGCAGCATCCCGACCTGCGCTGGTTCTTCCCGCGCCCGCGCATCACGGGCTCGGACATCTCCACCGACGAAGTGCAAGAAGAGTACGATGCGGCGATCAAGGAGCGCGTCGAAGCGCACGGACTCTATGCGCGCCCCGATGGCTCGGCCGGCATCTATCTCTATGTGACGCGCTTGCTGCTGCAGCTTTCGTCCAAGTCACCGGCGATGGCCAAGCGCAAAGTGTTCATCGTCGGCGACGCCGAGCGGATGGTGCCGCAGACGGCGTCACCGGAAGGCGCGAACGCGTTCCTCAAGTTGCTGGAGGAGCCGGCGCCGGGCACCACGTACATCCTCACCTCGAGCGAGTCCGGCGCATTGCTGCCGACCATTCGCTCGCGCGTCGTCGCGTTCCGCGTGGCTCCGCTGCCGGAACCGACGGTGCGCAAGTTCGTCGCCGACGATTTCGTGCGCAGCGTCGTGCCCAACGAGACTGCCGAGGATCTCGTGCGCCTCTCGGCCGGGGCACCGGGGGTGCTGATCGGCGGCAGCGACCGTTCCGCCGCGATGACACGAGCCCGGCAGCTCCTCGCCGCCGCCGACCAGGGCCGCGAACACGCGCTGCGCGCCGCATTCACCTCGGGCTCGGGAAAATCACGCGGTGCGTTCACCGATGTGCTCGACGCGATCACCGTGCTGCTGCACGAGCGCGCACGCATGGCGACCGAGCGCGGTGACGACCGGGCGGCGCGTCACGCCGTACGCGCTGTCCCAGCGGTGGAAGAAGCCAAACGCGCCGCCGAAGGCAATGCCAACCCGCAGCTGGTCACGGCCAAGCTGCTCGACGATCTCGTGAGGGCCTGATGGCCGCCAAGCGCACACTCTCTCACGTCGACCGCGGCGGCAAGGCGTCGATGGTGGACGTCTCACCCAAGCAACCCACCGCCCGCATGGCCCGCGCCGAGGGCCGCATCGTGATGAGCGCCGCGGCTTTCAAGGCGGTGCGCGACAACACGCTCACCAAGGGTGATGTGCTCGGTGTGGCGCGCGTGGCGGGGGTGATGGCGGCTAAGCGCACGCCGGACCTGATCCCGCTGTGTCACCCGCTCGCGCTGAACGACGTGCAGGTGCGGTTCGATCTCGAGCCCAAGACCCACAGCATCCGCTGCGAGACCGAGGTGCGTCTCACCGGTGTGACCGGCGTAGAGATGGAAGCACTCACCGCGGTGTCGGTCGCGCTGCTCACCGTGTACGACATGGCGAAGAGCGCGGACAAGGCGATGCGGATCGACGGGGTGCGGTTGCTCGAGAAGGACGGTGGGAAGTCCGGGCCCTGGCGCGCCGACGGCTGACCGCGAAACGCGTTCACCACAGAGACACAGAGGGCACA
>JADYYN010000168.1 GCA_020853635.1 Gemmatimonadaceae bacterium
ACGAGAAGAAGGTCGTGCCGCTGGACCTCTTCCCCACCGGCCTGCTCCAGACCATCACCACCATCAAGACCTTCACCCCCGACCAGCCCGGCGACTTCAGTGGCGCCACGGTCGACATCCAGACGAAGGAGTTCCCCGCGCAGCGTACGTGGGCCATGAGCACCTCCACCGGCGCGTCCGAAGCCGTGCTCGGTCGCAACATGGTGATGCCGGGCCGCGTTCGCGGTGATCTCTTCGCGATCGGCGCCGGCCCGCGCGCGCTGCCGAGCTTCGTACAGCAGTTCGGCAACTTCTCGACCTCGCTGCCGGGCCAGTCCGACTACAACCGCATGGTGAGCGAGTTCCGCAACTCGTGGACGCCGCGCGAACAGGAAGGGGGATTGAACGGCTCGACCTCCGTCTCCGTGGGCGGCAACGACCCGGTGTTCGGACAACGGATCGGTTACCTCATCTCGGGCACGTACTCCTACGCGCAGGAAGCGCGAGTCGACCAGCGCCGTGCGCTCGCCCTCGCCACCACCGGCGCCGAAGCCACCGAGATCGATCGGTTCAGCGGCAACACCGGCAAGTCCAGCGTGCTCTGGGGTGGCATGGCCAACTTCAGCACGCTCCTCGGCGGCCGCACGCGCTTGGCACTCAACAACACCTACAACCGCACCATGGACTCCGAGGCCCGCAACGAGACGGGCTTCTCGGAGAACCTCGGCATCCCGTTCAACATCTCGCGCCTGAAGTACGTCGAGCGCAGCGTCCGGTCCTCGCAGCTCCTCCTGCAGTCCGATCTGACGGCGAACCAGAAGGTCGAGGTCGCGGTGAGCGCCACCGGCGTCGAGCGACTCGAGCCCGATCGTTCGGAGTTCGTGCAGGCGATCTTCAACGACCCGAACACCGGCCAGCCGATGACCCCGCAGTGGTTCTCGGCCTCCAACGAAGGGGCGGTGCGCACGTTCAGCGACCTCTCCGAACAGGCGTACGAGGCGCGCGCGCACTATCGCATCCAGTTCGGCGAAGTCGGGCGTTCGCTCGCACTCAAGATCGGTGGCCTCGGACGATACGGCTCGCGCGATGCGAACAGCTCAGCGTACAGCATCAACGCCTCGGGCATCTCGCAGGCCGACCGCGAGCTCGCCGCCGAGACCATCTTCGACGGCCGCTACACCTCGCCCACCGACAACGTCTGGCGCGTGACGCCGATCGGCGTGGGCGGTTCATATACCGCAACCGATTATCTCGGTGCCGGTTTTGCCATGCTCGAGAAGGAGTTCGGTCCGCGCTGGCAGTTGATCACCGGCGCGCGCGCCGAATACTCGGACGTCCTCGTGAAGGCGGTGCCGACGGTCGGTGCCGTGTCGAGCACCAACCCGACCTTCCTCGATGTGCTGCCGGCGATCGCGCTCACGTTCCGCCCGTCGGACGCGGTGAACTTCCGCGCCTCGGCGTCGCAGACGGTGTCGCGCCCAGAGTATCGTGAGCTCGCGCCCATCCAGTACCGCGAAGTCATCGGCTTCGACAACGTGCTCGGCAACCCCGACCTCAAGCGCGCGCTCATCCAGAACTACGACCTGCGCTGGGAGTGGTACCCGAACGCCGGCGAGGTCGTGAGCGTCGCGCTCTTCGCTAAGCGCTTCACCAATCCGATCGAGCGTGTGTACCGCGGCTCGTCCGGCACGCGCGTCATCACCTTCGTGAACGCCGATGGCGCCGACAACTACGGCATCGAGCTCGAAGGCCGGAAGAACCTCGACTTCATCGCCGAGGCGCTCACCAACTTCAGCATCTCGGCCAACGCGACCGTGATGCAGTCCGACATCCGCCTCGCCGGCCAGTCGATCGCGGTGACCAACAGCAACCGCCCGATGGTGGGCCAGGCCCCGTACATGTTCAACACCGGCCTCACCTGGACCTCCAACGCCGGATCGTCGAGCGCGACGTTGCTCTACAACGTCGTCGGCGAGCGCATCACGGACGCCGGCGAAGTGCCGCTGCCCGACGTGAAGGAGCGCGAGCGGCACATCGTCGACTTCTCACTGCGCCTGCCGGTCAACTCGCGGGTCTCGGCCCGCCTCGACGCCCGCAACCTGCTGGACGCGCCGTACCGCTTCGAACAGGGTCCGGTGACGCGCGAGACCTATCGGATCGGCCGCAGCTACACGGTGGGCTTCAGCTGGAAGCCGTGAGCGACGTGACAGCCCCGTGACAGAAACGCCGCCGTGTGCTTACACGGCGGCGTTTTGTTTCTCATGCTGACGCGCGCGCGGTGCGCAGCGGCGACCCCTTTCCCGGACTCCCTATGTTCCGTCTGCCCCGTATGCGCACGCTCGGCGCGGCCGCCGCGTCGCTCTTGTTGCTCTCGGCTTGTAACGAAGATGATGATCCGACGGGCCCGCCGGTCGTCGGCGCCGCGACGATCAATGCGAACATCACGTCGAATCGCGTGCTCTCGGCTGACACGGTCTACACGATCAGTGGGTTCATCCAGGTCACGAACGGCGCGACGCTGACGATCCCGGCCGGCACCACGATCCTCGGGGACTTCGACGTCCTCGGTTCGGCGCTGTTCATCACGCGCGGCGCCCGCATCGTCGCCAACGGCACCTCCGCGGATCCGATCGTCTTCACCTCCGCACGCGCCGTCGGGCAGCGCCAGGCTGGTGACTGGGGCGGCTTGATCATCATCGGCAATGGCGTCATCAACCGCGCCGCGCCCGTCGTGCTCGAAGGCACGGGCACCGGTCCGTCCAACCCGTCGCAGGAATACTCGGGTGGCAACAACAACGCGGACAACAGCGGCACCCTCCGCTACGTGCGCGTTGAGTTCGCCGGCTACGGCACCGCGGCGGACCAGGAGCTCAACACCTTCACCTTCGCCGCGGTCGGCAGCGGCACCACGGTCGAGTACCTGCAGGCGCTGTACGGCCTGGACGACTCCTTCGAGTGGTTCGGTGGCGCGATGGACGCGAAGTACCTCGTCTCGTACGAGGCCGGTGACGACCACTTCGACATGTCCGAAGGCTTCGTGGGTCGCCTGCAGTATCTCATCTCGTACCAGAGCGGCAAGGTCGTCAATCGTCCGGGCGCCGGCAACGCGTCCAACGACCCGCAGTCGATCGAGAACGACGGATGCGCCGGCACGGGCTGCGCGTCTGGCCAGAACTCCACGCCGTTCACCACGCCTGTCGTCGCCAACTTCACGCTGATCGGTCCGGGCACCGGCACGGACTTCGATCCGACGTCGGGCGGCTACGGTGCGATCCTCCGCCGCGGCACGGGCGGGTACTACGTGAACGGAGTGCTCGCCCGTTTCCCCAAGGGCGCGATCGGTCTCCGCGACTCGACCACCACCAAGGTCCGACTCACCGACGGCGTGCTCGACATCCGCAACATCTTCGTCGCCGAGTCGCCATCCATCTTCACCACGGCCTCGTCGGGTTTTCTGCTCACCGACTCGGTCGCCCGCAACATCACCCGCGACGCAGTGGTCACCGCGGCGAGCCTGTTCACCACGCTGACGCTCCCGGCGACGACGACGACGTCGTTCGACTGGACGCCGGCAGCGGGCTCGGCGATCGCGACCGGTGGTCTCACCACCTTCACCGGCAACATGGCGACGGCCGCTGGCACGTTCGTGCTCGGGACCGCCTACCGTGGTGCGGCAGCGCCCGGCGGTGTGAAGTGGTGGCAGGGCTGGACGAACTACGCGAAGAACTGAAGCTTTCCTGATGGGCGAGCGGCCGGGGCCCGAACATCGGGTCCCGGCCGCTTCATTTGATACCTTCTCGAGCGCCATGACCTCCATTCGTTCGTTCCGTACGCACCCGCTGCCTCGCGCCATCGCCATCGCGTGCGTCCTCGGCGTCGCCTCCCTCTGGTCGGCTGCCTGTGCCGGCTCCGGCCAAGACAAGGCCCCCAAGGAGACGCCCTATGTCGGCGTGATCGACAGCGCGTTGCCGATCGATACCCTGCTGCGACGCTTCCGCGCGACCCTCGTTGACACGCCGACCACCCTGGTCGGCGGCACGTCCTCACGCGCGGCGCTCGCACGGCAGCTGCTGACTGCCCTCGCGACCCGTGACCCGGCCAGCGTGCGGCGACTCGTGCTGTCGCGCGCCGAGTTCGCGTGGCTCTATTACCCGCACACGAAGTTCACCGCACCGCCCTACGAACTCGGCCCCGAGTTGGTCTGGATCCCGTTGATCGGGGCGAGCGAGAAAGGCGCCGGACGACTGCTGGAGCGACTCGGCGGACGTACATTGCGGTACGAACGGCTCCTCTGCCCTGACTCGTCTGTGGTCGAGGGGCCCAATCGGATCACCACCGGATGCGCCGTGCGATTCTCGATCGCCGACTCCGCGGCGGTCGAACTGCGCCTCTTCTCCTCCTTCGTCGAGCGCGATGGTCGCGTGAAGGTACTGAGCTACGCCAACGACCTCTGATCCCCGCGCGAAGCACCCGCAGCCGTCCTTCGGATGGCTGCGGGCCATCGTCTTCGGCTGGCTCGGGCTGCTCGCTGGCTTCGCCATCGGCATCGAGTGGATTCGGTCCCGGCCTGACGGGCCACCGCCGCCGTCCGGCGGCATCGATCTCGTCGGCGCCGGCGCGACCTTCCCGTATCCGCTGTATCGTCGCTGGTTCGCCGAGTACGGCGCAGCGGAGGGCGTACGCATTAACTACTTCTCGGTCGGAACCGGCGAAGGCCTGCGCCTTCTCCTCGCCGACAGTGTCGACTTCGGCGCTGTGGACCGTCCGCTCCGTGCGGCCGAGCGCATGCAGGCCACCTGCGCGCCGCTCGAGTTCCCCACCGTCGTCGGGGCGATCGCCGTCGCCTACAACCTGCCCGGTGCGGACCGACCGCTCGCGCTCGACGAAGCCGTGTTGGCCGCGATCTTCCTCGGGCGGATCACCCGCTGGGATGCTCCCGAGATCCGTGCGCTCAATCCGGAGACACCGCTCGATAGCCGCGCGATCCGTGTCGTGCGTCGCGCCCGAACCAGCGGCACGAGCGAGGTCTTCTCGCGATATCTCGAGTCCGACGCGTCGTGGCGCGCGGCGGGCCGCGAGGGTGGCTCGCGCGAGGTCATCGGAGACCTCGTCGAAGGCAACGAAGGCGTCGCGTCGCAGGTCCGCGTGACGCCGGGCGCCATCGGCTTCGTCGAACAGACCTACGCACAGCAGTCCAAGCTGCAGGTGGCCCGGCTGCGGAATCGCGCCGGACGATTCGTCGCGCCCGACGCCGACGCGCTCGCGCGCACTGCCACGGAACTCCTCGCACTCCCCGGCGCCGACACACTGCTCGCACTCGTGGGAGCCCGCGACACCGCCGCGTATCCGGTGGCGGCACTCACGCGGCTCGTCGCCGCCGATGCCCTCGCCGACCCGCGGCGCGGCGGACACCTCATCGCCTTCCTGCGATGGGCCCTCCGCGATGGTGCGACGTCCGCAGAGGCGTTAGGCTATGCACCACTCCCCGCCGCGGTCGTGCAACGGCAACTCGCCCGACTCGATGCGCTGCGGCCCGGCACCTGCCCTTCGACCCCGCCCCGCTGATGGCTCTGCGCGCCACCGATGGCCCCTACCGCGCGGCGCGCGAGGACCGCAATCGCCGCATCGCGGCCATCGACATCGGATCGAACTCCATCCGACAGATCGTCGCCGACGTCTTCCCCGACGGCGAGATCCGGATCGTCGATGAAATGAAAGCCGCACCGCGCCTCGGCGCCGGGCTCTCGGCGACAGGCGCGCTGGACCCGCAGCACATGACCGAGGCCGTCGAGGCACTCGCGCGCATGGCGACGCTGGCGCGGCAGCTCGGCGCCAAGCGCATCGAGGTCGTCGCCACGAGTGCCGTGCGCGACGCGACCAACGGACAGACCTTCCTGACCCGCGTGCGCAAGGAGAGCGGCCTCAAACCCCGCGTCCTCGTCGGCGAGGAAGAAGCGCGCCTCGCATTCCGCTCCGCACTCGCCCACTTCGAACTCGGCCGCGGGCGTTCGGTGGTCATGGACATCGGCGGCGGCTCGCTCGAACTCGCGCTTGCGGCGGAAGGGCTCGTCGAACGACTCATCTCGTTCCCCTTCGGCGCGATCCGCATGTCCGAGCAGTTCCTGCTCGACCGGCCGGGCCACAAGGGTGTGAACAAGCTGCGGAAGCATGTCCGCTCCGAGATCAAACGCATCCTTCCGGTGCGGAACTGGCGCGGCGCCGAGGTGATCGGCTCCGGCGGCACGTTCACGAACCTCGCCGGCATCTTCCTCGCGCGGCAGGGCGTGAAGGTGCGCAGCGTGCACGGCACGCGCATCCCACGGCACGAGGTCGAGCACATCCTCGAGCAGCTCGCCTCCATGACGGTCGAGGAGCGGCTCACTGTGCCGGGCTTGAACGCCGGGCGCGCGGACATCATCGTCGCCGGACTCGCGGTCGCTGCCGAAGTGCTCGCGCGCGTCGAGCCACGCGATCTCACCGCATCGGGCTTCGGGATCCGCGAGGGGCTGCTCCTCGAGACGGCCCGGGTCACCCCCGTCAGCGCGGCCCCTGGCGAGGCGCGTGCACGATCGGTCCTGGGCTTCGCCGAGAAGTGCCACTACGAAGCGCCACACAGCAAGCAGGTGCAGCAGCTCGCACTTCAGTTGTTCGACGCGATCGGCGCGCGACTCGGCTGCGAGCCCTCGGAGCGACAGACGCTCTCCGATGCCGCGCTCCTGCACGACGTGGGCTATCACATCAACTACGAACGCCACCACAAACACTCGTTCCACCTCATCACCCACGCGGACCTGCTCGGCATCGCGCCCGAGGAGCAGGTGGTGATCGCGCATGTCGCGCGGTACCATCGTGGTGGTGAGCCCAAGCGCAAACATACGCTGTGGTGGGAGCTCGACCGCGAGCATCGCGAGCGGGTGCGTCGCCTGAGTGCCATCCTCCGCGTCGCGGACGGTCTCGACCGCGGCCACGCGAGCGCCGTCGACAAGGTGAAGGTGCGCTGGATGGAACGGGCCCTGCGCATCACGCCGGTCCCACGCCGCGCAAGCGACGCGATGCGACTCGAGATCTGGGGTGCGAGCCGGAAATCCGGCCTCCTCGCCGAGCTCGCCGGTGTGCCCGTCGAGATCATCGCCCCCGACGGCAGCGTCGCGACGCTCGACGCCGAGGAGTAGCGGCACCCGGACGACCTCCCGGGCGCACGACTCAGTAGTTGAACTGCGCCTGCAGCCGAAGGAAGCTGCCGCGCTGCCGATTCCCCTCGGTCGCGAAGTCCTCGAAGAGACGGTCCGAGTTGGTGTACATCACCGTCAGCTCGAACGCGGCGAACGGCAACCATTCCACGCCGACTTCGGTCTCGTGCACTTCGTAGTGGCGGGCGTCGAGCTCGACCTTCTTGCCGCCGTGATACTCGTGCAACCGCACGAACGGCTGGATCACCTGTCCATCGTGCTGCCACCGATACATCGCCTGCACGAACCCGCCGGAGAGCGGGCGTTCGACGATGCTGTTGGTCGCCGCGTCGTACTGCGGTCCGCGACCGCGGTTGTACTCCGCCACCAAGCCGATCGGCTGCGCGTACCAGACGAGCGTCACGGCCTCGCGTGCATCGAGGTACTCGGCGTCACGTGTCACGCCGCTGGAGACGGAAGGGACCACGACCCGACCCCGATACGCCTGCACGCTCGTCTCGACGAACTGTCCGTTCGGCAACTGCCACGGATACGTCAAGCGCGCGACGACGTGTGACGAGTTGTTGGCCTCGGGACGGTTCGCCGTCTGGCCGTTGTACGTCCCGAGCGCGAACACGCCGTAGTTGCCGGATCCCTTCAGTCCGCCGTTCAGCAGGTTCTCGAATCGCTTCTGCGCCACGGTCGGCGTCCAGTAATAGAAGAGGCCGAGGTCCCGCTCGTTCGCGACCGCGCTGTTCAACCCGTCATGGCGGTCGAGCGGCAGTCGGTTGGACGAGGACTGCATGTTCTCGAAACCGTACGGCACCTTGCTCTGCCCGAACCGAAGCCGATGCACCTTCGCGGTGTCGAGGGCGAGGTCGAAATAGGCGTCGCGGAGCTGGAAGTAGTGCTGCGTGCCAGCCGCATCGCTCGCGTAATCCGGCTGGATGTAGATGGAGACCCGCGGATGCACCGCACCGCTCAGGATGATGCGACCGCGGCGGAGGAAGAACCCGCCGTTGCGCCCGATCGACCGGTCGCACTGGGCGCAGTTGAGGTCCTCGTTGGTCTCCAACAGCCGATTGTACCGGATCTGCGAGTAGCCACGCATGCTCAGCTTCTCGTACCACGCTTTGGTGGCCGGACGCGCCGCGGGTGCCGGGGGCGTCGCCGATGCCGAGTCTGGAGTGGCAGCTTGGGCACCGAGACGTGACCCCGGGGCCGCGAGCACCAGCAACAGGCCTGCAAGAAGGAATCGCAGCATCGGACGGAAAGCCGGCGTCGAAGTCGGGCTCGCCGGTCGTTCCGCGCAGGACTACCCGGCGCGCGATGACCAGTGAACGTGACGAGTTGTCTTGGTCCGATACATTCGCATCACTCCCGCCTGACGTATCCGGCACTCGCGCGCCGGATGGTCTGTTACAATCGATTGTAACATGTCACGAAAACGAAACGGACACGCCACGAACGTGTAACGGGAGCCGACCAAGGCCGGAATCTCTCGGCTTCCTGGGGGTGCGGCCAGTCTGTTTTGTAACGGGAATGTAACTGCCGCCGGCGCTCGTCGCAGCGGGTCAGTCCGTGATGGCCGCGAACGCTGCGCTCGACGACGGGGGCCGGCCAAGGCGCTTGGCCGAGGCGGGGACCGCGCTCGCGGGCACGGCGAACGTGCCGCTTTCCCGGCTCGCGCCCCATGAGTCGCGGAGCAACATCCGGTGCGTCGCCCGCTCGCCGCGGTCACCGGGCTGCCGCTGTACGTAGCTGCCGTCCGGCTGCAGCTCCCAGGCCGGCCGGTTGTCCTCCAGGCAGACGTCGAGCACGGACTGCAGGCGCAGCTGGAACTCCCGGTTCGCAACCGGTGTCACGACCTCCACTCGACGGTCGAAGTTGCGCGGCATCCAGTCCGCCGAGCCGAAGTAGTACTCGGGCGTGGTGTCGTTGCCGAACATCCAGATCCGCGAGTGCTCGAGGAAGCGTCCGATGATGCTCCGCACGCGGATCGTCTCGCTCAAGCCCGGGACCCCGGGCCGCAGGCAGCAGATGCCGCGGATGATCAGGTCGATCTGCACGCCGGCCTGCGACGCGGCGTAGAGCGCTTCGATCACCTCGGGATCCACGATCGCGTTCATCTTGGCGATGATCCGGCCACCTCGCCCCTCGACCGCGTGTGTGGCTTCTCTCCGGATGAACTGCAGCACCTTCGCGCGCATGTTCGCCGGCGCGACGAGCAGTCGACGGTACTCGGTGCGCCGCGCGTAGCCCGTGAGCGAGTTGAACAGGTCGCTGATGTCCGCGCCGATAGCCTCGTCACACGTGAGCAGGCCCACGTCCGTGTAGGTGCGCGCCGTTCGCGTGTTGTAGTTGCCCGTCCCGATGTGCACGTAGCGGCGGATGCCATCGTGCTCCTTGCGCACCACCAGTGCGGTCTTGGTGTGCGTCTTGAGACCCGGCAGGCCGTATACGACGTGCACGCCGAACGATTCCAGCGTGCGCGCCCACGCGATGTTGTTCACTTCGTCGAACCGTGCCTGCAGCTCCACCAGCACGGCGACCTGCTTGCCACGCTGCGCCGCCTGCGTGAGCGCCTGCACGATCGCGCCGTCGCCCGACGTCCGGTACAGCGTCATCTTGATCGCCAACACTTGCTCGTCGCGCGCGGCCGACTCGATGAACGTCTCCACCGACGCGCCGAACGAGTCGAACGGATGGTGCACGAGCACCTCGTGCTCACGGATCACGTCGAAGATCGAGCGGGACGCATCACGAAGCTCGGCCGGCACCATCGCGATGAGCGGCGGGTCCCGGTGCTCTGGGATGTCGATGCCGCTCAACTTGATGAGATCACCCACATCGAGCAGCGGGCCCGGCTCATGCACCTCGCGCTCGGCGAGCGGGGCCATCTCGGGCGCTTCGCTCGCGCGGAGTTCGTCCAGCAGCAGCTCACGGAGATGCATCGGCGTGCCCGTCTGCACCTCCAGACGCACCACTTCACCGAAGCGACGCTGGAAGAGCTGCTCCTCAATCATCGCCAGCAGGTCCTCGGGCTCCTCGGTGTGCGAGATCTCGAGGTCCGAGTATCGCGTGAGTCGGAAGCAATGGCAGCCCAGGATGTGCATGCCGGGGAACAGCGCATCGAGGCGGGCCGCGACGACCGCTTCGAGTGGCACGAACGAGTGCGAGCGCCCCGTGGGCACCCAACGCGGCAGCGTCTTCGGCACCTTCACGCGCGCAAAGCGCACTTCCCCGCTCTCGGGATCGCGCAGTTCCACCGCGAGCGAGAGCGAGAGATTCGAGATGTAGGGGAACGGATGGCCCGGGTCGACGGCGAGCGGCGTGAGCACCGGATACACCTGCGCCTCGAAGAATGCCTCCACCTGGGCGCGTTCGTCCGACTCGAGTTCGTCCATCGCGAGCAATCGCACCCCGATGCGACGCAGCGACGGCAGCAGCACCTCGTGCAGACAGACGCGCGCACGCTCAACGAGCGCGCGCACCTTCTGGTCCGTCAGCTGGAGCTGTTCCTCGGGCGAGAGGCCGTCCGCTGACGTCTGGAGCACACCGGCCGCGAGCTGACGCCGCAGCCCCGCGATGCGCACCATGTAGAACTCATCGAGATTCGAATGGAAGATCGCGATGAACTTGAGCCGCTCGAGCCGCGGCGTCCGGTCGTCCTCCGCCTCGTGCCACACCCGCGCATTGAACTCGAGCCACGAGAGCTCGCGGTTCAGGTAATGCGGGTTGCGCGAGGCGGCCGCGTGCACGGGGGACTCAGCCGCGAACGGCGGCGACGACCCAGTACGAGATCGCGGCGACGAGCGCCGAGGCGGGGATGGTGATGACCCAGGCCCAGATCATGCGCGACGCCACACCCCAACGCACCGCCGACAGGCGATTCGTGGCGCCGACGCCCACAATCGCGCCGGAGATGGTGTGCGTGGTGCTCACCGGGATCTTCAGCCACGTCGCGAGGAAGATCGCTGACGCGCCACCGGTCTCCGCGCAGAACCCGCCCATCGGGCGCAGCTTCGTCACGCGCGATCCGAGCGTGTGCACGATGCGCCAGCCGCCCATCAACGTGCCCATGGCGATGGCCAGGTGCGCGCCGAGCTTGATCCAGAAAGGGCTCTCGTCGGTGTCATGCAGATAGAAGTGCCGGAGGAATCCCGTCTCGTTCACGAAGTACGCCTGGCTGGTCGCGAGCACGGAGACGATGATGCCCATCGTCTTCTGTGCATCGTTCGCACCGTGCGACAGCGAGAACAGCGCCGAGCTGGTGATCTGCATGCCGCGGAAGATCGGCTCCATCGTGGCGCGTTTCGCGTTACGGAAGAGCCAGGTGGTACCGACCATGAGGCCCCAACCGGCCGCCATGCCGATCAACGGTGACAAGACGATGAAGATCACCGGCTTCACCCAGCCCGCCCACAGGATCGCCGCCAGCCCCGCCTTCGCCACCGCCGCACCGCCGTACCCACCCATCAGCGCGTGCGAGGAGCTCGACGGAATGCCGTACCACCACGTGATGAGGTTCCAGGTGATCGCGCCGAGCAGCCCCGCGAGGATCACATCGGGATTCACCAGCGCCAGATCGATCAACCCCTTCCCCATCGTCTTCGCCACACCGGTGTCGAAGAGGAAAAGCGCGAGGAAGTTGAAGGTCGCCGCCCAGGCCACGGCGGTGAACGGGCTGAGCACGCGCGTCCCCACGATCGTGGCGATGGAGTTCGCCGAGTCGTGGAACCCGTTGATGTAGTCGAAGATGAACGCGACCAGCACGATCGCGAGGATGTACCAGACCACGGTCAGGAGTTCTTGAGGGAGATGCTCTCGAGCACGTTCGCGACGTCCTCGCACTCATCGACGGCGTGCTCGAGGTTGTCGTAGATCTCCTTCCACTTGATCACTTCGAGCGCATCCGGCTTGCCCGAGAACAGCGCCTGGATCGCCTTGGAGTAGATCGCGTCCGCCTTCTCCTCGAGCTCCTTCACCTGCCGCGCCGCCTTGTGCACCGCCGCCGGCGTCCGGATGTCCTTCACACCGCGCCCGATCACGTCGGAGCACTCCACCAGCACATCCATGAGCGCGATCGCGTTCTCTCTGCGCTCGGTGATGTTGAACATGAGCGCCCGTCGGGCGGTCCCGTCCATCAGGTCGACCACGTTGTCCAGACGGTTGGCGAGGAGATGGATGTCCTCGCGGTCGAGCGGCGTCACGAAGCTACGATCGATCCGCTGCATGATCTCGTACGTCAGGGCATCGGCTGCGTGCTCCTCAGCCTTGACCTTCTTCGTCAATTCGTCGAGCCGATGCGGCTCGTTGAAGAGGTCGCGCAGGATGACCGCTGCAGTCTTCAGTCGCGCCGAGAGCTGGTCGAACAGACCGAAGAAACCTTCGTCCTTGGGCAGGAAGCGCACGGGAGGGAATTGCTCGGTGGGGAGATGGGGTCGGCAGACCGACGCTCAGCGAGCGCCTTGCCGAGTCTTGGAAGAGCATGGGAAAGATACGCCCGTCCCGAAGAGGGGGGCAAACCGCGTCCGGACTTCCGTGGCAGAACCGTTACACACCGTCCACGGCACGCAAAAGGCCACGCTGCAACAGGATGGAGCGTCGCTGCTCGATCAGTTCAGGGTCCACGAACGCCCGAATAAACAGCGCCCCCGCCAGGAAACCGCCGATGTGCGCCCAAACCGCCACGCCCCCGGTCAGGTCACCGGGCTGCCCCAGCTGCGGAAGACCGATGAACATCTGCCCCACCAGATACCAGAGCAGCACCATCCACGCCGGGAACGGCACGATGAACAACACGAAGAACATCCGCACGCGCACCCTCGGGAACAACACCAGATACGCCCCCATCACCCCGGAAATCGCCCCCGACGCGCCCACCGTCGGCAGCGGGGACGCAGGGTCCACCGCCACATGCGCTCCCGCAGCGGCCAGCCCGCACAGCAGGTAGAACGCGAGGAACCGCGGCGCCCCCATCACATCCTCCACGTTGTTCCCGAACACCCACAGGAACAACAGGTTGATGATCAGGTGGTCCCACCCGCCGTGCAGGAACATCGACAGCACCGGCGTCCACCAGTTGATCGGGTCCTGATCGATCGCACACACCAGCCCCGGCGCGATCGGGATCCCGCTCCCCAGCACCGCCTGCTTCGTCAGCTCGCCCGGCACCAAACCGAGATTGCAGATGCTCCTGACCAACCGGTCCTCGAATCCCGCCCCCTGCACCAACACCCACGCACAGCCGATCGCCGCGATGACCAGAATGGTCATCACCGGCGGTCGGACGGTCGGATTGTCGTCGCTCAGCGGAATCATGTGTCGTCCTGTCAGCCGACCGCCTCACACCCTCTTCGGGTCCTGCCGAAATGGCGTGAATCTCTGGTCCCCGACTTGCCGTTCAATCGAGCGTAACTCTCGCTCTCGCCGCACTCCGGCGATTCCTACTAGCGCTCAAGATACTCCGTCGAGGAACGAATGGCAGACAAGGTGATCGGTATCGACCTGGGCACGACCAACTCGGTCGTCGCGGTCATGGAAGGCGGCGACCCCGTCGTCATCCCCAACGCCGAAGGCGGTCGCACGACCCCCTCGGTCGTCGGCTTCAGCAAGGACGGCGAACGCCTCGTCGGCCAGATCGCCAAGCGCCAGGCGGTGACCAACCCGCAGAACACGGTCTTCTCCATCAAGCGCTTCATGGGCGGCAAGATGTCCGAGGTCACCACCGAGACGGCCCGCGTGCCGTACAAGGTCGTCCGCGGACAGAACGATCTCGCCTCGGTCGAGGTGCAGGGCAAGACCTACACGCCCCCCGAGATCTCGGCCATGATCCTGCAGAAGATGAAGCAGACCGCCGAAGACTACCTCGGGCACTCGGTGTCCAAGGCGGTCATCACGGTGCCGGCCTACTTCAATGACTCGCAGCGCCAGGCCACCAAGGACGCCGGCAAGATCGCCGGCCTCGAAGTGCTGCGCATCGTCAACGAGCCCACGGCCGCCGCACTCGCCTACGGCCTCGACAAGAACAAGAAGCAGGACGAGAAGGTCGCCGTGTTCGACTTGGGCGGCGGCACCTACGACATCTCGGTCCTCGAACTCTACGAAGTCGACGGCACCCGCCAGTTCGAGGTGAAGTCGACCAACGGTGACACGCATCTCGGCGGTGACGACTTCGACCAGAAGGTCATCGACTGGCTCGTCGCGGAGTTCAAGAAGGATCAGACGATCGACCTCTCCAAGGACCCGATGGCGCTCCAGCGCCTCAAGGAAGCCGCCGAGAAGGCCAAGATCGAGCTGTCCGGCACCATGAGCACCGACATCCCCCTGCCGTTCATCACGGCCGACCAGTCGGGCCCGAAGCACCTCAACTACCAGCTCACGCGCGCCAAGTTCGAGCAGCTGGTCGACGATCTCGTGAAGCGCACCATCCCGCCGATGGAGAAGGCGCTCAAGGACGCGGGCATGAACCCGAGCGAAGTCGACGAAGTCATCCTCGTCGGCGGCTCCACGCGCATCCCGAAGATCCAGGAGATCGTGAAGGAGTTCTTCAAGAAGGAGCCGAACAAGGGCGTGAACCCGGACGAGGTCGTCGCCGTCGGCGCGGCCATCCAGGGCGCGGTGCTCACGGGCGAGCAGAAGGACGTGCTGCTGCTCGACGTCACGCCGCT
>JADYYN010000169.1 GCA_020853635.1 Gemmatimonadaceae bacterium
CCGCCGCCCTCGGGCACACCGATCGTGCGCGGCAGTTGCTCAACCAGGATGCTACGCGGCTCGATCTGCGCATTGGGACCGGTGACTTCGGTGAACAGCCGCCCAGCAGTCATCACATCTACTTTTGGTCGATCGGTGCACACCGTGCGCCCCTCGACACCGCAGCGCAGTTCGGGCACCTCAAGACGCGTGACGCGATGCTGGCGTTCGCCACACCCCTGCAACGATTCCGTCACGCGTGTCGACGCGCGGACGCCGACCACGCGAAGGCGATCGTCCGCGCTGAACCGGGAATCCTCGGGACGATCGGGCCGGACGATCATCGCATGCTCAGTGACGCCGCGTGGGACGGCGATGCGGCTGCCGTGCGGCTCATGCTCGGACTCGGATTCGATCCGGCAACGCCCGGACACGACGCCGGCAACGCGTTGCATTGTGCGTCCTGGCAAGGCGCGGCGGATGTGGTCGCCGCGCTTCTCGAGTCGGCGGCGGGCCGTGCGCTCATCAACGCACGTGAACCGCATCACGGCAGCACGCCGCTCGGTTGGTGCTGTCATGGCTCCCTGCATGGCCCGCGCGACAAGGACTTTGCCCAGGTCGCCGCGTTGCTCATCGCGCACGGGGCGACCGTGGAGCCGTTTGAGGCGTCGGAAGAGGTCGAGGACATCCTCTCCGCGCGCTAGCGTGCCGCGCCTCGCGGGGGTAGACGTCAGGGGGCCTCCCTCAGGGGGCCCCCTACTTCGTGTCATGGCCGACCGTCAGGGAATCGCCTAGTTTTACAGAGGTTGCTGTACCGTGGGCTTACGTGGTGTCAGGGAAACGCATGTCGATCAGAAAGCGGGCAGTCGCACTCTTGGGGAAGACGTGGGGATGGATCGCCCTCGGAGTAACCCTGACGCTCGCGTCCGCGAGTTGTGGTGACGGCAGGACCTCCGAGTCACCCACCGCGCCGGTATTCGGTCCGCCGCGTGCTGCGACGATCTCGGTCAACTTCGGTGAAACCGCACTCCTGCAGTACGCGGATGGGCGCAACGGCGGCCTGCTCGTTGCGCAACTCACGAGCACGTCGCAGTCGGGGCGCCTGCAGACGCTCTCGTTCTATATACATGCCGCGGCGGGTACACTGCGGCTTGGCGTCTACGACGCAACCGGTCCCGGCGGCGGCCCCGGCAACAAACTCGCCGAGGTCGCGGAGTTCACGCCCGTCGTCGGCTGGAATACGCGCGCGGTCATCACGCCCGTGGTCTTGCCGGCCGCAAACTACTGGCTCGCGTATTTCGCCAGCAGTGATGCACTCGGATTTCGCATGGATGAGACCGGCTCAGGGCGGTGGTACGCGTTACCGTACGGCCCGATGCCCGCCACGTTCGCAACGAACCCCAGCGGCGGCGCATACCATTGGTCATTTTACGGAACGCTCGACGTCGAGACGATTGACGCGCCCAACGCCGCGCCGACGATCGCCACGGCCGCGAGTGCGACGCCGAGCACCGTCACGGGCAGCACCACAGCACTGAGCGTCCGCGGCGCGGATGATTCGGGCGAAGCCGCGCTCACGTACCGGTGGAGCGTGCTGCCGGGCGCGCCGGGCGCCGTCACGTTCAGCGACAGCGGCACGAACGCGGCGCGGAACGTCACCGCGACGTTCACTCGCGCTGGGAGCTACACACTCCGTGCGACCGTCCGCGACGCCTTCGGACTCACCGCGACGAGCGACCTGAACGTCTCGGTCGCACAGGCCGCGACGACCGTCGCATTGGAGCCGGCACCGGCGACGATCCTCGCGGGCGAGGCGCTGCAGTACGTGGCGGTCGTCCGCGATCAGTTCGCGCAGCCGATGACGCCGACCCCGACGATCGCGTGGTCGGTGACAGGGGGTGGGGCGATCGGCGGCGGTGGGCTCTTCACCGCGAGCCTCACCCCGGGCGGTCCGTACACCATCACCGCCTCGGCCGACGGCGCGGCGGGAACCATCACCGCGAGCGCGGTGGTCAGCGTGGTCGCAGCACCTTCGGGCGCGACGATGGGCGAGACCACCGTGCTGCCCACGAACGACAACAACAACCGGAACATCCTGTCGGCGCAGCGCGTGACGCTCAATGCGTCCGGGACCCTGCAGAGCCTGAGCATCTACGTCGCGAACGCGAGCGGGACGATGCGACTCGGGGTGTACGATGCGTCGGGCCCGAACGGGGGACCCGGGGCACGGCTCGCGCAAAGTGGGAACGTCACCGCCGTCGCTGGATGGAACACCGTCACGGTGCCAGCCGTCGCACTGGCGGCAGGGACATACTGGCTCGCGTTCACCACCAACTCCAACGCCCTGACGTTCCGGTCGGCGGCGACCGGATCGGCCCGTTGGTACACGCGCAGCTATCAGTCGCTTCCCACGACGTTCGCGTCGACGACCTCGAGCGGAACCGTACAGTGGTCGTTCTATGCGACACTCACGAACGTCGGTCCGACGAATCGTGCGCCCACGGTCGCCACGGCAGCGTCAGCGATCGTCGGCGGCACGGGGACCAACGCGGCGCTGGCCGTCCTCGGCGAGGACGATGCTGGTGAGCCCGGGCTGAGCTACACGTGGACCACGGTCGGCACGCCGCCCGGCAGCGTGACGTTCTCGTCGAACGGAACGAACGCGGCGAAGCAATCCAACGTCGCCGTCACACGCGCCGGCGACTACGTGTTCCGCGTGACGATCGCGGACGCACTGGGTCTCGTCGCGACGAGCGACGTGCCCGTGCGCTTCACCGCGCAGCCGAGCACCATCGAAGTATCGCCCGCGACCGTCAGCGTGGCTGCGAACAGCACGCAGGGATTCACGGCGATCGTTCGCGATCAGTTCGCGCAGACCATCACCCCGTCTCCGTCCGTCGCGTGGACCGTGACAGGCGGCGGCACGATCGACGCAGCGGGATCGTTCACCGCCGGCCCCGCGGCCGGCGGGCCCTTCACGGTGACCGCGACCGTCGGTGCGGTGAGTGCGAGCGCTGCGCTCACGGTGACCGCGTTGCCGAATCAAGCGCCCACCATCGCAAGCGCCGCGAGCGCGGCACTTGGTGCGGCACCCGTCACCAGCGCGACGTTGACGGTGCTCGGCGCCGACGATGCCGGCGAGTCGACGCTTTCGTATCTCTGGTCGGTTGTCGGCACCCCTGCCGGCGCCGTACAGTTCTCCGCGAACGGCAGCAACGCCGCCAAGCAATCGGTCGCGACCTTCACGCGCGCGGGCACCTACGAGTTCCAGGTATCCGTCACGGACGCACAGGCTCAATCCGTCACGAGCACGGTGACCGTCGTTGTTGCACCCGCCCTCACGATTCTGTCGGTGGCTCCCTCCGTCGTGACCGTACTCGCGGGTGCATCACAGACGTTCACGGCGACAGGCGCAGACCAGTTCGCGCAACCGATCGCGCTCGGCACCACCGCATGGACGGTGGAAGGTGGCGGGAGCATCTCGACGGACGGGATCTTCACCGCCGCAGCCGTCGCTGGCGGACCGTTCATCGTGACCGCACGCCTGGGTGATGTGTCGGCCACCGCGTCGGTGTCCGTCTCCGCCTTGCCGAACGCGGCACCGAACGTCGCGTCAGCTGAGGCGACACTCGGTACGGCGCCGGTGACGTCTGCGACGCTCACCGCGATCGCGACGGATGATGCCGGCGAGGCCGCGCTCTCGTATACGTGGGCCGCGCTCGGCGATGCGCCCGGCCCCGTGACATTTACCATCAACGGGAACAACGCGGCGAAGACGACGAGCGTCGCCTTCACGCGCGCCGGAAGTTATCTACTGCAAGTCACGGCGTCCGACGCCCAAGGTCTTACGGCGAGCCGCCTCGTCTCGGTCATCATCGCGGCCGCGGCCGCTGAGGTGCGCGTGACGCCGGCTACCGCGACGGTGCTGCCGAACGGCGTGCAGGACTTCATCGGCGCGGTGAGCGATCAGTTCGCCCAATCCCTCACCCCCACGCCCGGCCTCACCTGGGCGGTCACCGGCGGCGGCGCAATAGACGTACAAGGTCGGTTCACGGCGTCGGCCGTCGCCGGTGGCCCGTTCAGTGTCACCGCAACGACCGGCGCAGTCGTCGGCAGCGCCAACATCAGCGTCTCCGCCGTCGCGAACGAGCCTCCGTCCATCGCTACCGGTCCGTCAGTCTTGCTCGCGGACGCGCCGACCACGTCCGCGACGCTCAGCGTCTCGGGAGTGGACGACGCCGGAGAATCGTCGCTCTCTTACGCGTGGAGCACGCTGGGCGCCGCACCGGCTCCGGTGGAGTTCTCCGCGAACGCATCCAACGCGGCGAAGCGGACGGTCGCGACCTTCAGTCGTGCTGGCGAGTATCAGTTCGCCGTCACTGTGCCCGATGCGCAGGGACTGTCGGCCTCGGGTCTCGTGATCGTCACCGTCGCGCCGACCCCGCAGACGGTCACGGTCTCCCCCGCGATCGCCGCTCTCGAGCCGAACGCGGCGCAGTTGTTCACGGCCGTCATCACGGATCAGTTCGCGCAGCCGATCACGCCCGCGCCGCCGGTGCAGTGGACGACGAGCGGTGGCGGCGTCATTGATGCGGCTGGCCTGTTCACTGCCGCGGCGTCTGGCGGCGGCCCGTTCACAGTCACCGCGAGCGCAGGCGCGCTGAGTGGCGCGGCGAGTGTGACCATCACGTCCGCGCCGAATCAGTCACCCACCGTCGTCACGGCAGCCGCAGCGGTCCTCGGCACCGCGCCGACGACCACGGCGGCGCTGAATGTGTTGGGCGCCGACGATGCGGGCGAAGCCTCGCTCACGTACACGTGGGCGAGCGTCGGCACGCCGCCCGCCGCCGTCACGTTCGCCGCGAACGGCACCAACGCCGCTAAGCTGACCACTGCGACCTTCACGCGCGCGGGAAGCTATGAGTTACAGGTGACTACCACTGACGCACTCGGGCTTTCTGCGACGAGTGCGGTCACGGTCGTCATCGCCGCCGCGCCGACCGCTGTGCTCGTGACACCCCCGACCACGACCTTGGTGGCCGGTGGGACGCAGGCATTCGCCGCCGTTGTGACTGATCAGTTCTCGCAACCCATCACGCCGACGCCATCGGTGCAGTGGACGACGAGCGGCAGCGGAGTCATCGATGCGGGAGGCCTGTTCACTGCCGCGGCGTCAGGCGGCGGGCCGTTCACCGTCACCGCAAGTGCGGGAGCCGTGAGTGGCACCGCGAGCGTGACCGTCACATCCGCACCGAACCAGACGCCCACCGTCGCCACGGCGGC
>JADYYN010000170.1 GCA_020853635.1 Gemmatimonadaceae bacterium
AGCGGACGCGGTGGCGGCCGCCCGCGCGCAAAACGCAGCCGCACAGAGTGGACGCCAAGCCAAGCAAGTGGGAAGTTCTAGCCATGAATCGCTCACTCACCATCGCCCTAAGCTTCGCCGCGGCCACCACGGCCGCGCGCGCCCAGCAGATCCCCCTCGTCGACCTCGACGCCGAACCCGGACGCCACGTCCTCGTCGATCGCGAACCCGGCCAATACCTCGGCCACGTCACCACCGCGCTCCTCGGCGACGGTCGCACCATCCTCGCGACCTATCCCAAAGGCCACGGCAAGGGCGCGATCGTCCTCAAGCGCAGCGACGACGCGGGCCGCACGTGGAGCGAGCGGCTCGCCGTACCCGACAACTGGAGCAGTTCACTCGAGGTGCCCACGCTCTTCCGCGTGCCTGACACCACCGACGGCAAGTGGCGCCTGCTCATGTTCTCCGGGCTGCATCCGGCGCGCCTCGCGCAGAGTGATGACGAAGGCCGCACCTGGTCACCGCTCAAGCCCATCGGTGATTGGGGCGGCATCGTCGTGATGGGTTCCGTGATGCCCATGAACGATGGCTCGCTGCTCGCGTTCTTCCACGACGACGGCCGCTACTACAAGGCCGGCGGCAAAGCCGAAGGCGTATTCCGTCTGTTCCAGGTCCGCTCACGAGACGGTGGACGCACGTGGGGCACACCCGATGAGATCTGGCGCGGCAGCAAGGAACATCTCTGTGAGCCAGGCGCGGTGCGTTCACCCGACGGCCGCACGGTTGCCCTGCTGCTCCGCGAGAATCGTCGACAAGCCGAGTCGCACGTGATGTTCACCAGCGACGAAGGCCGGAGCTGGAGCACACCGCAGCCCGTCGCGCGCACACTCACCGGCGACCGCCACACGGCCAAATACGCGGCCGATGGTCGCCTCGTGATCACGTTCCGCGACATGGCCGCCGATTCACCCACCAAGGGCGATTGGGTCGCGTGGGTCGGACACTGGGACGACCTCACTGCCGGCACACCGGGCCAGTACCGCGTGCGCATCAAGGACAACACCAACGCGTGGGACTCCACGTATCCCGGCCTCGAGCGACTCGGGGATGGCAGCTTCGTGGCGACGACGTACGGACATTGGTCCGCCGGCGAGCAGCCGTACATCCTGAGCACGCGCTTCACGCTCGCCGAGCTCGATGCCCGTGCCGCGTTCGATGCGACGCGTCTCGCGCGACTCGATGCCTACCTCCAGCAGAGCGTGGACTCGCAGTGGATCGCTGGCGCCGTGGCGCTGGTGCTGCGCGACGGTGAGGTCGCGTACGAGAAGGCCGTGGGTTGGTCGGACCGCGAAGCGAAGAAGCCGATGACCACCGATGCGATCTTCCGCATCGCATCGCAGACGAAGGCGATCACGAGCACCGCGATCATGATGTTGATCGAGGAAGGCAAGATCGCACTCGGTGACCCCGTGTCGAAGTGGCTGCCGAGTTTCGCGCGCACCACCGTGGCGTCCCGCGCCGACACCGGTCGCACGCTCACGCCCGCACAGCGGCGCATCACCATCTTCGACCTGCTCACGCACAGCGCCGGCATCTCCTACGGCACCGACGCACACATCGCCGAGCGCTACCGCGCGCAGGGGCTCGGTCCCGCCGCCGGCTGGGGCTGGTACACGGCCGACAAGAACGAAGACGTCTGCACCACCATGGATCGGCTCGGCACTCTGCCGTTTGTTGAGCAGCCCGGCGTGCGCTTCGTGTACGGCTACAACACCGACATCTTGGGCTGCGTGGTGGAGCGCGTGAGCGGGATGCCGCTCGACAAGTTCATCAAGTCGCGCATCACCGCGCCGCTCGGCATGGTCGACACCGATTTCTTCGTCCCGCGCGAGAAGGTCTCGCGCTTCACCACCGTGTATCGCAGCGATGAGAACGGACGCGCGGTGCGTGCGGACACGGGCGCGCGTGGCCAAGGGCACTATATAGATGGCCCGCGTCGCAACTTCGCCGGCGGTGCGGGACTCACTTCCACGGCACGCGACTACGCGCGTTTCCTCGAGACCCTTCGGCGCGGCGGTGAATTCAACGGCACTCGCATCGTCTCGCCGCGCACGGTGGAACTCATGAGCACCAACCAACTCGGCACGCGCTACAACGGCAACGGCCTGGGTTGGGGTCTCGCGTTCGAGACCGTCGATCGGCTTGGGGCCAGCGGCTATGCGTCGGTGGGGAACTTCGGCTGGGGCGGTGCGTACGCGACCATCTATTCGGTGGATCCGAAGAACCGCCTCGTGATGGTGCTCATGCTGCAGAACCTCCCGAGCAGCGCGGACATCCGCGCCAAGTTCTCGACATTGGTTTACCAGGCACTCAATGAGACGGTGCGACAGTAGAGTACCTTTCCGCATCCTCTCCCCATAGGCAGACCTTGAGACAACACACGCATTCCCCGAACGGCCCTGCGGCCATCGGTCCGTACTCGCACGGCGTCTGGGCCGGTGAACTCCTGTACCTCTCCGGCCAGACGCCCATCAACCCCAAGACGGGCAAACTCATCGACGGCGACGTCGAGGCGCAGACGCATCGGGCGTTCGACAATCTCGAAGCGGTGCTCAACGACAGCAGCCTCACCATGGACCACGTGGTGAAGTGCAACGTGTATCTCGTCGATATGAAGGACTTCCCGCAGATGAACGCGGCATACGAGACGCGATTCGCGAAGCCGTACCCAGCGCGCACCACCGTGGCCGTGGCCGGCTTGCCGCTCGGCGCGCGCGTGGAGATCGAACTGGTGGCGCGGAAGAGCTGATCGCCCCTTGACTCTCCGAGGGCGCCGATACTGTTTTAGTACGTACTAACTTTATCGGACCCCCGTGCCAGACCCGCGTACCTCGCTCCTCGTCTTCGGCTTCGTCCTGATGGTCACCCTGGTGATCGTCTGGCCGCGGCGCGGCATTCTCGCGCGCATCATGAAGCAGATGCGTCATTCGGAGCGCGTCCGCATCGAGGACACGCTCAAATACCTGTTCCATCGCGCGGCCGACGGCCACACGGTGCACGTCGATGCGCTCGCGGGTTCGCTGCAGATCTCGCGCGACCGCGCGCAGGCGCTGCTCGAGCAACTCGTCGCGAGTGAGCAGGTCATGCGGAGTGGCACCACGTTCGCGCTCACCGAACGCGGCCGTCTGGACGCCCTGCGCGTCGTGCGCACCCATCGCATCGTCGAGCAATACCTCGCCGATCGCACGGGACTCGAATCGCACGAGTGGCACGAGATCGCCGATGAACGCGAGCATCTCTTCACCACCGAGGAGATCGAGTCGCTCTCGCGACGGCTCGGCGATCCGCGCTTCGATCCGCACGGCGATCCCATTCCCAGCCGCACTGGCGAGATGCCGGTGCACGCCCCCACCCTGCTCGCGGCACTCGAGCCCGGTGAAGCCGGCGTCATCGTGCATCTCGAGGATGAACCGGTCGCCCGCTTCGATCGCTTGCGGCGGCTCGGATTCGCACTCGACAAGCGTCTGGTGGTGCGCGCGCGGACGTCGGTGTCGGTCGAGGTCGAACTCGACGGCAAGACGGTCTCGGTGCCACCGGACTACGAATTGGCGATCGGTGTGGTGGGCACGGATGGCGGCGACACCGTGCGACCGCGCACGCTTGATGACATCGACGTGGGCGAGAGTGCACGCGTGGTGCGCCTCTCGCGCGAGTGCCGCGGCGCGCAGCGCAGGCGCTTGCTCGACCTGGGCGTCGTCCCCGGCACCGTGATCACGGCCGAGATGCGCAGTGCGGGTGGCGACCCGATGGCGTACCGGATCCGCGGCGCGCTCATCGCCCTGCGACGGCAGCAGGCGGTGTGGATCGAAGTCGACCCCACGCCGATCCATGCCGACCTCTTCGCGGAACCGCGCGCATGACCACCACCATGCGCACGCGGCTTCCCGCCCGCGACGAATCGCTCGTGCAACTCGGCGTTCGCTCCGAGAAGTTCGACTATCTCGTCGCACTCGCCGGCAATCCGAACACCGGCAAGAGCACGGTGTTCAACGCGTTCACCGGGCTGCGTCAGCATACGGGCAACTGGCCCGGCAAGACCGTCACCCGCGCCGAAGGCTTCTTCACGGTGGGCGGGGATCGCTTCAAGCTGATCGATCTGCCTGGCACGTACTCGTTGCAGGCCGCGACCACCGACGAAGAAGTCGCGCGCGATGCCCTGCTCTTCGGCAAGCCTGACGTGACCGTGATCGTGCTCGATGCCACGCGGCTCGAGCGCAATCTCAACCTCGCGCTGCAGGTGCTTGAGATCACGCCGCGCGTAGTGGTCTGTCTCAACCTGATGGACGAAGCGCGTCGCTTAGGAATCGCGGTGGATCCGGCCGCACTCTCGCGTGAACTCGGTGTGCCGGTGATCGCGACCGCCGTCCGCCGCGGGGAAGGGGTCGATGCGTTGCGCCAAGCGGTGCACGACGTCGCCACCGAGAAACTCACGCCGGCACCGCGGCTCGTGCGTGATCTCGCGCCAGACATCGAGCAAGTGATCGGCGAGGTGGAGCGAGCCGTGCGCGCCGCCGAACCCGAGCGACCGAACGCGCGCTGGGTCGCGCTGCGACTGCTCAACGCCGACGACCGCGTCGAAGCCTCGATGCCGGAGTCGGTGAACACCCTCGCCGCCGCCGTGCGCTGGCGCATGCCGTCGGACTTCAACGACAAGCTCACGCAAGCGCTCTTCGCCGCGGCCGAAGGCATCGCATCCCGCTCGATGCTCGGCGGCGCGCGCAAGCTGCACTTCGATCTCGATCGCACGCTCGACCGCTGGCTCACGAGCCCCATCTTCGGCTTCCCGTTGATGATCCTCATGCTCGGCGTCGTCTTCTGGCTGACGATCGCCGGCGCGAACGTGCCTTCGGGCATGCTGGCGGATCTACTCGTCGATCAAGGTCATCCGTGGCTGCGTGGGCTCGCGGTGAGTGCGGGGCTGCCGGCCTGGTTCATCGGCATCACTATCGACGGCATGTACCTCGCCACCGGCTGGGTGATCGCGGTGATGCTGCCGCCGATGGCGATCTTCTTCCCGCTGTTCACGCTGCTCGAGGACTTCGGCTATCTGCCGCGCGTCGCGTTCAATCTCGACGGCTTGTTCCGTCGTGTGGGCGCGCATGGCAAGCAGGCGCTCACCATGTGCATGGGCTTCGGCTGCAACGCTGCCGGTGTGGTCGCCACGCGTGTGATCGACAGTCCGCGCGAACGACTCGTGGCGATCATCACCAACAACTTCTCGCTCTGCAACGGACGTTGGCCCACGCAGATCCTCATGGCGTCGTTGTTCCTCGGCACACTCGCGCCGGCGGCGATCGGCGGGCTGATCTCGGCGAGCGCGGTGGTGGCGGTGACGCTCATCGGCATCGGCATGATGTTCCTGACGAGCTTCGTGCTTACGCGCACCGTGCTGCGCGGTGAGGCGACGAGCTTTAGTCTCGAGTTGCCGCCGTATCGGCCGCCCAATCTCCTGCAGACGCTCTACACCTCGCTCGTCGATCGCACGCTCATCGTGCTCTGGCGCGCGATCGTCTTCGCCGCGCCGGCGGGTGCGGTGATCTGGCTGGTGGGCAACGTCGGCTGGTCGGGCGTGAGCGTGGCCGAACACGTGATCGGCTGGCTCGACCCGCTGGGCATCTTCATCGGGCTCAACGGCGTGATCCTGCTCGCCTATGTGGTAGCGATCCCGGCGAACGAGATCGTGATCCCCACCGTGCTCATGCTCACGGTGCTCTCAGGCGGCACCCCCGAGGCAGGCGCCGGTGCGGGCGTGATGTTCGAGCTCGACGCGGAGCAGATCGGCGCGTTGCTGCGGGCGAACGGCTGGACCACGCTGACCGCCGTGAACCTCATGCTGTTCAGCCTGCTGCATAACCCCTGCTCGACGACGATCTACACGATCTATCGCGAGACGCGGAGCCTGAAGTGGACCACGCTCGCGACCCTGCTGCCGGTGGGCATGGGCATTGTGGTCTGCTTCCTGGTCGCCCAGATCTGGCGCATCGTCGTCGGCTGAGTGTAGCGGCAGCGCAACAGCGGACGGCGAGAGAGTGGCCGATATGCAATGGACGCCGAGACTTATGGATCGTCCATAGTGTGCTGTCGGTACCCCGCCGTGTTCCACGCATCCGTCCTTTGGTGATGCAAGTCGCCGGAGCGCCCTCACTGACTGGCTGAGGGCCCCTCCGACCGGCTACTGCCTTGTCACCAAACGATTTGGCTACAGTTGGGTGTCGACGCGTCGGGCTGGCACGATTCTCTCACGTTGTGACGTCATACCGGGCCTCCCATGGGGTTCGGAACACCCCCATTGCCAAGGTTCTGCACGTGTCAGATATTCGGCTCCCGGTGCCCTACATCTATAGAGAGACCGGAACTGGATGATTTGCGCCCATTGCAGCACGCCCGTCGCAGACGAGGCGCGTTTTTGTCATAGCTGCGGGTCCTTGGTCTCCGACGCCGAGGGTCAGGCGGCGGCGACCGCGTCGATGGACCAGTCCTCGTTCCGCAACATGGAGCGCCTGCTCCGTGAGGACACCAAGGGTGAGTACACGGTCGGGCACATGCTCGGCCGCGGCGGCATGGCGGTGGTGTACCTGGCCACCGAGACGCAGCTCTCGCGCAAGGTCGCGCTGAAGGTGCTGCCACCCGAGCTCACGTTCGGGCACGGGGTGGAGCGCTTCAAGCGCGAGGCCAAGACCGCCGCCGCGCTCGACCATCCGAACATCATCCCGATCTACCGCATCGGCTCCAGCGGCAAGATCTTCTGGTACGCGATGAAGTTCCTCGAGGGCAAGTCGCTCGAGGACCTGCTGCGCGAGCGTGGGGCCATGCCGCTCGACGAATCGATCGAGATCCTCGAGCAAGTGGCCGACGCGCTCGACTACGCGCACGAACATCACGTCATCCATCGCGACATCAAGCCCGCGAACGTGATGCTCGACAATCGCAATCGCGTGATCGTCACCGACTTCGGCATCGCGAAGGCGCTCACCGAGGGCAAGCTCACCGCGACGGATTCGGTGATCGGCACGCCGTACTTCATGAGCCCCGAGCAGGGCATGGGCAAGCCGGTCACCGGCGCCTCCGACCAGTACTCGGTGGCGGTGATGGCGTACCGCATGCTCGCCGGCCATGTGCCGTTCGACGGCGACTCGGCGATCGACATCCTGCACAAGCACTGCATGTTCGAGGCGCCCAATCTGCACGAGGATGTCGCCGAGATCCCCGAGCATGTGGCGGCTGCCGTGGCGCGTGCGCTCTCCAAGAAGGGTGAGGAGCGCTTTGCGACGGTGCACGACTTCGTGCAGTCGATGAAGGATCCGAACTACGTGCCCAAGCTCATCGCGCGGCCGAGTGTCGTGACGGTGATGATGAACCCGGCTGACGCCGCGAAGGTGCGCTCGGGTCCGATCTCGCAGCCGGGGACGGGCCGCGCGAAGAGTGCGGCGCCGGCCACGAAGCCGGTGGCGGCGGAGAAGACGGTCGTCGCCAAGGTGAGTGGCGAGGCGCGGACGCGCGCGGGGGCTGCGGCGGTATCCGCGACGGTGGCGGCGTCGAGCGGGTCTTCGAAGATGGGGCTCTACATCGGCATTGCGGCCGTGGTGCTCGGCGGCGGTGGGTTCGGTGTGTGGAAGATGACGTCGGGCGAGCCGAGCAACGCTGCGCCGAGTCAGGTCGTGAATCCG
>JADYYN010000171.1 GCA_020853635.1 Gemmatimonadaceae bacterium
GGACATCCCCCCGGCGGAGTACGAAGCGCAGTATTATCACACCCAGGCCGCGTCCGCGGCCGTGGGACTCAACTAACCGAGTCTCCGGTAATCCCGGGCCGATTCAACGGGTTACCCATGCGAATCTCAAAGAAGGGAAATGTTAACGACCCACCGGCAACTGAACCGCCGCAGAGTACGCTGAAGTGTATGCGGGCTGTTGGTTGCCGCAGATGAACGCAGAACAAAAGCAGCGCGATAGTGGTACTTCGCATGTGCTTACCTTGGCGCTGCTGCTCGTGCTGTTGTCGCCCGCAGTTCTGGTGCTCTATGCGCACTGGGCCAAGGGCAGAGTCGAGGACGCCTTGGGTTCGCTTGTAAGTTCGGCGCCGAAGGTCGATGGGCACGCGGTCGCCGCGGCTCCAGGGTCGATTGTGACGCTCGAAGGAGATACGGTGGGGACGATTTCGCAGATCGCGGGAGTTCGCTCGGAGACGTTACCGAGCGACTCCACGATTCTCTTCTTGGCGACGTTCACTACCTCGCGCGCCCGCGGCCGGATCGCTGCGGAATCCTCCCTTGTCGCGTTCGCAGAGCACGGCAGATTCTGGGCTGGCAAGACGACCATACGTCTCGAGCGGGACACGGCGCGCGCGAAACGCGCCGAAGTCGGACGCCTCTTCTTCGACGTCTCTGCGGTGCCGATTCCTGTAGTATCAGTGATGACTCGAGTCCGCTAGAGTTTAAGCCGGTGCGTGAAGCACCGGGGCCGTCGTGTGGTCGATGTAAGGGTCGAGAGCTCTCGACCCCCGAAGTAGCGCCCTCTCGAGGGATGCAGAGCGACGTGTCCTTTCGCGACGCTCTATTCCACGCAGGAAGACCCGATTGGGTTGGCGGGGGGGCTCAATCTGTATGGGTATGGAGAAGGTGATCCGGTCAACAACGCGGATCCGTTCGGGCTCTGTCCGAACTGCCGGAACGAACTCAGCTCGCGATATAACGAGGAAGAGCAGCGATTCCGAAAGGGTGTCGCAGAAATGTCGGGGCCTGAGGTGCTCGCGCTCGGCGCCGCGGCGCTGGGAGCAGCCGGTGGCGCTGCCCTAGTCATGGCTGGAAGCTCAGCACTGATTGCTGCGAGCACGGCCGCTCCTATTGTGGGTCCAGGAACCTTGAAGCTGATTGATGCGCTGCACAAGGCAGGGCCTGGAATGGACGCTCGCGTTTCAGCACTGTCAAAGTGGTTACCTTCGGGGCAGAAGGCGATCCGCACGACTCTCGAAGGCGGCGCGCAAATGTTCACGGGGGGCGCAGGAAAGAACGCACGGCAAGTGATAATGAATGCCGACGGTTCGACCGTCATCAATGCGTTCAACGTTGCGAAGAAGACCTTCGAACACGTTACTACGATTACGCCGAAGGTGCCGTGATGTTGAGCGTATCGGGAGGAAGGAATGACTTGGCGTTTTGAGGGATCGGAAGAGGATGGAGTCGCATGGCTCGAGAACCCGCAAGAACTCACCGCCTGGATTGAGTACGCGGACCGAGACGATGCCGGAGAGCACCGGATGTTCCGGATCATGGTTGCGACTCGCGGATGGATCGAGCGCCAACTAGAGGGCGTTCGTGAGTCACGAACCGGCCCGCTATTCGCCTGCGTACAAGCGGTGGGCGTCGTTCCGAACGCGACCGGTGCGCAGCTTCGCAGCTTCCTCGATCAGGCCATCAAGGAGCGAGCCTTCTCGGGGTTTGGGACACGGGTACCGTAACTCGTCCAATCCAACGAGAGACACATCGGCGCGAGTTCGCCACCGACGCCAAGCTCCGGCGCGCTTCGCCGCCGCCGGGAAGTGTCTTACCGCGCTTCGAACCGACCGATCGACTCCGAGTGCGCGGGACTTCGGTGGCTCAGGCGCGCTCCCGCTTGCGCGGCCGCCCGCCCTTCGCCCCGTTCGCGCGGGCGGCGGCCGCCTTGGCGGTGCTCCGCGTGCCACCCGCGAGCCGCGCCAGTTCGCGCAACCGCGCCGGCCGCTCGACGGACGCGAGGAGCAATCCGGGAATGCTGAGGTCGACATCCAAGCCCTCCCAATGCAACGCCCCGCCCCCCGGACTGAGCTGGACTTCCGCCAGCTCCTGCGCGCTCGCGCGCGCCAAGGCCGGAATCGCCGCCGTCGGAAAGCCGAAGAGAAAGCCGCTCGAGAGCTCCAGCATCACCCGGCCCGTGCGCGGTTCATACGCGGCCGTCACCGCGCGCCGCCCCGCCCGCCGCTCCCGCGCCTCGAGTGCGCGCGCCGACACGACCTGTCGCAGAATCTCCGCCTTCGTCGCCTTAGCCATGGTACTCCCTCCACTTGGTGAGCAGGAATGCGGCGTGGTCTTCCACGAGGCGGAACGCCCGGATCACCTCCGGTGTCCGCATCCCCGCCACGCTGCGGATGGTCTGCGGCCGCCCCTCGGCGGTGAGCGCGATGACGACTTCGCCGTTGGCACTCTGCACATGCACGTGCGGCGGCGCGTGCTCGCGCGGGGGCAGGAAGATGACAACCCGGAAGCCAGCGCGGCGGAGGACCGTGGGCACAGTGGATAGATAACCCAACGGATGGGTTACGGCAAGTAAGCTCCGGGCGGTTGCTCTCAAGCACCCACGTCGCCGCCGCGCGGTCGAGCGTGGCGTGGCGCGTGGCGCCCTAGGGGGCCTCCCGCGTGTCCTTCCGCGACGCTCTATTCCACGCAGGAAGATCCGATTGGGCTGGCGGGGGGGCTCAATCTGTATGGGTACGGGAAAGGCGATCCCGTCAATAACTCGGATCCGTTTGGGCTCTGCCCGCCCGAGAATTCAGATATCTCCGATTGTGAAGGTGACGAGCAGGCCCCGCAGTCAACGCGGACTTCGACCTCTACGACGGGGCAAACGAAAAGGACGGAAGGCTTCCTAGCCTGTGTGCAACGAATGGCCTCAGCCAACGTTGAGAACTTTGACGAGACGGTCGCAGGTTGGTTCGGTGAAGCATCGGGCGAGGCGGGGCGCGCAGCTGAGTTCGGCGGTGGCGTCTTGGCGCAACGAGGCATGGCAGCGTCGGGATACGGGACCTCATCCAACGGGAGCCTCGCAGGACGGTGGCTACTCAACAAGTCGGCCGTGCCCCCTATGCGGCCACTGCTTGTTCAAGGGATCCGAGTGGGAGCAACCTCCGCAGGTGCGCTCACGAGCACTGCGCTCGCGGCGGGAGTGGCTTCGAACGCCGTCGCTAGTGCCGCCGTCTACTACTCCTTCAGAGGCGGCGTCAGGTTGGGTTCGTACGTGGTCGGGATGCACCTCTGCTCGGAGAAATGAGAATGCCTCGGACGAGAATCCTGGTAATCAACCTCATCTGCTGGACCTGCGGCGTGCTCTTCGTACTCGGTGGAGGATGGGTTCTGGACCGCACGCTCGGAGCGGGCATCGCGAGGACGATCGTATGGTGGCTGCTCGTCGGCGTGGCGGTAACTCTATTTGGAGGCGTTTCGCGAGTCGCATCTCGACTTGATCGCGCGCCTTCGAACGATTAGCCTCGCGCGCCTTGTCTAGCTCGGCGCTCTGCCATGGCCAAACCTAGGCCATCGGCAGCAGCCCGAGATGGGCTGGCGCCGCTCCGACCAAACTACGGCGCCTCAACCCCCTCCCGCGTGTCGCTCCGCGACGCTCTATTCCACGCAGGAAGATCCGATTGGGCTGGCGGGGGGAATGAACCTATACGGCTATGCTGCCGGCGATCCCATTAACAACTCCGACCCATTCGGGCTCTGCCCCATCGAAGAGACCGGAAGGCCGTGCCTGAGTCCGTTGGTGTCGCCGCGCGGAACCCCGGTGAGCCGCCCGACCCTTCGAAGCGATTCTGAAGGGGATGGCGCGCATCTCGCACGGCGCCGCGGCGTAGACGGAGCGCACCAATCGGTCGACATTGCAGCGCCGGTCGGGACGCGGGTGCGATCAGTCGACGCCGGGCGAGTGCTGGGTGCGTGTCGCGGCACCAGTTGCGGAATGGGTGGGCAGTCGGTGACGGTCGGTCACTACAACGCGGACGGCGAACTCGTGAGCACGAGCTACTACGCGCACTTAGACCACGTGAATGCCTGGGTCAAACCCGGCGCCGCCGTGACCGCCGGGCAACAACTCGGGCGCGTTGGTCAGACTGGCAACGCGGGCGCGTCCGATCCTCACCTCCACCTCAAGGTCAAGAACAAGGTGACTGGCGAGGCTGTAGACATGGAGACAACACTTGGAGTGCGTCGTGTTCCGTGACGCCTTCGGCACCGTGAATGGCCGTCGCAAGCGTCAGTCGACGGCAGGCGCGCGCAGAGCCTTACGCCTGCTCGCATGCGTTGCGATGGCTCTCGCGTGCGGTCAGGATCGACGCCCGCCAGGGGATGGTGTCGGCCTCGTCGAATCCGCACCGACCGACAGCGTCATCTTCGGGCTCACGATTGCGAACTCGCCTGACTCGGCACTGGTGCTGCGTGCGCAGCTCAGTCCGGCTATACGGGCGTTAGCGAAGTCGGAGTACGGGGTGACCTCCGATTCGTTCACGGCACTCGCGCTGCCGATTCCGAGCCTGAAGGGCTCCGGTGGTCGCCGAAGCTTTCTCGTTCAACCTCTCGAAGAGGAAGCCCGAAACGCCGCAGGGCAGCGACAGGCTCGGGTGCACCTCGTACACATAGGACAGACTGGTGAGGCTTGGTCCACGCTGGCGTTCGTGCTCTCGCCAGGCGAGGAGTTGCACCTGATCGACATGCAGATCTCGCCCGAAGGTCACGAGGCGTTCGGGCGCGTCTGCCGCGTGCCGGAAGAGGGCGCACAGCCGACGGTGGCAGAAGTCGCCGTCACCCTCTCAGCAGTTCGGCTCGTGCGGACGAGAGTCGCGGGCGCTGGAGAATGTCCGCAAGGGCTCATGCACTAGGAGACTGCTGAGCGTGCAGGTCGTACGCCGCCACCGCGGCGCGGATCGACGGCGTGAGTTCGTCGCCGTACAAACGCTCGAGCAGCGCGAGGTGGAGCGCGATCCCCTCCCGCTGCGGATCCTCATGCCGCAGCCCGGCGAGCGTCACCCGCACGGCGCTCCCGAACATCGCGGTCGCCATCCGCAGTCGCTCGGCCGGCTAGCGCGCGGCGTACAGCGTGCGGAGCTGCGCGTCGGCGGCGGGGGTGGTGTCATGCATCGGATCGCAACGCCTCCCGCGCGTCAGTGAGGTCCAAGCGTCCGCGCGCTCGCCAAGAGATCACGGATCACTTCCCCAACGCCTGCACCCACACATTCCTGAACCGCACCGGATGCCCATGATCCTGCAGTGAGATCGGCAGCTCATCCGCATGCGCCGCGTACGGCGCGCGCACCGTGTGCGACGTTGGCCCCAACAACGCCACGTTATCCTGCACCAGCACTCCGTTGTGCCGCACCGTGAGTCGCGCCGGACTCACCAGCTTCCCCGCCTCGTCGAACCGCGGCCGACGGAACTCGATGTCGTAACTCTGCCACTCGCCCGGCGGCCGCGTCACGTTCACCCGCGGCGGGAACTGGCCGTAGATCGACCCCGCCTGGCCGTCGGCGTAGGTGTCGTTCTTGTACGAGTCGAGCACCTGCACCTCGTACGTCTGCTGGAAGAACACGCCGCTGTTGCCGCGGTTCTGGCCCTCGCCTTTGGCGGACGCCGGGGACATCCACTCGATGTGCAGTCGCACATCACCGAAACCCACACGCGTCTTGATCGCGCCGGCGCCCGGGACGACCTCGAACGCACCGTCCACCACACGCCACTTGGCCGCCTCGCCGTCACCTGACTGCCACCACGACAAGTCACCGCCGTTGAAGAGCACGATCGCGCCGGCCGGTGCCGCCACCGGCAGCTGCTGAGGCGGCGCGACTTCCACCAGAGGCTTGGGACGCTCCAACGAATGCTGCGGCCACGTGGCCGCCTGCGCATTCAGCGTCGTCGCCGATGCAGGCACGACCAGCACCACGGCGACCGCCGCACAGGACGACAGCACCTCTACACGAGAACGGGACGAGCGCACCGACATACCCACCTCTGAGTGACGGGAGACTACACACACTCAGAAATATGTCGCAAACCCCACCTGGAACGCGCCCCCCGGCACCGGCGCGTTCCCCAACAGATCCACGGTGCGCGATCGGCGGTAGTTCACCTTGAGCACGGTCCCGCTCACCGGACGCACACTCACACCGACACTGAGCGCCGCCTCTGTATCGCCGATCGGTGCAAAGGTCGTCGCGAAGCGCCCGACATTCAGATCGATCTGCTCCACGCGCACATCCGCGTTCACCGCCGCGTCCGGAAACCCGCGGATCCTCGGCCGCCACAGCGGCAGCGTCGCATCGACGTGATACCCCCACTGCCGCGCGCCGAACACCTCGCGCAGATCCTCAGGCACATCCACACGCACCACGGCACCTTCACCGCGCACTTCCACGCGACCGATGTGTGTGTTCACATCGATCGCCGTGAGCGACACGCTCCGCGTGACATCCACCCGCTCACCTTCGATGAACGGTGTGTTGTACACGCCCCGATACCACGAAAGCCCCAGCTCACCCAAGCGTCCCTGCTGCACAGCCACACGCCCCGTGAACGCCGGCGACCCATTGTTGTCCTCGGCGAATCGCTCGGCGGCTTTACCGCCGGCCAGACTGGTACGCCCCTCGGCGTTGGCGATCACGCCCTCACCGAGTCCGTTCACAAGGTACAGATCGTAGGTAAGGCCCACACGAGGCGGCGCGAGCCGCCCATGCACACCGAAGCCCACCTCAGAGAGCGTCGCCGGGATGATGCGCGTCGACACCAACGGACGATCGACGAAGTTCCAGCGCGGACTGTCGTGATTGACGTTGAACGCGCCGAGTGGCGGGAGGATGATGCCGCCACGCAGCACGAACGACGGGTTCACCAGCACGTCGATCAGCGCGGTCTCGAGTGCGATCTCCTGTGTCCCGTGCTCGAACTCGAGCTCGGAGAGGAAGCGTACCCGCGAGCTGATGGTGGAGAACAGGAAGATGTTGAAGCGACGCAGTTCCATCGACAGTCCGTCACCGATTCCGGCCTCGCGGGCGATGTTCGCGTTGGCCTCCACGTAGCCGCCCACCGCGGTGCGGCCCATGGTGGCGATGAACGGCCGGTCGAAGATGCCCGACTGCACGGTGCGGACGGTGTCGGAGCGCGTAGCACCGCTGGTCGGCGGCGCAGCCTGCGCGCGCAACGACGACGCGGCGATAGCAACGACGGCGAGCGCCAAGCCCGTCCGAGTGGTCCACTGACGCTGGCTCATGCCGGCCCCCCGAGCGCGATCGCCACCGTCTCCGCATCCGCCATCACCGCGAACCGCGTGAGCGGCTGCTCCGCCGGCCCCTTCCGTAGCGCCCCATCGAACGCGAACTCGCTGCCATGACACGGACAAACCAACCCGTCATCCTCAGGCTCCACAGTGCAGCCGCGATGCGTACACCGCGTAAGCACCGCCGTGAACTCGTCGCCCTGCACATGGCGCACATACAGCGGGAAGGTGAAGCCCGCGTGCTCCACCAGCACACCGGCCTTCTCCGCGAACTCGCTGCGCGCGATCAAGAGCTTCCCACCATCCACTCGACCCGTCACGTACGGAATTCGCACGCACGCCGCCGCGAGCGTCGCCGCACCACAGGTCACCAGAAACCGTCGACGATCCATGGCGACCTCAGAGTGAGTGAAGGTAGGCGAGCAACTGCCGACGCTGCACCGCCGAGAGCGAGTTGAACCAGGTGCGAGATGCCGCCGCCTCGCCACCGTGGGACGAGATCGCATCCTCGACGCTCGACGCGCGCCCGTCATGCAGCAGATGCATCCTGCCGCCCTGCGCCGCCGCCGCGAGCCCCAGCCCCCAGAGCGGCGCGGTGCGCCATTCGCTCGTGGTCGCGGACCCCTCGGTGTAACCATCATCGAGCGCAGCGCCCATGTCGTGCAACAGCAGGTCAGTGAATGGATGGAACGTCTTGCGATCGAGCGCCGCGATCGCCGACGCACCGGTAGTCAGCGACGGCACATGGCATTTCGCGCAATCACTCGCCGCGAACAGCGCCTCGCCCGCGAGCACATCAGCGCTCGCCGAGTCACGCCGCGGCGGCACCTTGAGCGTCTTCATGTAGAACGTCACCGCGTGCACCACACTCATCGGCGCCTCGGGCTCCGGAACGCCATCACCACCGGCATCACCGACCGCGGGATTCACCACATCGAGCGGCAGAAGATCACTCGTGATGCCCATGTCCTCGTGGTACGCGGTCGCCACCTGCTGTAACAGGTTCACCGCGAGTGCCTTCTTGCCGAATCGCCCGATGTGTCGGCCGCCCACCAACGTGCCGCGTGTGCCGGTCGCCCCTGCTCCGCCCTGCTCGATCGCGAACACGTTCGCGTGCATCGCCGTGGGGTCGAGCAACTGTAATCGGCCGGAGATGCCATCGCCGTTCGCGTCGGCGGGATCAGCAAGGCGCTGCAACGTCGTGTCATCCACGGCATCGAGAAAGCCCAGCCCACTCACCGCCGGCGCAATCAGTCGCGTCACCCCTGTCGCCGCACTCGGCAGTTGCTCGGCGATGTAGCCGAGCACGGCGCGGTTCTGGAGCTGCGGGCCACCGGCGCTCGGCATGGGATCGAAGCCGCCGGGCAGGTCGCGCCCGAAGCGCGTGATGACGAACAGCGGGTGCCCTTTGCCATCGCCCACATGGCAGGACTCGCATGAGGCCGCCACGAAGATGGGCCCGAGCCCGTCGGCGGGGCCGAAGCTGCGCGCGAACTCGCCGTCACCGCGCAGGTGCAGCGCGCGCTGTGGCGCGGAGAGGCCGGGCACGAGCCCAGCGAGTTCTTCGGTCTCGTCCGGTGCTTCGGTGAGCAGCGCGTCGCAGCCGCTGAGTGCGCCCACGAGGAACGCGGCGAACGCGATGTAGAGTCGCCGGCGCAGGGCCGACGGGAGCATTCTTGGACTTGGCATACCCGCATCTCAAAGTTAGTTACTACTAACTTTGAGATGCGCTCCGGCTTATGTCAAGGTCTCGCGCGGGCGCCGGAGTCGGCGCTTCGCTTGTCGTTCGCCGCCGTCGCGGTACGCGTCTTGGCGTCGTACATGATGGAGTGCGCGTCTCCCTGCGAGCGCGCCGGCTGCTCCTTCACCGCGTGCCCCATCGCGCGCAGCGCCGCGATCACGTCGGCGCTCGCGGCGCCGGACTCGAGATGCAGCGTGTCGGGCATCCATTGATGGTGCACGCGCGGTGCGTCGACCGCGGTCCGGATGTCCTCGCCGAACAGCGTGATGCCGAGCACCACATCGAGTGTGGTGTTGGGGATGGTGCGGCCGCCCGGCGAGCCGGTCACCAGGCGCAACGCGCCATCCTTGGTGACGATCGTGGGCGACATCGAACTCAGCATGCGCTTCTCGGGCACGATCACGTTCGCCGGTGTGCCGATCGCCCAGCCGGTGTTGGTGTAGCCGGGTTTCTTGTTGAAGTCGCCCATCTCGTTGTTGAGCAGGAAACCAGCGACGACCACACCGGAGCCGTAGCTCGACTCGAGTGTGTACGTATTGCTTACCGCGTTGCCGTCGGCGTCGACCACGCTGAAGTGTGTGGTCTGCGGCGATTCCCCACGGTCGGTGACGATGTCGCTGCCGAGTGCGAGGCTTGACGTCGCCTTGCTGCTGTCGGTCGCTGCGGCGAGTGTGGCGGCGTAGTCCTTGGAGAGCAACCGCGTGAGCGGGATGGAGTCGTTGAAGTCCGGATCACCGAGCCAGCGGGCACGATCGAGGAACGCGCGACGCGAGGCTTCGGCGCGGCGATGCAGGTAACGCGCGGACGTGCGAGTGAGTCCGTCGAGTCCGCCGGCTTCGAGCTGATTGAGCACGGAGATCATCACCGTGCCGCCCGAACTCGGCGGGGCCATGCCGATGATCTCGTGGCCGTTGAACGTGCCGCGCACCGGCGCGCGCTCCACGGCTGCGTACTTGCCGAGATCGGCCTTGGTGATGAGTCCCTTGTGCGCGCGCATCTGTGCCGCGATGGAGTCGGCGATCCACCCCGCGTAGAACGCGGCCGCGCCGCTGTCAGCGATGACACGGAGTGCACGCGCGAGCTGCGGCAGCTTGAGCGTGTCGCCGCCTTTCCACGGTGTGCCATCGGCTTTGCCGTACGCCGCCACGCTCGAGGGGAACGGCGCGAAGATCGACTTCATCACCGCGTTGAGTTCATCGGCCAGTGCCTGCGAGAGCGGGAATCCGCGCTCAGCGAGTTCGGCCGACGGTGTGACGAGATCGCGCCAGGCGAGCTTGCCATACTTGGCATGCGCCATCGCGAGTCCGGCCACGGTGCCCGGCACGCCGGGTGCGCGCCAGCCGGAATCGGTCGCCGCTTCGTTGCGCGTGCCGTCCTTGTTGAGATACATCGTCGCCGTCGCGGCGAGCGGTGCCTTCTCGCGATAGTCGATGGTGGTCGCGGTGCCGTCGGCGAGACGGATGATCATGAAGCCGCCGCCGCCGATGTTGCCTGCGCTCGGATGTGTCACCGCGAGGCCGAACGCCGTCGCGATCGCGGCATCGACCGCGTTGCCGCCTTTGGCCAGTGCGGCGGCGCCGAGATCGGACGCGAGGTGATGCGCACTCACAACCACGCCGGTCGTCGACGACACGACATCGGTGGGCGGCGCGGCGGCCTTGCCGCAGGCGAGTGCGCCTGTGGTGAGTGCACTCGCCGAGAGTGCCGCGACGAAGAGCCGAGCGAACATGGAGCGTGACATCGAGCGGTCCGCGAGAAGGGAGGGAAAACACAGCGGGGTGACAGCGCTGGTGCGCTGCCACCCCGCCACTCGCGAGAAGCTACTCGTTCTGTGCGGCGTCGGCTATCTGAAGCCCGACGCCGACCGCTTCAGCGACCGACTCAGCGACCGACTCAGCGACCGCCGAAGCTCATCGTGAACCCGAACGTCGTGTCGTTGCGGCCGTTGATGTCGAGCAGCGACGCGGCCGCCTGCAGGTTGAACACGCCGAACTCGAGCCCCAGGCCACCGCTGTAGCGCATGCCGCCGCTCAGCGAGGTCACACCCGCACGAAGCGGGATGAAGGGGATGAGCTTGAGCTCCGCGCCCACACCGATCTGCGTCTCGGGTCCGAGCTGGATGCCCGTGCCGAAGCGCTGACGCAGGTCCGCGGTGAGTGTGAGACGGTCCGATCCCTTCCACGCGACACCAAGGGCGAGCGACGGCTTGATGGTCGCGTCTTCGATGCGCTGCGTGAGCACGTCCTGCAGGCCCTGCGGCGCGGCAGAAAGCGGCAGAATGGAATCGATCTGCGTGACGCTCGAGTCCTGGTTGATCTGCGCCGTCACCGGGATGTAGTACAGATTGTCGGTGTCCCACGCGAACGTGTTCACCACATCCTTCGCGGTCGCCGACATCGTCAGGCGCCCGACCTTCCACGACGCGCCGAGATCGAAGCCCATGCCCGAGCCGGCGGTCATGCTGCTGGTGTCGGTCATCACCACGGGCAGATCGAGCGTGACCTCGACCGGGTTGGATGTGATCGCCGAGCCGTTGTCGCGCATCGACGCCATGCCGTGCCCGACGATGTACTTGCCCGTCACGCCGATCGCGAAATCACCGACCGGCATGATGCCCAAGCGCGTCCCATAGGAGAGCGCGAGCGTGGACGTCGCGTTGGCATCGAGCGCCGAGTTCGCGAGCAGGTAGTCCGCCGGCGACCCCGTGCGGCCGGCGTTGCCGAAGAACAGCAACTCGGCGACGGCTTCGGGGATCTCGCCGTTGGCACGCACCGTGGTCGTCGCGCTGAACGCGAGTCGGCCGATGGACAGCGCGAGCGGCGTGATGTTGATGTCACCACCGATGCTCTGGCTGCCGTTCTCGGCGATCTTCTGCAGCCACTGTTCGCGGACGCCGGCCGGCACGACCACGCCGCCGTAGTCCTTGAGGTCCTTGAACGTGAGCGGTCCGGTGCCGAGACCGAATTGCGGCGACAGCGCGAGCGAGAAGCGCGAGTTGCCGTCGAGGCCCAAGTTGGCGGGGTTCCACGCCGGGGCGTTGAAGTTGCGCGCGAGCGCCGTGTAGTTGTCGCCCATCGCGGCCGCCGCGGCCGAGGCGTTACCCTGCGCGCGCGCCGTCATCGGTGCGACTGCGGAGAGCACGAGCGTCGTGAGTGCGACACGTCGGAGCATGTGCTGAGTCGTGGTCATGGCTCAGGCCCCCACGTGAAGGATGAGCTGCATCTGCGTGCGCACGGTGATCTGCGAGGTCGGTGCGACGGTGACCGTATTGCCGGCACCGGTGCCGGTGACGGTGCCGTTGGTGCTCACGGTGACGCCGGACTTGCCGAGCAACGAGACGAGTTCGGCACGCGTGAGCGTAACCGTTTGGCTCGAGTTCGGCTGCGCGGAGATCGCGACCGTCTTCTGGATGTTCACTGCAGGCGAGCCGCCCTGCAGCGGCGCGCTGATCACGACGTTGAGCGTGCCGGCCGCCGTGAAGGGGTTCGCGATATCGAGAACGATCGCGCCGCCCTGGACCTGGTCATCGAAGTCCAACCCATCGAGATCGAACGCCGACGGCGCGGTGGAGATCGCGCGGTTGCTCACCACCACCGTGGCCTGCGAGACCGCGAGATTCTGCAGCAGACCGTTCACGCTGATCGCGTTGTTGGCGCTCAGGTTCGCGTTGCCGCCCGCCGGTACGACGAGCGACATCGCGAGGTTCACCGTGTTCGAGTAACTCCCGGTGGGGAGCGTGACGTTGAGGTTCGTGGTCGCGGCGTTCGCGATGCCCTGCGATGCGGACCCCTGGATGGTGTCGGTGCGCGTCGCGGTCCCGCTGGTGACGGTCACGATCAGTCGCCCGAACGGCGCCGATGCGCCATTGGGGCGCAGCGGATCGAAGCCGAGGTTGTTCGTGATCCCGATCGCGATCGTCCCGCCCGTGATCGACGCGGTGTTCAGACCCGCCGGGAACGCGATCGTCGACGAGAGTGCACCGCCGGCGGAGGTGAAGGCCGGTACCGGGGCGTTCACCGTCGCACCGGACTGGCACGCGGGCTGGCCGCAGACCGTGCCCAGCGTCGTGTTGATGTTGGCGGCGGGCGTCGTGAGAATGAACGCCGTACCGCCACCATTGAGCGCGACGCCGGCGGGCAGGAAGTTGCTGACGCCGACGGAGACGGAATCAGCAGGGACCACCCACGTCTGTTCGAAGATCGGTGCCTCACTCGGCAGATCACACGCCGCGAGGACCGCGAGAGGCATCAGGAGTGCGGCGCGGGACGCGCGGCGCAGGGACGGGGAATGCATGGGATCCGGGTTGGAGTTCGAGGGTGATGACCCTCGATAGAGCACGATTCATTCCGTCGTTGGAAACACGGGCACGTGACCCTCGTCACGCTGTGACGGGGGATTTGTGATCCACGGCGTGTCTGTAGTGTCGGCAGGCCGTGTCGGGACTACACAGGCCACCTGTCTCGACAGCCAGCCCTGCGCACGCGACCTTTGGGGCGACTGTTCACGACCTCTCACCCCGCCGCCGATGACCGAGCCGTTCTCCCGCCGCGATTGGATCAAGACCCTCGGCGCTGCCAGCGCCGGCGCCCTCGTGCCACTCGCGTTGGACATCGACGCGACCGTGGCGCGTGCAACGGCGCCGCTGGTGCCTCCCGACGCCGCCCCGCCGAGCGTGCCAGCGCCCATCCGCGTGCGCGACGTCTACGCGCCGGGTGACATCGTCGACCTCTACTCCACCAACGACGTCTTCATCCCGCCGCGTGGTCGCTCGTGGATGAAGTTCTCGTTCGACTTCCCCGAGCCCGCCGTCGTCTTCGGGGAACATCGCTTCAGCATCCTGATCTTCACCGAAGAGAACACCTACCCGCTCGATCGCACCCTCATGAAGGCCGCAGGCGACGACAACGCGCTCGAGCTCACCTGCACGGGCCTCGTGTGGGCCGGCGGCCAGGAGAAGGCGCCGGGCAAGGTCACCGTGCGCTTCCAGCGCACCGGCCGCACCATCACGTGGGACATCGTCGCCGAGGCGTCCAAGCCGATCAAGACGGTCACGACGGTCATCCGCGACGTTCCGCGGGGTCAAGTCTCGCTCGGCGGCTCGCCACTCGCCGAGGCCCGCGACGGCGACTTTCTTGGTGGCTACACGTTCGGCGCCGGCGACCTGCACGGCGCCGGCACACCGCAGAGCATGAGCACCGCCGTCGCCATCGTGCAGGCCAGCGAGAGCGACTACATGTACTTCACGACGCAGGACACCCGCGTCCGCCCCAAGCGCTACTACTTCCAGTGCGGCGAGCGCATGTTCCGCACCGAGTGCATCTACGAGCACGATGCCTGGCGCAACGACACGCGGGTCACCGTCCCGCGCTGGCAGATCGGCCACGAGTCCACGTTCGAAGGCGCGATGGCGCCGCACATGGCACACGTGGAGCGCGCGTTCAACCTGCCCAACTGGGAGACACGCGCCGACACACCGCAGTGGATGCGCGACATCGCGCTCGTGCTCACCATGCACGGCATGCACTACACGGGCTTCATCTTCAACGATTACGCGCAGCAGCTCGCGATCCTGCGTTGGGTGGCCACGCAGATCCCGGCCGAACGCGTGTTGGTGTTCCTCGCGTCGTGGGACGGCCGCTACTACTGGGACTATCCCAACTACCAGGTGCCGGCGCGCATGGGCGGCGAGAAGGGCCTGCGCGAGCTCATCACCGAAGCGCGCAAACTCGGCTTCAAGATGATGCCGATGTACGGCACCAACTCGGCAAATCGCAAGCAGCCTATCTGGCCCAAGATAGCCTCCGGCGCGACGTACAAGATCGACGGCGACATCTACAACCTGAACTGGGTGGACTGGAACAACGACCGCCATCAGGACGGCTGGCTAACATATATGAATGTGGGCGAGGACAAGTGGCGGAAGCACCTCGAGGGCCGCATCGCCGACATGATCGAGCGCTTCGGTGTGGATGCGTACTTCCTCGACATCGTCGGCGGGCATGTGAACAGCACCACCGGCGACATGCACGAGGGTACGCGCGCGCTGATCAACAACCTGCGCGAGAAGTACCCCAACGTGATCGGCGTCGGCGAGATGCCGTACGACGCGCTCTACGAGTTCATCCCGCTCTACCACGCGGGCGGCGGTGATCGCTGGCGCAAGTACGCGAGATTCTTCCAACATTTGAGCGCACCGGCGCCGGGTCGTGGCTCCACGGGCGTACACGAGGGCGGCTTCGGACGGTTCAACGAGGAGACCTTGGGCCTGGGCCCGGTGTCCATCCCCACGCTGCAGATCGTCGAGGACACGTTCACCAAGCACCGGCAGACGATGAGCGGTGTCATCGGCGTGGCGAAGTCGCGCAAGGGCATCCCATGAGCGCGTCGCGCGCGCTGCGAGAAGCGGTGTGTGAAGCGAACATCGAGTTGTTCCGTCGCGGGCTCGCACGCTTCACGTTCGGCAACGCCAGCGCGGTGGACCGCGAACAGGGGCTGATCGTCATCAAGCCCAGCGGCGTGGCGTACGACAAGCTCACGCCGGCGATGATGGTGGTGACGGATATGCAAGGGCGCGTGGTCGAAGGAACGATGCGCCCGTCCTCGGACCTACCGACGCATGCCGCGCTGTTCCGGGCGTTCAAGCGCATCGGCGGGATCGTGCACACGCACTCGATGTTCGCGACGGTGTTCGCGCAGGCCCGGCTCGAGATCCCCTGCCTCGGTACCACGCATGCGGATTACTTCCACGGCACGATCCCCTGCACCAAGCCGCTCACCAAGGCGGAGATCGCGAAGGACTACGAGCTCAACACGGGCACGGCGATCGTGCGGCGCTTCAAGGGACTCGATCCGGCGACGATGCCGGCCGTGCTCGTGGCGAACCACGCGAGTTTCTGCTGGGGCCCCGACGTGACCGCCGCTACCGACAACGCCTCGTACCTCGAGGAGGTCGCGACCATGGCGCACCACACGCGCACGCTCGATCCCAAGGCGAAGCCGGTGGCGGCCGCGCTGCTCGACAAGCACTTCCTGCGCAAGCACGGGCGCGACGCGTACTACGGGCAAACGAAGTAGCGAACCGCTACAGCCGCCCCGCGCGCACGTCCGCGCCGAGCGCTCGCAGACGCGGAAGCACCTCACCCATCGCGCGCGGCGGTGAGTCCGGCACGCCCATCGCGAAGTAGAGGTCCTTGTAGAGCGGATACAGACGCTCGTACATCGCCACCTCTCGCGGATCCGGCTCAACTACGCGGAACTTCGGACACAGCGCGCGCTGGGCATCCTCGATAGATGCGAACTCGCCACACGCCATGAACGCGAAGATCGCCGAGCCGAGGCTGGTGATCGGCGTCTCGGGCACCAGCACCGGCAGGTTCATCACGTTCGCGTACACGCGGTTCAGCACGTCGTTCTTCTGCGGGATGCCGCCGCCATGGATCACGCGATGGATCGGCACGCCGTGCTCGCGCATGCGTTCGAGGATCACGCGTGTGTGGAACGCGGTGCCTTCGATCGCCGAGAACAGGTCGTCCTCGGCCGTCGAGTTGAGATTCCACCCGAGCGTGACTCCGCCGAGGTTGGGATTAACCAGCACGGTGCGGTCACCGTTGTCCCAGGTGAGTCGCAGCAGACCGGTCTGGCCGGCGCGATGCGAGTGCAAACCCTCGGTGAGTTCACGCACGCTGCGCCCGGTGCGCTTGGCCAGCGACTCGAACAGATAGCCGCAGGCCGAGAGTCCGGCCTCGATGCCGCGCAGCGCGGGATGGATGGAGCCATCAACCACCCCACAGACGCCGGGCACGAGCGTGGCCTCCTTCGCGATCGCCATCGTGCACGTCGCCGTGCCGATCACGTTCACCACGTCGCCTTCAGCGATGCCGGCGCCGATGGCGTCCCAGTGGGCGTCGAACGCGCCCACCGGCACGGGGATGCCCGGCGTGAGGCCGAGTTGCGCAGCCCAATACTCAGTGAGATGTCCCGCGATCTTGTCCGAGGTGTGGTACGGCCCATCGAGCTTCTCACGGATGCCAGCGAGCAGCGGATCGACCGCGACGAAGAACGCCTCGCTCGGGAATCCGCCGAGCGATTTGTTCCAGAGCCACTTGTGTCCCATCGCGCAGATGCTACGCGGGACTTTCTTGGCGTCGGTGATGCCGCAGAGCACGGCCGCGACCATGTCGCAGTGTTCGAGTGCGGTCACGAACCGATCGCGCTTGGACGGATTGTGCCGCAACCAATGCAGCAGTTTGGCGAAGCCCCACTCCGACGAGTACACGCCACCGCACCAGTCGATGGCGGGCACCTGCATGCGGTGCGCGACTTCGGTGATGAGCGCGGCTTCGTCCTTCGCGCGGTGATCGCACCAGAGATAGTAGTCGTCGAGCGGGACCAGGCCTTCACCCACCGGGATCACCGTCGAGCCCGTGGTGTCGAGTGCGATCGCGCGCACAGCGCTGCCCGGCACCTTCGCGTCGGCAAGCGCCGTGTGCATCGCCGCCACGAGCGCCTTCATGTGATCGTCGTGCGACTGCGTCGCGAAGTCTGGGTCGCGCACATCGCGCTTCACCACGTACTCCGCCACGCCGTGCCCGATCACCGCGCGCTGTGCATCGACGATGGAGACGCGGACACTCTGCGTCCCGAAGTCCACTCCCGCGACGATCCCCATGCTCAGCCGTGCCTCATGACGTCCCAGCCGAGGTAGCGCGTGGTGGCCTCGTGCACCGCGTCGGCGACGTGCGAGAACGTGCCGGCCACGTGGTGCTCGAATCCGTTGCGGCAGATGTGCTGCAGCAACTTCTGCAGTTCGGGAATCTGCACGACGCCCGCGCCGCCGAAGGTCTTGAGCTTGTCCTTGGTGAACGCACCTTCGCCCACGTAGCCGCGGATGATGCCGGCGCGTTCGTCGGTGGAGAAGCGCGCGAAGCTCATCGGCCCGGCCTTCACCTTGCCCACCACCGTGCCGTAGGTGTTCTCGCGGCCCACGGTGCCGGCGATGATCTCCTGATAGTCCATCTTGGGCGACTCGAAGAAGTCGAGCGGCAGGTTGCTGCAGTGGAAGCAGACCGCCTTGTCCGGATCATCACCGTAGTTGTTGTTCCAGTCGAGCAGCGCGCTCGGCGACGTGGACGCGAGGGTGAGCGCGTGCATGCTGATGGTGCCCATGACGTCCACTTCGCAGGCGCTGGGCAGGTTGGCATTGCTCAGCATCGACATGACCGTGCAGGGCACGACGCCGAAGAACTCTTCCATAGATGTCCAGCACTGCACCGCGCTGATGCTCACATCGACTTCCTTCATCCAGCGGTCCATCACAAGGCCGAGCTTGGCCATCTTGATCAACGCGTCGTCGGGCACCTCGCCGGTGTCAACGTAGGCGTGGATCTGTTCGAGCTGCTTCTTGACCGCCGCGTCGGAGTCCTTGAGACGTGCGATGCGTCCCATGATCTCCGAGAGATCGATCGGCTCCACCGAGATGCCCGAAGCCTCGAGCAGCTTCTCGGAGTAGCGCACCGTCTTGAACGCGGCCGGTCGCGCACCGATGGCGCCGATGCGCGCGCCCTTGAGCCCGCGCACCACGCGGCAGGTCGCCGCGAAGCGCCGCAGGTCCGCGCGGAAGCTCGGCGACTCGGGGCGCTGGGTGTGCTGCGACGTGAGCGAGTACTTGATGCCGTACTGCGAGAGCACGTTGCACACCGACATCTTGCCGCAGAACGCGTCGCGACGGTTGTCGATCAGCATCTTGGCCGGATCGTCAGCGGTCGCGTGCACGAGCACCGGCACATCGAGCCCGGCGAGCCGCAACGTGTCGGCCACCGCGCGTTCATCGCCGAAGTTGGGCAACGTGACGATCACACCGTCGATGCGCTCCCGATGCTTCTTGAAGAGCGCGGCACAGGCCTTGGCCTCGTCGCGGCTCTCGATCGCGCCGTGGTTGGTCGACTTCGCCTCGACGATCACCGCGTCGATCCCTTCTTCCTCCAGCGCGCGGAGCATCTCGGTGCGGCCCTTGGCGGCCAGGTGTCCAGGGAAGAAGCCGCGATTACCCACGATCACGCCAAGCGTGACGCGGGGCGTGGCCGGGCGCGCGGGCGTCGCGCGGGTGGCGGACTTGGCGGCGCGGGCCTTGCCGCCGACGTTGGACTGGAGCTTGTGGAGGCGCATCGCGGTCTGCTAACGGTGAAGGAGCCTAGACGTTATCGTGCCCTGCGTTGACGCGCTACGCCTGACCGGTATGTTTTCGCAGTGTCTTCTGCCCCGCTTCCCGGCCCCGCGCGCTCCGACGTGACAACACCCCGCGCCGCCCCCTCCGGCCTCGCGAAGCTGGGGCTCACCCTCGTGCGCTCGCCGCAGTTCGGACTCGTCGTCGTCCTACTGCTCCTCGGCACCACGCTCACGCTCGCGGCCGGATCGCATGTCGACCCGCAGTCCGGGCGCGAGGTCAACAACTTCCTGAATCGCTACACGCTCATCCAGATGGCGACCGACGCGAGTGCGTTCGCCATCATGGGGGTGGGCGCGACGTTGGTCATCATCGCGGGTGGCATCGACCTTTCGGTGGGTGCGATCTACGCACTCTCCGGCGTAGCCATGGCGATGGTACTTCGCGCCCTCGGCCCGATGGATCCGGTGACCACCGTGCTCGTCGGCCTCAGCGTCTGCGTCGCCGTGAGCTTGCTCTGCGGCCTGGCCAACGGTCTCATGGTGATCGGACTCGGTGTGCATCCGTTCATCATCACGCTCGGCACCATGTGGATCCTGCGCGGCATCGCGTTCGTGATCAGTCGCGCGGAGAGCATTCTCGTGCCTACGTCGCTCACAGCGGTCGCGAAAGCCCCACTCGGACTCGGCACGGCGCTCTATCCCGTGCCGCTGCTCGCGATGCTCGCCGTGACCGCCGCAGGTGGCATCTACTTGTCGCGCACCGTGGCCGGCCGGCACATCCTCGCCGTGGGTGGCAACGCGGAAGCCAGTCGGTTCTCGGGACTCAGCGTGCCGCGCATCACGCTTGGCGTGTTCGTGCTCTCGGGGCTCGCCGCGGGTGCCGCGGCGTTTCTTGGCGCGGCGTTCTATGGTTCGGCGACGTCGTCGGATGCAAACGGATACGAACTGTATGTCGTGGCCTCGGCCGTGGTGGGTGGTGCGTCACTCTCCGGTGGCAAGGGCAGCGCCATATCCGCGATGCTCGGCGCGGTGCTCATCGTCATGATGCGCCAGGCCATCCGCACGCTGCGGCTCGACCAGAACTATGAATGGATCATCATCGGCGTCGCGATGATCGTCGCCGTCGTGCTCGACCAGCGCGGCACCAAGCTGCTGGCCGGGCGTCTCTCCCGCGTCGCGTAACGCGGCGTCTCGTTCCCCACTCGGAGCACCGATGTCACTGCTGCCTGCCGCCCGTTCCGCGACCGTCGCGCTCACACTGCTCGCCACCGCTGCCTGTGGCGGCGGTGGAAGCGGTGGTGACGCCGCCAAGACGTTCACCATCGCGATGATCGCCAAGAGCTCCACCAACCCGGTGTTCCTCTCCGGCCGCCAGGGCGCCGAGGCCGCGGCCGCAGAGCTCACCAAGGAGACCGGTGTCACGGTCAAGATCGACTGGCTCACGCCGCCCAACGAGGACGGCTCGGTGCAGGCCCAGCGCATCGCCGAAGCAGCCAACTCCGGTGCGAACGCGATCCTGCTCTCGTCGAGTGACGCGGGCAAGGTGCGCGGTGCCGTGAACGAAGCCGTCGACCGCGGCGTGCCGGTGATGACCTTCGACAGCGACGTCCCGGACTCCAAGCGCTTCTCGTTCTACGGCGGCGACGACGTGAAGATGGGCGTGCAGGTGATGGAAGAGCTCGCCGCACAGATGGGTGGCAAAGGCAAAGTCGCGATCTTCGCGGGCAATCAGAACGCGCTCAACCTGCAGGCGCGCGTGCGCGGCGTGCGCGAGACCGCCGCAAAGTACCCGGACATCACCATCGTCGATGCCTTCTACCACTCGGAGACGCCGCAGGACGCCGCGGCCGAGGTGCTGCGCGTGAAGAACGCGTATCCGGAAGTGACCGGCTACGCGATGATCGGCGGCTGGGCGCTCTTCACCCGCACGCTGCTCACCGATCTCGACCCCAAGAAAGTGAAGATCGTCTCCATCGACGGTCTGCCTGCGCAGCTGCCGTACATCGACGCTGGACTCGCGCCGGTGTTGTTCGCGCAGCCGACGTACAACTGGGGCTACGTCTCGGTGAAGACGATCTTCGACAAGGTGTACCGGAAGCAGGAGGTCCCTGCCCACGTGCAGATGGATCTCGTGAAGGTCTCGAAGGAAAACCTCGGCGAGTGGGCGCGGCAGTTGAAGACCTGGGGCTTCACCGACGTCGATCCGAAGTACCTCGAACTTCCCAAGTAAGTGAGCACGCCGCGCGTCCGATTCCGGGGCATCACCAAGCGCTTCATGGGGATCGTGGCGCTGCGTGATGTCTCGTTCGACGTTGCGGCGGGTTCGTGTCATGCGATCTGCGGAGAGAACGGCGCCGGCAAGAGCACGCTCGGTCGCGTGCTCGCCGGCGTACACCGCGCCGATGAAGGCAGCATCGAACTCGACGGGGTGCCGATCCACTTCCCCTCGCCTCGCCACGCGCTCGACGCCGGCGTGGCGATGGTGCATCAAGAGCTCGCGTTCTGCGAGAACCTCACCGTCGCCGACAACCTCTCGCTCGGCGCGCTGCCGCGGCGGTTTGGGTTCGTCGACACCGCGGCACTGCACGCGCGCGCCGTCGAGCTGCTCTCGGCGATCGGCGCGAGCATCGACCCCACGCGCACCATGGCCTCGCTCAGCGTGGCCGAGCAGCAGGTGGTGCAGATCGCGGCGGCGGTCGGGGCGGGTGCGAAGGTGATCATCTTCGATGAACCGACGAGCAGCCTTGGTGAGACCGAAGCCGAGAACCTCTACAAGCTCATCGGCCAACTTCGCGCACGCGGCGTGACGCAGCTGTTCGTGTCGCATCGCATGCCGGAGATCTTTGCGCTCTGCGATTCCATCACGGTGCTGCGCGACGGTCAGCATGTGGCCACGCAGCCCACCGCCGGGTTCTCCGAGGCCGCGCTGGTGCGGCAGATGATCGGGCGCGACTTGGCACCACTGGCGGTCGCCGCGCCGAGCGCCCGAGGACGTGAGCGACTGCGAGTCGAGCGACTCGCGTCACCCGGTCGCTTCGAGGAGATCTCGTTCTCCGTCCACGCCGGCGAGATCGTCGGACTGGCCGGACTCGTCGGTGCAGGACGCTCCGAGATCGCCCGCGCCGTATTTGGCCTCGACCCCGACGCGACCGGCAGCATCGCGGTCGAGGGGAAGCCGGTGCGCATCCGGCATCCGCGCGACGCCGTGCGACTCGGTATCGGCTTCGTGCCGGAGGATCGCAAGAAACAAGGATTGGTACTCGGCATGCGTTCGCGTGAGAACGCGACCCTGCCGACACTCAAGTCGTTCTCGCGCGGCGGGTGGATCGATCGCCGCGGGGAATCAGCGGCAGTCGGCGCGAGCTTCGAGCGCGTGGCTTTGCGTGCCGGCGCGGAGTCCGCCGTGGGGGCGCTCTCCGGCGGCAATCAGCAGAAAGTCGTCATCGCCAAGTGGCTCACGGCCAAGAGCGACTTGCTCATCCTCGACGAACCCACGCGCGGTGTGGACGTCGGCGCCAAGGCCGAACTGCATGCCTGGATCGCCAAGCGCGCCGCCGAGGGTGCGGCGATCCTGCTGATCTCGAGCGAGTTGCCGGAGTTGCTCGGCTTGGCCACACGGATTTTGGTGCTCCGTGAAGGGCGCCTGCGTGGCGAGCTCACCCAAGGCGAGGCCACGCAGGACGCACTGCTGCGCTTGATGGCCGGGCTGGCCTAGCTCAGCGCTTCACCACGCGCAGGGCGTAGACCGGCACGATACGGCTGTTGGCCGTCGCACCCTCGAAACGCACGGTGATCGCCGACTTCCCCTGCGTGAGTGTGGCTGGCAGGGTGTACATCGCATCATGGAAGCCGGAGACCCGCTGGTTGGCTTCGTGCGTCGCGATGCGCTGGCCATCGACGACGATGCCGAAGTCGCCGATCGGCGCCGGGAGTCCCGGGTCGTTGAAGAACGTCACCACGAGCGCCAGCGGTGAACGCGCATCGCTCGGCATGCGGTACTCGAACCAGCCGGTGCCTGCGCGCTGCATCCGCCCGTCGGCACCACGCGTGGCCCCGCGGTCGGCGGGTTCGCTGCGATACGCCAAGTTCTTCTCCGACTCGGCATCGCCGATCGCCACACGACTCACCGTCGCCGCTTCGAGTCGCGCGGCTTCTTCCGCGGCTTCGTTGAGTTCGGCCACGTGATCCTCGAACTCGGTCGAGGTCATCAGGTCGAAGTACAACCCGTACGAGCGGCGGTGCACACGATAGAACGGCTTGAGCGTCATCGGCTCGCGCGAGTCAGACTGACCCGGCACGCGCAACGGCACGGTTGTGCGGAACTCGCCGCTGTTCCCTGCGGTCGCTAGCAAATCCTTCGGTGCGCGCGACTCGCTCACCATGATCGCGTTGGGCGGTGGCGGCGCGCTGCGACGGCCCTCGCGGCGCGGACCATGGTCGGCCGCGAGCGCGAGCGGTCCCCACATGATCGCCGTCACCCGTGGATCGTCCTTGGTGGGTTCGAGCCACAGCGACTTTGGCAACGTGAGCGACACCACATCGCCGGTGCGCCACGTGCGCGTGATGAGCACATAGCTGCTCGACATCTCCTCCGACTCGTTGCCGAGCCCGCCGGCTCGGCCGCCGGCGACGGGATCGTGCAGCGACTTGAGCGCGGGCTGCGGAAGCGCCGTACCGTTCACCGCGATGGTGAATGCATCGCCGGCCCAGACCGGGCGGCGCACGGCGAGCGTGAACTCCGCCGCCGTTGGTACGTCCACGCGGATGCTCGCCGTCTCCCCCTCGGGGAAACTCGTCTCCATCGTGAGCCGTGCTTTCGCCAGCTCACACTCAGCAGTGGACGGCACGAACAGGTTCGCGTAGATGGTATCCGCTGACTCGTACCACACGCCGAGTCCGTGCATGGCGTGACTCTCCATGCCGGAACCGACACAGCAGGTAAAGTCGCGCTGCATGTCCTGATATTCCTGCTGTTCGCGGCGTCCCACCGGCACCATGTACGAGGTGCGTCCGTCCTCGGGGTCGATCGACGCGAGGATGTGATTGAACAACGCGCGCTCGTGGAAGTCCGCGTACGACGCATCCGGCCGCAGCGAGAACAGCCGCCGCGTGAGCTTGAGCATGTTGTACACATTGCAGGTCTCGGCCGCGCGGCCGTCGACGCGTTTGCTGAGCTCGTCTGGCGGACCGAAGTACTCGGCGAGGCCGTGCCCCGCGCTCGCATAACTGTGGTGCCGCACCACGCGGTCCCAGAAGAACGACGCCGCGACGAAGTCCTGCGCGTCACCGGTGTAGCCGTAGCGCGCCGCCGAGCCCATGAGCTTGGGGATCTGGCAGTTGCCGTGTTTGCCAGAGAGGTTGTCCTGATGCCGCTTGAGCGGCGTGGTGAACGCGTGATGCTCGAACCGCTGCGAGAGTGTGAGCCAGCGCGCGTCGTTGGTGTCGGCGTAGAGGTCGGCGAAGACCTCGTTCATGCCGCCGTACTCCGTGAGCAGCATCTTCTGCACCTGCGCATCGCTCATCGGCTTGAGCACACCCTCGGCCCAGGCGGCGAAGCGCGTCTCCACTTCGAGCGCGAGCGGGTTGCCCGTGTGCCGATACGCATCGCGGAGTCCGGCGTAGGTTTTGTGCAGCGTGTACCACGGCGACCACAAGCCATTGAGATCGAAGGAACCCGAGCGGATTTCGCCGCGCGACGCGGCAGCGAAGGCCTCACGCAGTCCTTCGAGCGCGCCGCAGTAGCCATCGCCCTGTTTGCGCTGCACCTCGTCGAGTTCCTTGACGATGTAGTCGGCGCGTGCCTTGAAGCGTTCGTCGCCGGTGGTGCGGTACATGAGCGACACACCGGAGAGATGATGTCCCGCGATGTGGCCCGTGAGGTTGCGTCCTCCGCCGTCCCAGCCGGTGTAGGGCTCGGCCTTCTTGGCGAGACCGGCCTGCACGCGGTAGGAGGCGAGCATGCGGTCCGGCTCGAGGGCGAGGAGATACGCGGCGGTGAGGTCCTGGGCGCGCTTGAGTGGGCCGCCGGTCACGCGGACGCGATCGAGTGGCACGGGGCGGGCGCGGAGCATGCGCTGCTCGAAGTCGTGCACCGGGTTGGACGCCGCGCGCAGAGCGATCGCCTGCGTGGCGACATTCGCGTCGCGGACGACCGGAGCAAGCGTTAGCGCGGCCGCGGTGCTGGCGGAGCGCTTGAGGAAGTCTCGGCGATCGGGGTGCATCAATGCTCTCGCGTGTACGTGGTTAATCCTTCGCCTTCTCCAGCACGATCACGGTCGCGTCGTCCTTCGCCACCTGACGCATCCATGCCGTGAGGGCATCACGGGCAGTCGGAGACTGGATGCCGCGCACACCACGCACCGTCCGCGTGATCAGGAGGCGATCGCCCTCCTGCCTGTAAGTCGTCTTGTACACTCCGAACGGACTCGCCGCGTCGACGCCGGTCGGGAGCGTGGCGCGGTACCCGGCAGGCAGCGCCAGATCGAGCTCGAACGAGGTCTCGCGGTAGCCGAAGATCTGGATCGCATCGATGGGGAACCGCCGGGGCGGTTGTGCATCCAGTTCACGTGCGCCGTCGGCGAACGCGACCATGGTGCCCGCGAGGTTCCGCAGCAGGATCGTCGAGCCAGCGAGCTGCGCGGCCCGTCCGTTCGTGATCCGGAGTTTCACCTTCGGCGTCACGGTCAGATCCTTTCCTTCCGTGTGCTCGAGCGCCGAACCGTCGGACCCCGGGAACCAGCCGCGCGCGACATTGTTCGCGAGCTGCGCTCGCTGCGTCGAGTCGAGTGGGTTCTCGAAGACTTGTCGGATCTGGTACTGCAGATTGCCGGTCGCCATTTCCTCGTAAGTTCCGTCGAACACGCCGTCCTCACGCAGCGTGCCGACCATCCGCGTCGTCTGGCGGTTCTCCACCACGGTCGACAACGGGAAGGTCACCTCTTCGATGGCGCCGTCCGGATGTACGATGATACCGAACTCGCCCTGCGGTCCGAACGGCAGTTCACCGAACGGCGTGAGGTTCGCCGTGAGGTCGACGTATTCCCACGTGTTGCTGCGCGGACGTTTGAACGCGGCGATCGCGTGGTCGAACTGCGTGATGGATGGCAACCCGCGCTCCACGCCGCCCGTGGAGTTCAGCAGCACCGGGCGCGCCATGATGCCGAGCTTCTGCAGCATCGCGACGAAGATGGTCGACTTGTCCTTGCAGTCGCCGAACCCGGTGGAGAGGACCTCAGCGGGCGTGCGCGGCTGATAGCCGCCGAGCCCGAACGCGATCGAGACGTAGCGGACATCCTGCGCCACCCAACGGTGCACCGCGCGGAGCGTGTCATCGAGCGTGCGCGCCGGGCGCAACAGCTCGGCCATCTTGGCGGCGACCTCGGGCGTGACCTCGTAGCGGCCGCGCGCATTGGCGGCGTACCACTTCCCGATTTCCGCCCACTTGAGTGGCAGCGACCAGACGACCGACATGTAGACGCCGTTGGAGTCGGCGGCGAACGGCTCGGGCTTCACCTTCGGCAGGTCCTGCGCCGCCCACGTCATCACGCGACGACCCCCGACCACGGTCTCCTGACGGGCGAAGTTCAGGTTCTCTTCCTTGAGGTTGATCTTCACCGATGCCGGCACGTCGACGATGTAGCGTGACCGCGCCACCGCGAGGCCGGTGCTGACGCTCCACGAATGGAACGCGTCGCCGGTGAGGAACGGCTTGAGCTCCTCGGTCGTCGTGCTGAAGTCGACGATGGTCCCTGCCGCCACACCGCTGATCGAAACGCGGATCACCTTGCGATCGGCGTAGATCGGGTCGCCCATCTGCGCCGGCACGTCCGACTCCTGCACCTGTGTCGGCTTCTCGCTGATCACGGTGCCGTCGGGCCTGACCACGCGCAGCCAGTTGATGGTCAGCTTCTCGTGCTTCGGTGCATACGAGAACTGCATCTCCTGATAGTCCTCGGCGCCTTCGGGCCGCAGGATCTGGATGATCTGCCGGTAGGTCGTGGTCCCGCGCCCGTCGGCCTCGAGCCGGATCACGCCGTCGTCGAGCAGATACCGTCGCATCTCCTCGGGCGCGGTCTTGGGATCGATCGCCAGCCGGTAGATCGTGTCGGGCTTCACCGACGGGTCACCGGCGGGACTGATCACCGGGGCTTGCGCCGCCAAGGTGAGCGGGAACGCGAGCAGGACGAGTGCAGAGGCAACAGGACGCATCGGTACCACCTTGGTGGGGTCGGAACGGCGGTGTGGATCGGGCGAAACTACGGCCCGGGACGGCGAGCGGATAGAGCCGAACAAAGCCCCGAGCCGTCGCTGCGGACGCACGGGGCACACCCGTGCGGCCTGCGCCGTTGGCGCTACCTTTGTCGACAGTCCTCACCTCCGAGTCCGCCATGTCCGTCCGCGTCCTCAGTGCCCTGCTCGCCTTCACGCTTGCCTGCACCCCGTCGTCACCGGTCGGCACACGCCCGGCCCCGGTCACCGGCCCCTTCGACATCATTATAGAGAACGGCCGCATCGTCGACGGCACCGGCGCCGCCTGGTACTACGGCGACCTCGCCATCCGCGGTGAACACATCGCCGCCATCGGCCCGCGCGGCGCCTTCACACGCGCACGCGCCACCTCCCGCGTCGACGCCAAAGGCCTCATCGTCTCGCCCGGCTTCATCGATATCCAGGCGCATTCCATCGGTCACTACATGACCGGCGACGGCCGCGCGATCTCCATGGTCACGCAGGGCATCACCACCGCCATCCACGGCGAGGGCTCATCACTCGGCCCCATGAACGACAAGCTCCTCGCCACTGAATCGGACTCGGCGAGTCGCGAGATGCTGCGCCGCTTCGCCGGGCCACACGGCTTCGGCGCCTGGCTCGAGTACATGGTCGCTCGCGGCACGGCGCAGAACGTCGGCTCCTTCCTCGGCGACGGCACGGTGCGCGTGTATGTGAAGGGCGAGGAAGCTGGTGCGCTGACCATCGCTGAGCGCGACACCATGCGCGCCATGGTCGCCCGCGCCATGGAAGACGGTGCGTTCGGCATCGCGAGCGCACTCATCTATCCACCCAACACCTACGCCAGCACCGAAGAACTCGTCGACGCAGCGAAGGCGATGTCGCCGTACGGCGGCATCTACATCACGCACATGCGCTCCGAGGGAGACAAGTTCCTCGAAGCCATGGACGAAGCCCTGCGCATCGGCCGCGAAGGCAACGTGCCCGTAGAGATCTACCATCTCAAGGCCAGCGGCCCGCGTAACTGGCCCAAGATGCCGCGCGCGATCGCGAAAATCGACTCTGCACGCGCCGCCGGTCAGGACGTGCAGGCCAACATGTACCTCTACCCCGCGGGCGGGAACTCCTTCGCCTCCTGCATCCCGCCCAAGTACTCCGCCGGCGGCAAACTGCTCGAGAATCTCAAGAACCCGGCACTCCGCGCCACGATGGTCGCCGAGATGCATGCGATGGACGCCGGCTACGAGAACCTCTGCGAGATCGCCACGCCGGCCAACGTCATGGTCGTCGGCTTCACCAAGCCCGAGCTCAAGCGCTTCGAAGGCAAGCGGCTCGCCGAGATCGCGACTGCGCTCAACAAGGACTGGGCCGAAGTCATCATCGATCTCAACGTCGAAGAGAACCTCGGGCTCGGCGAGCTGCTCTTCCTCATGAGCGAGGAGAACATCCGGCTCCAGCTGCAGCAGCCGTGGATGAAGTTCGGCACCGATGCGAGCTCGCAGGACCCGGCCACCGCGCAGGGCATGACCCACCCGCGCGCGTACGGCAACTTCCCGCGCCTATTCGGTCGTTACGTGCGCGAGCAGCGCGTGATCCCGCTCGAGGACGCCGTACGCAAGGCGAGCTCCGCCGTCGCCACGCGACTGTCGCTCACCGACCGCGGTGTGCTCAAGGTCGGGCTCAAGGCCGACATCATCATCTTCGATGAGACGACCATCATCGACAACGCCACGTTCGACAAGCCGCACCAGCTCTCGACCGGCGTGCGCGACATGTTCGTGAACGGCGTCGCAGTACTCCGCGATGGACAGCACACGGGCGCCAAACCCGGTCAGGTGGTGCGCGGCCCGGGGTATCGCCCGCGCAACTGACGCGGTCAGCGGCTTAGCTTTCGCGCATGACTCCACTCCCTCCGCACGGCGGCCAGCCGCGCCTCACCGCCGGCGCGCCGCTCGCGACGGCGCGCGCGGCCATGATCCTCATCCACGGTCGCGGCGCTTGGGCCGAAGGCATCATCGGACTCGCCGACGCGTTCGGCCGCGACGATGTGCACTACGTCGCGCCCAACGCACTCGGCGGCACCTGGTACCCGACGAGCTTCATGTCGCCGCTCGCACTCAACGAGCCGGGCATCTCGTCCGGCATCAGTGTGGTGCACGGTCTCATCGACGAACTCGTCGCCGCAGGACTCCCCGAGCAGAAGATCGTGCTCTGCGGCTTCTCGCAGGGCGCCTGCCTCGCCAGCACCAGCGCACAGCGGCGCGCACGCCGCTACGGCGCGGTGCTCGCCTTCTCCGGCGGACTCATCGGCCCGCCGGGCATGTCATGGGATGAATCCGGGACCTTCGCGGGTATGCCCGCGTTCTTCGGTTGCAGTGACGTCGACCCGCACATCCCCGAGTCGCGCGTACGCGAGACGGCGGCACTCTACGAGCGCATGGGCGCTACCGTGACCACGCGCATCTACCGCGGCATGGCGCACACCGTCAACGAGGACGAGGTGCAGTTCGGCCGCGACGTGCTCGCGACTATCGCGGCCGACTGACCGCTGGCGCCGCCGCGCGCGACGCCGCCGACACGAGCGGCGGTGTGGTGCGCGGCGGCCGACGGTGTTTGGTCGCCTGCTCGTACGCGAACCCATAGCCGAGCAACTGCGGTTCGCTCCACGGCCGCCCGATGAACTCGAGCCCCACCGGCAACGAATCACTCGTGAAGCCCGCCGGCACGGTGAGCGCCGGCCAGCCGAGCGTGGGGCTCAGGCCGCGGTTGTCGCCACGCGAGTAGTTGTCGTTGGGCCGCGGGTTGGTGAGCACGTCGGCGGCGATGGTCGTCGTGCCCGCATCGTATGTCATGTACACGATCGCGTCGAGCTTCTGGTCTGCCATGAGCTTCAGCATCGCCACACGCATGGCCTCGCGGTACTTCATCAAGACGAGATAGTCGGGGTCGTTGGTCGTGCGGCCCACGTACTCGATCAGCCCGCGCGCCCGCCACGGGTTCACCGGCCCGGTGAGCAGGATCTCCTTGAGCGTCTTCACGGGCGCATTCGGATGCTGCGCGAAGTAGGCATCGGTGGCTTCTTCGGTCTCGAAGTCGTTCCCCACACGCCGACCCGGCACCTGCGGCTGCGTGAGCGAGTCCACCAGCACCGCGCCCTGCGCCTTCAGATCCGTGAGCGCCTTCTCGAACAATACGCTCACCTTGTCGTACTCGGCGTTGATCTCGCGCGCCATCGCGTTGCGGCGCGCGGCGAGTGAATCACGAGCTGCGACACTGTCGGGGACGAGCGACGTCGTACGACGCGTCCGAAACACGCCGATCCGTGCGCCACGCAGTGAGGTCGCCTTGAGCGACGCGGTGTACGTCGCGGGGATCTCACCCACCGTGTACGCCGTGATCGGATCGTTGGGGTCGTAGCCCGCGATCACGTCGAGCACACGCGCCGCATCCGCCACCGTGCGTGTCATCGGGCCCATGGTGTCCTGCGTCGGATTCGCGGGCAACATGCCGAAGCGACTCACCAGCGGGAGCGTGGGACGCAGCCCAACGAGGCTGCTCACCGCCGCCGGGCCACGGATCGATCCGCCCGTGTCCTCACCGATGCCCACCAGCCCGAAGTTCGCCGCCACACTCGATGCCGTTCCGCCGGACGAGCCACTGGGGTTCCGAGTAGGGTCATACGCGTTGCGGATGATGCCCGGCCCTGAGCCCACGTAGCGCGACGCGAACTCGCCCATCGTGGTCTTGGCGAGGATGATCGCGCCCGCGCCCTCGAGCCGTCGCACGATCGTGGCATCGCGCTGCGGCACGAACTGCGCGAAGATCGCCGAACCGTAGCCGGTCGGCATGTCCTTCGTCTCCACCTGGTCCTTGAGCATCACCGGCACACAGTGCAGCGGTCCACGCGACCCCTTCGCCTTGAGCACCGCGTCGAGCGAGTCCGCCTCGGCGAGCGCCCGCGGATTCACGAACTGGATGGAGTTGAGTGCAGGCCCCGACTGATCGTACTCGACGATGCGATCGAGATACGCCTGCACCAGCGCGCGACACGTGAGACGCTTGGCGTCCATCGCAGCGTGCACACCGGGGATCGTCGCTTCCATCACATCGAACTGCTGGGCGCCAGCAGCGAACGGAACACACGACAGCAGCAGCACGAGTGCAGGACGACGCATCACGGAAGTGACCCGGAGTTAGGGAACAGGATTGATCGGCTCGAACACACCGACCTGACGGTTCTTGCGCACGTTGTCCCACGCGAAGCAGCGGCCGTTCATCGCCACATACACGCCGGACGGCAGTACCTGCACGAACGAGAGCGCCGAGCCGAGGTTGAACAGTCCGTCCGACGACCCGAACGCGAACGGCACCATCGCGCCGGTGAGCACGATGGTCTTGCCCGGCACGGTTGCGGCCAGCACCCGGGCGGTCTCGACCATGGTGTCGGTGCCGTGCGTGATCACGATCTGCTGTTCGATGCACCCGCGGCACGCCGCCGCCACGCTGGCCCGGTGAGTGTCGGTCATCTCGAGGCTATCGATCATCATGAGCACCTCCACCGCGACCGGCAGTTTGCATCGCCCACGGTCGAGCATGTCATTGAGGTGCGTCTCGCGGAACGAGAGCGTGCCTTCGAGCTCGTTGTACTGCTTATCGAACGTGCCGCCGGTGACGAGGATGCGGATGGACATGGCGTGATCAGTTCACCCGCTTCAACACCGCCGTGAACCGCGGCTTCGCATCACGATCGAGATGGTACGTCAACTCCTTCGCATCCGCCGAGAACGTCACGGTCCACACATTCGTCCGCGCCGCCGGGATCAACCGCGCCGTGTACGCATCCGCCTCGAAGTGCTGCGACATCGGTGCGCCGTCGAGGTTCGCCATGCCACCGTACATCGTCACGGAGTCCGGCGTGCCGTCCGCGTGCCGATGATCGTGCTTGAGCTCGAGCGTGCTGTCGCGCGTGGTGAAGACCCAGGTCCGCGAGCTGTCCGCGCCCACCACGAACGGCACCCGCACCTGCGAGTCATTGCACTCGGCGACAGTGGCCACGAGGAGCTTGCCGTGGAAGGCATCCGTGGTGTCGTCCGGGAACTGCTTCGCGCCCTCGTAGCGCGCGCCGCAGGCACCGCGCAGCGTATCGAAGAACGCCACCCGGGCGTCTCCGGTGCTTGCGCAGGCCACCGCCCCGCCCACTGTCGCGAACAGCGCGCCCACGACGAGTCCTGCACGATGCGACCGATTCACTGGATCCCTGCCGTGGCTTTGGGTGCCGTGTACGCCCACGGCTGCATCGGCAGCTTCCGCTGCCGCGGATAGACCTCATCCAAGGTGTTCGCATCATACAACCGTCCGTTCATCATCACCATGCCGATGCTGTTCGAGTTGCGGATGTTCAGCAGCGGGTCCCGGTCGAGCACGAGCAGATCGGCCATCTTCCCCGGCTCGAGCGAGCCGATGTCGGTCGCCAGACCGATCGCCTCCGCGCCGACGATCGTCGCCGCACGGAGCGCGTCGTGCGTCGACAACCCGCCGCTCTGCACCAGCCAAAGCTCCCAGTGCATGCCGAGCCCTTGCAGCTGCCCGTGTGATCCCACGGCGATCTTCCCGCCTGCCGCGACAGTCTTGGCGATGTCCTCGCCATGCTGCCACATCGCGTACTCCTCGCGCAGCGCGAAGCCGGCGGGTCCGGGCGCGTTGCCCGTGCCGCGACGCCGGATCTTGCCCGCCAGATCGATCGGATGCGTGAACGTGCGAAGCTTCACATCGTTCGCGAGATCCTCGGTCTGATAGAACCAACCTTCACCGAAGGGCCCACCGTACTCCACCACCAGTGTCGGGGAGTTGTACGTGCCCGTCGCGCGGTACCACTCGAACACATCGGCGAACTTCGGCGTGATCGGCAACGTGTGCTCGATGCCCGGGTACCCGTCGATGCCGTGCGTGAGGTTGAGCTTCTGATCGAGCCCACCCTCGGTGGTCGGCATGATGCCGAGTTCCTTGGCCGCCTGGATGATCCACTGACGCTGCTGGCGATTGCCGCTCATGTACATCTTGAGCGTCTTGGTGTCGTAGTACTTCGCGTAGCGTGCCATCACCTGCCGCGCATGCTCGAGGTCGCGAACCGCTTCGCCGGAGAACACGCCCGGACCGGTCGTGTAGATGCGTGGCCCGATCATCTCGCCGTTCATCACGCGATCGCCGTACGTGAGGAAGTCGGTGGTCGCCGTCTGCGGGTCACGCGTGGTGGTGGTGCCGTACGCGAGCGTGGCGAGGTACTGCCACGTCTGCGTGTTGTGGATGCCCGGCGTGAGCCACTGCGGATGGTAGTGTGTGTCCACCATGCCGGGCATCACCACCTTGCCCGTCACATCGATCACGCGCGCCCCCGCGGGGATCGTCACCGACCCTCGTGCACCCACCGCGACGATACGATCGTCACGCACCACGATGTCCGCGTTCTCGATGATCTCGTTCCCGCGCATCGTGATCGCCTTTCCGCCGCGGAGCACCACCACGCCGCGCGGCGTGTCCCGCGTGGCCTGCACCGCGATGCGCGTCTCCACCGGCTTGTAGCCCGGCGTCGGCTTCTTCACCGTGTCGGCCTTTGCGATGGAGTCCGCGCGCGCGAGACTGTCACGCTTGGTCGTGTCGGCCCGGAGGAGCGCGACGCGACGCGCTTCCACCTTGAGCGAATCGTCCACCACCTTCGCCCGCGTGAGATCGTACGTCCACACCGCGTTGCCCAGCCCCCACATGACCCGCGTCCCGTCGTGCGACCACGCGGGGAACTCGCCGCCGATCTCATTCAGCTTGCGCACCGGCACCACGGCCGTGGCCGGCGCCGCCACCGAGACCGTCGGTGCCGTCGCACCGACCCTCGGGATCGTCACCACATAGAGATCCATCGCCACCATCGCCAACGCCTTGTCGCCGGTGGGTGCGATGACGATGAGGCTCGCCGACGGCGGCGTCGGGTTGTTCTCGAGGTGTTCTTCATCGTCGCCCCAGTGCGCCGCGAGTCCCGTGCCCGAGGTCGCATCATACGGCCGCGGCTCGCGCAGCGTCATCGGGCGCGAGGCACGACCACCGATCATGCGCGCCGCCTGCGCGTCGAGTCCCGCATCGAGCGTCATCGAGCCACCCGCGCCCGGCGGCATCGGCCCCGTCACGCGAAGATGACTCTTGAGATCGGTCCCATCCCAGCGGAACGACGCGAGACCATCGCGCGTGCCGTACGCGTAGATGCGATCCTTCTCCACGGTCGTGAAGTGCGGATTCCCCATGCCACCGGTCGGCATGATCACGGTGACCGCGCCGCCCGTGGCCGGCACCCACACGAACTCCGACGTCACCGGACCGAAGAACGATCCGCCCGCCTCCTGCGCTTCGCGCGATGCGGCACGCGTCGCCACGATGCGATCCCCAGCCGGCGACCACGCGACGTCAGCGAACCGCGCACCCGACGCCAAGGTCTGCGTGGCCCAGCCACGACGCGCATCGAGCGTCGCACGCACCATCGTCCCGCCCTGCGCGTCGTCCCACGTCACCCACACCAACGATCTCGAGTCCGGCGACCACGCCGGCCCGAACTCGCCGACGGTCGCAGCACTCACACGCCGCGGTGTCCCGTTCGGCAGGTCCTGCACGTAGATCTTGCCCATCGAGGAGAACGCGAGCTTGCTGCCGTCCGGCGACGGCGCGAGATCACGCACCTGTCGCGCCGTGAACGTCTGCGCCGTGTCGACGCGATACGCGAACTTCACCTCCGGTCCCATCTCGAGTTGCACATCCGCTTCGAACGGGATCTTCACCGGCGCGCTGCGGTCCACCGGCACGCGCCAGATCTCGCCGCCGTACGACACCACCACCGCACGCGAGTCGGGCGTGAACGAGTAGCCCGGATACACATCCATCGGTGCGCGCGACTCGCTGTCGTCGCGCTGCACGGGGAACGCGAGCCATTCCTCGTTCTGCGTGGCGAGTTCGCGGATCCGCAATCCGGTCTTGGTCTCGAAACGCGTCGCGTACACGAGGTACTTGCCGTCGGGCGAGAGCGCCGGACGGAACGCCGAGCCGTAGCGCGTGGACATCTGCGATGTGCGACCGTTGTCGCGGTCCCACACATACAACTGGTACTGCGGACCCAATGCGTTGTACTGCCAGTCACCGCTGCGCGCCGCGAACCACAGATACCGCGCGTCCTTGCCGTACGCCGCGCCCACCATCTTGAGGTTCGCCGGCGGTGCGGGATTCGCGGTCAGTGCCACGCCGCTGCCACCATCGACGTTGTACATCCACAGCTTGGCCGTGCCGCCGAGCCCACCGGAGCGCGATGCGACGACATACGCGCCATCCGGCGTCCACTCGGGCGAGACATAGAGATTGTTGTTGCCCTTGGTGAGCTGCGTCGTGTCTTTGCCGTCGAGCGACATGATCCACACGTTGTCGCCGCCACTGCGGTCGGACACGAACACCACCCGCTTGCCATCCGGCGAGAAGCGCGGCTGCACGTCGAATGCCATGCCGCTGGTGAGCCGCGTCGCTTTCCCGCCGGCGATCGGCATGGTGTACAGATCGCCGAGCAGGTCGAAGACGATGGTCTGCCCATCGGGCGAGACGTCGAGAGAGAGCCACGTCCCCTGGCGTGCCGTGAATGCGTGGGTACGCGCGGACTTGAGCGGCAACGTGACCGCCGTCGCTGCAGGGCCTTGAGCCCGGGCCTCGTGGGCGATGAGCGAGAGACCCACGACGAGAGCAATGAGAGAGCGAGTGGCGCGGAGCATCGGCGTCGACGGTGGACGGTGATGGCCATGGACGGCGCACTGGGCGCCGTCCGTGCGGAAGTACTGCGCCCTACGTTAGGCCACAGGACCGAGCACCGGAAGGTCGCTGCGCCGCGCCCTCCCCAGCAGGGCGGGACGACTACCTTTCTCCGCGTGACCACTCGCCCCTGCCCCATGCCCGCCGCCACACCGTGAGAATCATCGCCGGCAAGTTCAAAGGCCGCGATCTCACCTCGCCCGCCGACTTCCGCGTGCGGCCCACCGCCGAACACGTGCGCGGCGCGCTGCTCGACCTGCTCGCCGAGGACCTGCCGGGCGCCTCGGTGCTCGATCTCTTCGCCGGCACCGGCGCACTCGGCCTCGAAGCCATCTCGCGCGGCGCGCGGCGCTGTGACTTCGTCGAGACCCGCCCCACCAGCCTCGCGGCGCTCAAGTCGAACATCATCAAGCTGCGACTGAAGGAACGCACCCGCGTGTTCAAGAAGGACGCGTTGCCGTTCGCCGGCCAGCTCAACGCCGATGCCTACGACCTCGTGTTCGTCGATCCGCCCTACGAGTCACGCATGCTCGACCGGGTGATCGATTCGTGGATGGCGCGCCACTTCACGCCCGTCCTCGCCGTCGAGCACGCGCGCACGCACATCCTCCCGCGCGGGGCGCTCACGCGGACCTTCGAGGACACCAGTGTGACCATCTACCGTGCCCCGCGCGCCACCGCTGCGACGGCCCCTGCGACCGCGGCTCCGACGGAATAGATTCGGCGCGTGGCCACCATCCCGCTCACACTCATCTTCGGTGCCGGTCGCGCCGGTCTCGCGCTCGCCAGCGCCATCGGCCTCGCGGGCGGACAGGCGCGCGTCGTCGCCCGCTCACCGGCCGGCGAGGCGCGCATCCGCGCCCGTGGCCTCGATCATGGCAGCGCGCAGGACGCGGCCGCGCTGTGGATCCTCGCCGTCCCCGACGACGTGCTCCCGCGCCTGTCGTCGGTGCTCGCCACGGAACTCCGCTCGCCCCTGCCGGCCGTCGCACTTCACCTGAGCGGCGGCGCCGCACTCGATGCACTCGAGCCCCTCAGTGTACTCGGCGTGAGCACCGGGTGGATGCATCCGTTGCAGACACTCACGTTCTCGTCGCCGAGCAACGCGTTGCAGGGGGTGCCGGCCGCGGTCGGCGGTAGCGGCGCCGCAGCCGCAGCGGCCTACGCGCTCGCCACGACGATCGGCATGCAACCCTTCGCGGTGAGTGACGCCGATCGCCCCAAGTACCACGCCGCCGCCACACTGGGCTCGAGCTTCGCGGTCGCACTCATGGATGTCGCCATCCAGGCGGCCATCGACGCCGGTGTGCCGCCGGTACTCGCCCGCAACGGCATCGCCCGGCTCACCGCCACCGCCGCCGAACGTGTCGGCGCGGAAGGCACGACCGAAGCGCTCACCGGTCCCATCCGCCGCGGCGACGTCGGGACGGTCGTGCGGCATCTCGACGCACTCGATGCGACGCTCCCTGCGCACGGACTCATTTATCGCGTGATGGCCGCGCGGACCCTGGCGCTTGCGCAGAAGAGCGGCATGCCACCAGAGACCGTCGCCGCGATGCAGCAGGCGCTCGCACCGCGAGCGCGCTGACTAGGCCTGCGCTTCGGGTGCCACCGCCGGCGCCTTCGCCGGCACATTGCGCTTGCCCCAATGCGAGCCGCGCTGCGTGGGCTGCGTGAGCTGGAACAGGCGGTTCGTGTAGAACTGGACGATCCGATCCTGGACGGTCCCGCGGGTGTCGTCCTTGGCGGCCCGGAACGGCGCGTAGCGCTGGCCGTCACCGCTCACCGCGAACCACCACCACGCGTCATCCTCGGCGCCTTTCCGCACTTCCACGGTGCAGTTGTAGCTGCGACCGCTGTCCACGAACTCAAAGCCCTTGATCATCTTCCGCCCGATTGAGTGTCACCTAATCTAACCCATTCGAGTCCCTTGTGGGTCGCTGCGGGCTCCCGGGTGGCCTCGGCGACCGCCCGGATTAGACTTCCGCCATGGCTCTGACCGCGACGCTGTACAGCTTCGACATCGCGCTAAGCGACGTAGACCGAGGTGTTTACGAGCAGTTCGCCATCAAGGCCGCCTGCCATCCCTCCGAGAGTGAGGAGTACCTCCTCACACGGGTGCTCGCCTACTGTTTGGAGTACGCAGAGGGGATCAGTTTCTCCAAAGGCGGGATCTCCGACCCCGACGACCCCGCGATCGTCGTGAAGGACCTCACGGGCGCCTGGAAGAGCTGGATCGAGATCGGCGCGCCGGACGCCGCCCGCCTCCACATCGCCAGCAAAGCCAGTCCGCGCGTGGCGGTCTACACGCACAAGGACCCGCGGCTGCTGCTCAGGACCTACGAAGGCACGCGCATCCACAAGGCCGATCAGATCGCGCTGTTCGCGGTCGATCGAGATCTGCTCGCCGCGCTCGCCGAGCGACTCGACCGCCGCAACTCGTGGACCCTCTCCGTCACGGACGGAACCATATACATAGATGTGGACGGTGCGTCGCTGTCAGGGAATTTTCCTCGGATTCCGCTTCCCTGAGCCGGACAATGGGGGGGCGGGCACAACGCACGAACTCGAACCCACCTCCGAGTAGGTCTCCTCCGCCTCGAAGCAGGTCGCGATGGGCAGTCCGTCACTCGCCGAGGGCAACAGCACTCAGGCCGCGGCGCGCAGCAACGAGGAGCTGCTCGGCGCGTTCTCGGCACAGGCGAAACACACCACCCGCGGCCAGCCGTGCTTGCTGAGCGGCTGGCCGCGGTGCGTCGTGGGGCGCAGATTGGGGGTCGCAACGTCCGACGCTGGACGCGCGTACCACAGCGAACCCCAACCCGCAGAGGCTCCACCGATGCGCCGCTCGTTCCTCGTTGCACCGCTCCTCGCCACACTCGTCCTCTCGGCCTGCGCCAAGTCGTCAGGCACCGAGGCCGCCGCGGCCCCGCAGCCCAAGGGCCCGACCATGCCGGCCGGTGTCACCCCGGCGATGATCACCCTGGGCGACTCGCTCTACAACGCCGGGAGTTGCCAGCGTTGCCATGGCCAGAAGGGCGTCGGTGCCAACAACGGCCCCGCACTCGTGACCGGTCCGTGGCTGCACTCCAAGGGCACCTTCGAGGAGATCGTCACGACGATCACCAACGGTGTGCCGCGTGCGTCGATCAAGGACGCCGCCCGTCGCTTCCCGATGAACGGTCGCGGCGGCAACATGAATCTGAACGACGACCAGATCAAGGCGGTCGCTGCCTACGTGTGGTCCATCTCGCGCGACAAGAAGTAGCGTCAGTCGCGGGACGGGCGCGTGAGCAACGCGACCGCGCCCGTCACCGCGATGTTCGCCCCGAGCGCCACCACACCCACATTCACGTCCAGCACCGCGCCCGGCCATGACGGCGCGAGTTGCGCCAGGGTGATGCCGCTGATCGTCTGCGCGGCGACGACCGACACACCAGTGACGATTCCGGCCCCCGCCGCAAGCGCGGAGATGCGCCAGCCGGGGACGATCGCACACACGAGCGATGGGAAGAGCTGCGTCACGAACGCATAACCCATCAGCAACAGCGCGACGATGGTGCTCCCGCCGCGCAGCGTGAACCACAACGCCACCGCCGCGACCACCGGCACCGCCCACTTCGCGGCGCGCGCGACCCGTGCGTCATCCGCATCCGGCACCAGCGCGCGATACCCGGTGTTGGCCATCGTCGTCGCGGCGGCCATGAGGATCATCGACCCCGGCACGAGTGCGGTGAGCACACCAGCAGCGCCCACGGTGCCCACGGCCCAGTCCGGTAGCTGCGCGCGCACCAATCGCAGCAGCGCGAGATCCACATCGCTCCCCTCAAGCCCCGGCACGGACAACAGCGCGGCGAAGCCGGTGAAGAACACGAACAACAGCACGAGCTGATACAACGGCATCAGACTCGAGTTGCGACGGAGCGCGTTCTCGCCTTTCGCGGTGAATACGGACGCGAAGTTCTGTGGCCAGAGATAGAGACCGAGCGCGGAGAGCAGCACGGTGCTCGAGAACCAGCTCGGACTGAACCCGCGCTCCGGCAATATCAGGAAGCCCGGTCGCTCGCCCTCGATGCGCGCGAACATCTCGCCCACGCCGCCGAAGAGTTTCCACGGCAGGTACAGCCCGAGCGCGACCACCACCACGAGGATCAGCACATCCTTCGCCAACGCGGTGAGCGCACTGCCGTGGATGCCACTCGCACTCACGTAGCCCACCAGCGCTGCAGTGCCGAGCCAGATCGCCATCGTCGGCGAGATCACACCCGCCGAGGCTTCACTCACGATCAGCCCCAGCCCTTTGAGTTGCAGCACCAGGTACGGGATGAGCGCGACCACTCCCACCACGGCCACAAGGCCGCCGAGTGCACGGCTGTCGTATTTGCGCGCCCAGAAGTCCGCCTGCGAGAACAGGCGATGTTCGGTCGCGTAGCGCCAGATGGGTGGGAGTACCCAGTACGCGAGCACGTACGACACCGCACCGTAGCAGATGATGTAGAACGCGGGCGCGCCTTTGCCGTACGCCCACCCGCTGCCGCCGAGCAGCGTGAAGGTCGTGTAGATCTCCCCCGCCATGAGGAGGAACACGAACAACGTGCCGAACCCGCGACCGCCGACCGACCACTCCTCGAGCTTCATCGTGCGACCGCGTCGGGCATAGAGCCCGAGGCCGATGGCCAGCGCGAACGACGCGAGGATGAGCAGCAGCGCGATGTTCATCGCGCGCGGCGGTCGAGCCAGTGCAGCAACGCCATCGTGCCCGACGCCAGCAGCACCGCGCCCACACACCACGCCAACAGGAACGGCAGCCCGAAGATGCGTGGCTCCACGCGATTCGCGAAGAAGGGCGCACCCAGCAACGCAATGAGCGGAATGAGGGCGAGGGCGTGGTACGCGCGCATCTCAGTCGCCCACGCGCACGGTCGTCGCCGGCTCGAACAGGATCACTTCCACCTCGTGCTCAGCCACCGGCCGATGCTCGGTGCCGCGCGGCACGATGAGGAACTCACCGGTGGAGAGCGGCACGTGCCGGTCGCGGAACTCCATGGTGAATGCGCCGCGGTGCACGAGGAACATCTCGTCCTCGTGCGTATGCTGATGCCAGTGGAACTCCCCCTGGAACTTCACGGCCTTCACCTGCTGTCCGTTCAACTCACCGATGACCACCGGGGACCAGTGGTCGTGGATGCGGGCGAACTCGGCGTCGAGGTTGATTCGCATCACCCAAACTACGATACGTGGGGGTGCGGGGCCATTGTTCGTGTTGCTCGACTGACTTCAACTGCTTTCACCACAGAGGGCACAGAGAACTGCAACTGCGTTCAACACAGGGACACAGGGAACACAGGGAACCAAGGGTGTCATGAGAGGACACAGGTAGAGGCAGTGTTTGTACAGCGTCGATTTCTGGACTGCTGTGGGTATTGAAGGGGAGGTAAGCCGTCTTGTCTTCCCGATCTACTCCTCTGTTGTCTCTGTGCCCTCTGTGCCCTCTGTGGTGACCGCCGTTGCCGTGCTACCGCGGGGCTCCACTCCCCTGGGTCCCCTGTGTCCCTGTGGTGAATGCAGTAACGGAACGCCGCGCCACAAACCCGATCACCCACCCCACACACACCACATGAATGGTCCACGCCACCATCACCGCCGCGACCGAGAACTGGAACCGGAACGGCGCCGCAGACAGCGGCAGCACCACCAGATTCATCACGGCCCACACCAGCACCCCATACACCCCGCTCCACAGCACCCATCGCTCGGCGAGCACGGTCCACCGCTCCGCGGCAACGAGGTAGACCGTGGCCGCACTGAGTGCGATGAAGAAATGCAGTTCGAGTCCGAGCAGCACCGTCATCCCACCGCCGTCGAACGCGTCGCGGCCGAGGATGCCACTCGCGATCGATTGGAGGATGCGCTCGGGCGCGGTGCCGCGTATCGCGCCCTGCACGATGGCCGCCGCGAGATCGAGCACACCCGCGAGTCCGCCCGCGAGCAGGATGCGACGGAGTCGGGCCGTGCCGCGCGACGGACGGCGATAACTGTGGATTTCGAGCGGTGCGGACATCTGGTACGATGGGGGGAGAGACGACCTCGACCCTCTACGTACCACCGCGCCGCGGCGTTCGTCACATCATGGGGTCAGCGCGCGCGCTTGAGTTCGCCCCACACCATTGCCACGGCCACTGCATACACCCCGGCGGCGATCAACGGCACCGTCGTCGGCATCGGCGAACGTGTCACCAACGCCACCAGCGTCAGCACGCCGACCATGCCACCGCCGAGCACACCGTAGCCGCGGCTCCGATACAACCAAGCGTACCCGATGAAGTGCGACCCGAACAGCACACCCATCGTGAACCAGGTCCACGGCGTCGCCGTGTAGTACACCAGCGCGACCACTGGCCAGAACGCGAACTGCATCGCGTTGAACAGCATGCCGAGGGAATCGAAGCGCGAGGCCTTCGCGAACAGGTTCCCGCCGAACCACTTGGTGAGCAGCATGCCGATCGGGAACACCGCGCCGGTCGCGATGAAGCTCAGCGTGCCGGCCTTGTTCAACGGATACGCGCGCACCAACCACGCGACCGCGAGCCAATAGACGACCCCCGCGATCGGCATGCCGATGCCGCGCGCCGTGAGTCGCGCCATGCGTTCCCGCTCCGCGTCGACCATCGCACCGAGTGCAGGATGCTGCAGGTCGCGATCGTGGTCACTCGCCATCAGCGCGGCGTCGGGCATCGACTGCGTCATCGGGATCGTCATGGTGGGCTCCGTGGAGGGTCCGGGTTATGGCCCCGTACGGACCGACCCCGCCTCACGGTTTCGCGCCTAGAGCTCCGTGACCGCGACGGCGCCGGCCACACCCGACTCCGGCGCGACCATCCGCCGATGGTAGTCGATCTGCCCGAGATGATACGTCAGATGCACCGCGAGATGCGTGAGCATGCGCGACGTCACCAGACGCTTGCCGCCCATCTCGATGGGGAACGGCTCCGCCATCCGCGCTGTCGGCATCGCCTCCAATGTCTGTTCGAGCGCGCTGAGGGCACGCTCGACCTCCGCCACCACCGTCGCGCGCGCGAGCCCGCGGCTGCCGAACTCCGCCTCGCGGTCACGCACATAGCCGCTTCCGCCGAGCACCGCACCGATGAAGTGCTGCACGTTGCCGGCGAGATGCAGCGCCAGCGTTCCACCCGAGTTGGCGATCCCGGGCATCGTCTGCCACAGAGCGTCGTCCGTTGGATACAGTGAAACCTCGCGCGCGAGTGCACGTAGGTCTCTTACCATCACGGCGCGCAGGTCGTCCTTGTGCACGAAGGGCTCCGAGAGAAGGATGCGTCCTAAAGTAACTCGCGTCGCTGCACCTTGGTTCGCTCTGATGCATCCCCGTGTCCCCGCGCCCATGCTCACCACACCCCGCCCCGTCAGCGTCGTCAAAGCGCTCCGCGTGCACGCCACGGTGCTCGGTGCGAGCGTGGCGACGTTGTGGGCGGTGTTCGGCGTCGACAGCCTCCTCGGGCACGCACTGCTCCAATACGGCGTCGTCCCGCGTAGCATCGACGGACTGCGCGGCATCGTGCTCGCGCCGTTCCTCCATCGCGACCTCGCGCACCTCTCGGCCAACACCGCGTCGCTCCTCGCGCTCGGCTGGCTCGTCATGCTGCGCGACCCGCGCCACTACGCACTCGTCGCGCTCTCCGCGGCGGTCGGGGGTGGGCTGCTCGCCTGGCTGCTCGGCGCACCCAACTCCGTGCACATCGGCGCGAGCGGTGTGATCTTCGGGTTCCTCGGCTTCCTCATCTTCGCGGGATGGTACGCGCGGAGTCTCGCCAGTGTCGCGCTGAGCGTGGTGGTGATCGCGCTCTGGGGCGGACTCGTGTTCGGTGTGCTGCCCGGCGAGCAAGGCATCAGCTGGCAGGAACACCTCGGCGGCTTCATCGGCGGCGCACTCGCGGCGCGCTGGTTCGCGCGCTGAAACGACAACGACCGCGACCGCTCAGGCGGTCGCGGTCGCGTGCGGCGTCGGTCGCCTCAGTAGCGGTACTTCTGCAGATAGAGCAGTTCGTCCTCGTCGCTGCGCGAGAGATACACCACACCCTTCCCGAAGCCGAGCAGCCGTGCGCCCTTCGGCAGCACGACACGCTCCACCACGCGCCCGGCGGCGTCGAACACGTCGTAGGTCGGGATCGAGTCGTTGTGTGCGCGCGCGCGCGGGACCCAGAGCTTGCCATCCGACGCGACCATCGCGCCACTGGTAGGGAACGGCGGCTTCACCGCGGGCCACGTCATGGCGGGATTCGTCATGGCGTCCACGTCCGCGGCAGATGGGCGCGGTTTGCTCGCACCCTCAGCGGATCCTCCAACCGCCGCCCGCACCTGGAACGTACCCGGTCGTATCTGCGACGCGAGGAACGCCTTCTTCTCCGCCTCCGTCACCTTGATCGCCGAGGGCGTCGCGGGCGCGCCGCGCACGATCTTGCCGTCCGCGTGGTACCACTCGACGCGATACGGCGAGGTGCGCACCACCGCGACGCGACCGTCCGGTGCCGCAACCACGATGTCACGCGCCGCGAGGGGGAGATTCGTGAACGAGCGGATCATGCCGTTGCCGCTGATGGTCGCACCGTTCTGCTCGCCTTTCGGTCCGATCAACGTTGCGAGACTGTCGGTGCGTCCCGTGCGACGATCGAACCGCAGCACATGTGTGAGCCCGGTCGACGACTTGTCACGCATGTCCCAGACGTCCTCACTCATGATCAACTGACCGAGCACGTTCGAGCCGACGAAACTCGCGCGAGCGAGACGCTCCCCCTCCGGCTCGCGCACGGTGCCACCGGCCTTTCCCTCAGGCGTGATGATGAAGTAGCGCCCATTGGAGAAATCGGTCATCAGCGTCGAGTCGCCGCGATACGCCGACAGCCGGGACGGCATCGACCACTCCATCGGTCCCGCGCCCTCTCGGCCGATCTTCTCGCTCTTCCCCGTCGCGAGATCGATCACCTGCAGCACCTTGTCCCGCGAGTCGGCGACGATCACGCGACCGTCCTTCAGTTCGCGGAACCCGCTCAGCGACGAGAATGGTTCCGCGTACTCGAACAGCGGCGTGCTGAGCGTCCGCGTGGTGACGCGATCCTGGGCCGCCGCCGGGACCGCGACAAGGGCGCCGGCGACGGTCGCGATGGCGCCGCGCAGCGCTGAGCCACGCAGAAGGACATTCAGAGACATGCGGTAGCCCGGTTGAGGTCGACGACTGCCGTTCGACACATGGGCAAGCTTGGCGGTTGCATCGACCGCCACAACCCGGAACTACCCGGGTGATATTGACACCCGCAATTCAACCGGGTAGAATCACGCTTCGTTTCACCCGGGTGTTAAGGCATCCATGCTTCTACCCGGGCGAATCTCTGCCGCTGCCGCCTCAGCCGAATCGAGACACCAGGACCTCCAGATGACCGCCGCCAACCTCTCCCCGATTACCAAGCGCCCCGCCATCGCGTTCGAGGGCATGCGCCGCATCGCCGTCGGCCCGCTCGCGGACGTCGCCCGCGCCGTGAAGGTCGCCGAGCTGCGCGGGTTCGCCGGTGCGCTCTTCATCTTCGACGTCAGCACATCGCAGCCGATCGAACTCGACCTCCGCGGTTCCATCGCCGACGTGCTCGAGCGCCTCAAGCAGTCCGACGCCGCCGCGCAACTCATCGCCGAGTCGGCGCAGGAGAGCGACGAAACGTCACGCGGTCCGGGACGCCCGCGACTCGGCGTCATCGGCCGCGAAGTCACACTGCTGCCGCGCCACTGGGAATGGTTGGCGTCACAGCCGGGTGGTGCCTCGGCGGCACTGCGACGGCTCGTCGATCAGGCGCGCGTCACCTTCGCCGACCGCGACCGCATGCGCGCGGCACAGGAATCAGCGTATCGTTTCCTCTCGGCGATGCTCTCGGGGAACGAGGATTTCGACGAGGCCGCACGCGCGTTCTTCGCCAACGATCGTGAGCGGTTCCGTTCAATCACCGCCGCGTGGCCCGTCGACGCACGCGATCATGCATGGGCACTCGCCGACGCCGCATTCACCGTGAAGGAAGACGCCAGTGCATGACCTGACCCAAGGCTCCATCCCGCGGCACATCATCCGGATGGCGATGCCCATCGCCATCGGGATGTTGTTCCAGACGCTCTACTATCTGATCGACCTCTACTTCGTCTCGCGCTTGGGTGGCGCCGCGATCGCGGGCGTGAGCGCGGCCGGCAACATGCAGTTCATCGTCATGGCGGTCACGCAGGTGCTCGGCATCGGCACCATGGTGCTCATCGCGCACGCCGCCGGCCGGAAGGACCAAGCGGACGCGAACCTCGTCTTCAACCAGAGCTTGCTCCTCGCCGCGATCGCCGGCGCGCTGGTGCTCATCGCCGGGTACACGCTCGGCCCCATGTACCTCCGCACGCTCGCCGCCGACGACGCGACTTACACCGCAGGCACGCAGTACCTCTTCTGGTTCCTGCCCGCACTCGGGTTGCAGTTCGCGCTCATCTCCATGGGATCCGCGCTCCGCGGTACGGGCATCGCCAAGCCGACGATGGTCGTGCAGGTCGTCACCGTGGTGCTCAACGCCATCCTCGCGCCGATCCTCATCGCGGGCTGGGGCACTGGGCGTCCGCTCGGTGTCGCGGGCGCCGGGATCGCGAGCAGCATCGCGGTCGCCATCGCCGTGGTGACGATGATCCTCTACTTCGTGCGACTCGAACACTACGTGGGATTCGATGCGGCGCAGTTCCGTGCGCACTTCCCGACCTGGGGGCGTGTGCTGCGAATCGGCGTGCCCGCGGGCGGCGAGTTCGCGCTCATGTTCCTCTCCATGGGAGTGATCTACTGGATCATCCGCGACTTCGGTGCGGCCGCACAGGCCGGGTTCGGCGTCGGCTCCCGCTTGATGCAGTCGATCTTCCTGCCGGCCATGGCGGTCGCGTTCGCGGCCGCGCCGATCGCCGGCCAGAACTTCGCGGCAGGCAAACTCGATCGGGCGCGCGAGACGTTCTGGGAAGCCGCGAAGATCGGCAGCATCCTGATGGGCTCGATGACACTCTTCGCGCACTGGCAGCCCGAATGGCTGATCCGGCTCTTCGCGGCCGACGAGACCACCGTCGCAGTCGCGGTGGACTTCCTGCGCACCATCTCGTGGAACTTCATCCTCTCAGGACTCATCTTCACCTGCTCCGGCATCTTCCAGGCACTCGGCAACACGGTACCGTCGGTGATCAGCGGTGCGGTGCGACTCGTCGTGTTCGCCGCGGTCGCGATCTTCGTCTCGCGACGCCCGGGCTTCACGCTGCAGCACATCTGGTACGTGTCGGTGCTCTCCACGACCATCCAGGCCGTGCTCACACTCTGGCTGCTCAAGTGGACCGCCGACAAGGCGATGCGTCGCGCCGCCGAGGGAACGCCGGCGCTGGGACAGCCGTTCGCTCGGAGTGCCTAAGCCGCTCCGTCATCTCATCCTCGTCCTCGGCGACCAACTCGACGCCGAGAGTGCCGCGTTCGATGGGTTCGATCCCGCGCAGGACGCGCTGTGGATGGCGGAGGTCGATGAGGAATCGACGCACGTATGGTCGAGCAAACCCCGCACCGCGCTCTTCCTGAGCGCGATGCGGCACTTCCGTGATGCGCAGCGTGCGCTCGGGCGGACGGTGCACTACACGGAGCTCGCCGCCGGCACGTCGCTGCGCTCCACCCTCACCGCGTCGATCACATCACTCGCGCCAAGTGCGCTGGTGATGGTCGAAGCCGGCGACTTCCGTTTCGCGCGCGACACCGAGACGCTCGCCGAGCAACGGCGCATTCCCCTCGACGTGCGCACCGACCGACACTTCTTCTCCACCATCGCCGAGTTCACCGCGCACGCGAAGGGTCGCAAGCAGCTGCGACTCGAGTACTGGTACCGCGAGTTGCGGCGCACGCACGGCGTCCTGCTCGACGCCGAAGGCGGCCCCGAGGGCGGCGACTGGAACTTCGACGCCGAGAACCGCGGAGCGTTCACCAAGAAGGGGCCCGGCGCACTCCCGGCACCGCGCGCCTTCCCGCCCGACGCGACGACGCGTGATGTGTTGGCGCTGGTGGAGACACACTTCGCCTCGCACCCGGGCGAGCTCGCGGCCTTCGATTGGCCCGTGACGCCTGAGCAGGCACTCGAAGCCCTCGACGACTTCCTCACGCACCGACTGCCGCACTTCGGCACGTATCAGGATGCGATGTGGAGTGGTGAACCGTGGCTCTACCACTCACGCCTCTCGGCGGCGATGAACCTCAAGCTGCTCGACCCGCGCGTGGTCGTGCGCGAGACCGAGCGTGCGTACCGCGACGGCCGGGTGCCGCTCGCCAGCGCCGAAGGCTTCATCCGTCAGATCCTCGGCTGGCGCGAGTATGTGCGTGGCATCTATTGGCTCTACATGCCCATGTACAGCAGTCGCAACGCTCTCGACGCGCACGAACCGCTTCCTGCGTTCTACTGGAGCGCGGACACCGAAATGGCTTGTCTTCGCGACGCCATCTCGCAGACGCTCGAGCTCGGGTATGCGCACCATATCCAGCGGCTCATGGTCACCGGACTCTACGCCTTGATGCTCGGCGTTGAACCGACAAAGGTGCACGAGTGGTATCTCGCTGTGTACGTCGATGCCGTGGAGTGGGTGGAACTCCCCAACACACTCGGCATGTCGCAGTACGGAGATGGCGGCATCATGGCGTCCAAGCCGTACGTCGCCACCGGCAAGTACATCCAGCGCATGAGCAATCACTGCACCTCATGCCGTTTCGATCCGGCCAAGAGCAGCGGCGATGATGCCTGCCCGTTCACGACGCTCTACTGGGACTTCCTCATGCGCCACGAACCCATGCTCGCCGCCAACCAGCGCATGTCGTTGCAGGTGCGGAACCTCACGCGGCTCACGCCGAAGGACCGCGCGGCCATCCAGGAGCGCGCGACGGAGATCCGCGCCAACGGCGGCGCGCCGCCGCGTGCACTGACGCTGCTATAGCGCGCCGCGCGCGCACCACCGCTCCGCCGCCGCCACGAAGATCCGCACGCCGGTTTCCAGCGCGCGCTCGTCGATGTCGAACTTCGGATGATGATGCGGATGCACCGCCCCGTCGATCGGCCGCGCGGCGCCGACGAACACGAACGTCCCCGGCGCCTTCTGCTGGAACGCCGAGAAGTCCTCGCCCACCATCACGGGTCGCATGGGCGCGAGTGCCTCGCGGCCGCAGACCTGCGCGACGATCTCAGTGAGTTCGGCGGTGACTGCGGCATCGTTCACCACCGGGCGATAGCCGCGCTCGTAGATGAACTCGTATTCGGCGCCGTGCGCCTCGGTGACGCCACGGATCACGCGCTCCATGCGCGCCGCGAGTTCAGTGCGCACCACCGCGTCGAGCGTACGCACCGTCCCGTTCAACTCCGCACTCTCGGGGATCACGTTGTGCGTGGTGCCCGCATGGAACTGCGTGATGCTCACCACGGCGCTGTCGAGCGGATCGACACCGCGCGCGACGAGGTGCTGCAGGTTGGTCACCACCTGCGCGCCGATCGCAATGGGATCGACCGTCTGCTGTGGGATCGCCGCGTGACCGCCCTTGCCGCGTATGGTGATCCAGAACGTGTCGGGCGCCGCAGTCACCGCACCGCTCGGCACACCGACCTTGCCGCATTCGAGCTGCGCCCAGAGGTGCGTACCGATCACCCGCGTCACGCCGTCCATCACGCCACGCTGCACCATCTCCTCCGCACCGCCGGGATTGACCTCCTCGGCGTGCTGGAAGAGGAAGCGGACCTCACCACAGAGCGCGTCGCGGCGCGCAACGAGTTCGCGCACCGCGCCCAAGAGGATCGCCGTGTGGCCGTCATGCCCGCACGCGTGCATCACACCGGGGTTGGTGGACGCGAAGGGGAGCTTGGTCTCCTCGGTGATCGGCAACGCGTCCATGTCGGCACGCATCGCGAGCACGGGCCCCGGACGGCCGGTGATGAGACGCGCGACGACGCTGTTGCCCGCCGGACGCGAGAGTTCGAGCTCACCGATCGACTCGAGCGTCGCGTGGATGAAGTCCGCGGTCTCGCGCTCGTGGAATGAGAGCTCGGGATGGGCGTGCAGATGCCGCCGCCAGCCCACGACCTGCGTGAGCGTGTCGGTCTGGATGCTCGGGGAGGGACTCGGGGTGGTGGACATACCTGCAGGTTATCCGGTCGCGGCGCTGGCGTCCATAGCGGAGGCCGCTGTCACGATTCACCGATCGGGAAACGGAACGCGGTCCCGGAGGGTATATATGGTCAACCCGAACGCGGAGCGTCCCCATGCCGGAGAATGCCTACGTGATTCGTTCCTTCCCCAACACGGTCGAGGCGGAGTTCGCGCGCTCGATCCTCGATGCCAACGGCATCGCCTCGATGGTGCTGAAGGATGACGCCGGCGGGATGCTCCCGTTCCTCGGCGTGTTGCACCCCGCGCGCGTCGTCGTGCGGCAGAAGGATGTGGACTCGGCGCTGCGTCTGCTCGATGCGGTGGCCGCCACGGATCCCGACGCACAACCGCCGCTGCTCAACTAGTCCAGCTGGCGCGCGGCGCTCCGGCCGCGCGGGCCCGACTCAGCGCGAGAAGCTCGCGAGGGTCACTCCCATCGCGTCGATCGCGGCCCGCGCGCGCCAGAGTTCGCGACCGTTGTACAGGAACGAGAACACGAGTTCCTCGCCATTGCGAGCGGTCACGTAGCCACCGAGCGACGTGACCTCGTTCGTCGTGCCCGTCTTCGCGCGCAGGTTGCCCTGCGCCGCCGTGCCGCGCATGCGACCGCGCAACGTCTCCGTGCGCCCGGCGATCGGCAACGACTGCTGCAGCACCTGACCCCACGGCGCGGTGACACCGTAGCCGAGCAATTGAACCATCGAGCGCGGCGTCACGCGGTCGAGCGTGGAGAGTCCGCTGCCGTCCGCCGCGTGTACCGCGCCGCGCGCCACGCCGGCGCGGGTCGCGAGGAACTTCTCGAGCGAGGCGTTGCCGGTCACCGCCGAACCGACGACGCTGTCCGTGCGCGCCGCGTTCCGGAACAGGAGTTCAGCGAAGTGGTTGTTGCTCTCGCCGTTCATCGTCGCGACGAGCTGCGCGAGCGGCGGCGATGCCCAGGTGGTGACGCGCTGCGCGGAGCTGGAGGCCGCGCCGTCGCGTACGACGCCATCGACCTGGATGCCGCGCGATTCGAGCGCGGCGCGGAACGCGGCGGCGACGAAGCGCTCGGGCTGCTCCACCACGACTTGGTACGTGCGCGTGCGGCTCCGGGCGCCGATCCAGCCGCTCACACGGAACTGCTGCGTCAGGGTGTCCTGCCACACGCGCACCGAGGCACCGGCCGTGTTGGGACGGACCGTGACCGAGGAGTTGAGTTTGAGCCCGCTCAACGCCTGACCGAACGCGACCACGGCGCCGCGCGTGGACGGACGCACGGTGATATGTGCGAGATTCTCGTTGAACGACAGGGCCGACACACGCGCCGCGTAGCTCGCCTGCAGATAGCGCGCGCGCCAGCCGTCCGGCACACGCTGCGTCTCGAACGCACTCGCGTCGCCGATGATGTCACCCTTCACGCGCGTGATGCCGGCGCGAACGACCTGATCGGCCAACGCGTCCATCGGACGCTGCCCCGCGCTCCACGCGGCGAACCGCGGGGCAAGCGACGGATCGCCGGCGCCCTTCAGGATCAGATCGCCCTGCACGGTCCCGTCGACGAGCACAGCACCATCGCGCAGCACTTCGGTGCGGAACTGGTGCGCCGGCCCGAACCGCTCGAGCGCGACGGCCGACGTGTAGAGCTTCATCGTGGACGCCGGCAGCAACATCGCGTCGGCGTTGTGTCCGAACAAGGTGTCGCCGCGTGTGATGGACACGACCATCACGCCCCAGCGCCCGCTCTTGGTCGACGAGTTGACGAGCGAGAGGAGATGGTCGCGCAGCGCGTTCGCATTGGTGGGCACCGCGGCGCGGATCGGCGCGGCCTTGGGGGCGGGGCGCTTCGCGGCGCTGGCGACGGCCGGCTTGGCGACCTTGGGCTTGCTGGCCGTGACCTGCTTCTTGGTGACGGTCGTGGTGCTGGCTTTCGTACCGCTACGGGCCGCAGAGGACGTCTTGGTCGCCCCACCGCTGGCGGTCGCGGACTTGGTCGGGGTGCGCGACGCGCTGGACTGCGCCTCCCCCGTCGCAGGGACGAGGAGGGCGAGGGCCAGGAGACTCGTGGTGAGGCGTCGACGCATCGTGACCAGGGCTCTTGAGGCGGGAGTTCGACGGCGGGTCGGAGGACCCGCCGGGACGTACCATACCGTGGAGTATCGGTTCGGGACCCCGCAATCGAGGAGCCCGGCACCGTGGCGGCAAGGGGAGGACGACCTTCCCCCTGGAGTCGTGACGTGGTTTTCGGCTTCTGTTCGTGAAGAACTGTCACTCTGGGACAGCCCTGCCACGAAGGGATGCGCGAGGGCCCTGCGGCCCCCGTCATCCGCTCGTTGGTCTACCCCGCAACCTGCGCGCCAGCCCGGTCATCCCGTTGGCTGGAGGACCACTTGAAGAAGATGATCGAGGTCAGCAGGTAGAAGAACAACCCGCCGGGGATCCACATGATCAGCCCACCCAGGCGCTGGTCTTCGAGCGGCGACAACCCCCACAGGCGGGGCGCGCTGGCATAGGCCGGATACAGCACATGGTCGGCGTACACGATGAACACCGAGACGATGGTCATCGGGAGGGTCATGAGGAAGCTGTAGAGCATCTGCCCCGGATAACTCAGGCGCGGCAGCTCTGGCATGGGACTCAGCAGCGGCCACCACGAGATGGTCGCGGTCACGAGGAACATCAGATGCTGCACGATGTGCACCTCGTGGTAGTACATGGCCGAGTTGTACATCGGCGGCAGGTGCCACACGGCGAGCACGAGATTGAACAGCGCGAACGCGACGCGTGGCGCGGTCACGAAGCGTGCGAACGCGGCGACCGCGGGCACCTCGAGCGCCGGCCGAAGCATCCAGCCCGGTGTGCCGAGCAACAGCAGGGGCGGCGCGACGAAGGTGAGCACGAGATGCTGCACCATGTGGCCGGTGAAGAGGTAGTAGTCGCTGATGTCGTGCACCGGGCCGTTCAGTGACAGGAACAGCACCAGCAGACCCGTCGCGAAGCAAACATGCTGCAGCGCGCTCGGCGTTTCGCTCGGCGTGCGTCTGCTGTGCACGCTGGCGCGCCAGAGGTAGAGCACCCAGAGGGCGATGAGGCCCGTGACGGTGGACCAATGGACGGTGAAGCCGCCTTTGGTCAGGTCTACCATCGGGTGCAGGAAGATCGCTGTCGTTGGCACGTATCTAAGCTAAGGCGATGCGGGGGGACGGACGATGCGTGGGGACGGACGGTGCGGGGCGCGGGGTAGATGCGGGATGCGGGGGGAGGGGACTGCGGAACGGGAACTGCGGAACGGGAACCACGGAGCGGGAGAGGCGGAGCGGGACCTACGGGGAAACGAACGCGGGGAGCGCCGTCGGCGCTCCCCGCTCCCGTATTCCGCATCAGTCCGCCATCCACCTTCCAGCGTCCACCATCCGCTCCTACAGCTTCACCTTGCCGAACAGGAACAGGAGCGCCGTGATCGTACCCATCGCGATGATGAGCGGGCCGGTGAAGAGGGCCTTGAAGAGCTTGTGATCGTACTTCAGGTGCATGTAGAACAGCACCACGATCGCGAACTTCGCGGCGGACATGATGATGAGCGCCGGGTTGAACAGCGGCGATGCGACCAAGGCCGGGATGTAATAGGCCCAGACCTCGACGGCCGTGATGATCGTCAGGATCAACCCGATCTTCAGATACGTCGCCCCAGTCGGGTGCGCGTGTTCGGCGTGCTTCGTGTCGTGTGACATTCTCTCGGCCTCGCCTACTGGATGAGATAGATGAGCGTGAAGATCGCGATCCAGACCACGTCGACGAAGTGCCAGTACAGTGCGCAGATGTCGACGATCAACTCGTCCTTCGGGCCGAGGCCGCGGGTGCGGTCGATCCAGAGGAGCATCATGAGCCACAGCACACCCACGGTGACGTGCGCGCCGTGGAAGCCGGTGAGCGTGAAGAAGGTCGAGCCGAACAGGTTCGTCTTGATGGTCAGGCCTTCATGCACGAACGAGGTGAACTCGTAGGCCTGGAAGCCGAGGAACGTCGCGCCCAGCAGGGCCGTCATGCCGAGCCAGAGCTGCGAGGAACGTTCGGCGCGCTGCCACCAGCCGGCGCCGGCCGCGAGCGGCGTGCCCTTGAGCTGCACGGCCTGCAGTGCGAGCACCATCGCGAGCGAGGACATGAGCAGCACGAAGGTCGACGCCGACGTCACCGGGATGTCGAGGATCGGCTTGAACACCTTGCCGGCCTCGTTCACGTACTCGGTATGCGGGAAGGGGCCAACGAGCGACTTGCCCTTGTAGATCAGGTACGTCGAGATGAGCGACGCGAACAGCATGCACTCGGAGCCGATGAACGCCCAGATGGCGATCTTGCGGTGGTCGAGGCCGGTCGTCGTGTAGTGATGATGCTCGTGTGCGTCGTGCCCGTCAGCGTGACCGGTCGTCGCGGCGTGTGCGTGGGATGCCACGGTCGTTATCTCCGGTTACTCGAGGGGGGCGGTGAACCACGAGATCAATCCGCCGATCAACATCGCCGCGCCCGTGAGCGTGACGGTCATCGCGACGGCGAACATGTCGTTGCGCAGGAAGAGCAGGCCGCTGAACATCGTGCACATGCCGAACGCGGTGAACAACGGCTTCGCGGTCGAGAACGGCATCGGGATGCCGAGTTCCTTGGCGGTGTGCCGCTCGGTCTCCTCGTGCACCGGCACGGCGTGCGCGTCGGTGATGGTCATGGCGTCGGCGTGCGAGTGGTCGATGCCGGCGGTCTTCTTGGGATCCTTCAAGTCCCACAGCGGGTACCGCGAGGTCACTTCGGGGATCTGCGCGAAGTTGTACTCGGGCGGCGGCGAGGGGATCGACCACTCGAGCGTGGCCGCACCCCAGGGATCATTGCCCGCGATCGCACCGGTCGAGCGGCTGCGGATGAAGTTCCACACGAACACCGCCGTGGCGACCACGAGCAGGTACGTGCCGTAGGTCGACATCATGTTGAACAGGTCCCAGCCCTGCCCCGAGTCGTACTGATAGATGCGGCGCGGCATGCCGTAGAGCCCGCTGAAGTGCATCGGGAAGAACGTGAGGTTCATGCCGATGAAGTTCAGCCAGAAGTGCAGGTTGCCGAGGCCGTCGTTCATGAAGCGGCCGGTCATCTTCGGGTAGTAGAAGTAGATACCGGCGAAGATGCCCATGATGGAGCCACCGAAGAGCACGTAATGGAAGTGCGCGACGATGAAATACGTGTCGGTCTGCTGCAGGTCGGCCGGCGGCGAGGAGTGCATCACGCCCGAGATGCCGCCGATGGTGAACATGCCGATCAGCGCGATCGCGAACTTCATCGGCACGGTGAAGCGCACCTCACCGGCCCACATCGTCGCGATCCAGTTGAAGATCTTCACGCCCGTCGGCACCGCGATGAGCATCGTCATCAGCGAGAAGATCGAGTCGGCGACCGGTCCCATGCCCACCGCGAACATGTGGTGCGCCCAGACGCCGAAGCCGAGGAAGCCGATCATGATGCCCGAGTACACCATCACGTTGTAGCCGAACAGCGGCTTCTTCGAGAAGGTCGGGAGCACCTCGGAGACGAGACCGAAGGCCGGCAGGATGAGGATGTACACCTCGGGGTGACCGAACACCCAGAAGAGATGCTGCCAGAGCAGCGGGTCCGCCCCGGCGGCGATCGCGTAGAACGTCGTGCCGAAGAAGCGGTCCATCAGCAGGAAGAACAGCGCCACCGTGATTGGCGGGAACGCGAGGATGAGCAGGAACTGCACGACGAACGACATCCACGTGAACATCGGCATGCGCATCAGGCTCATGCCCGGTGCGCGCATGTTGATGATCGTCGTGATGAAGTTGAACGCCGCCGCCAGCGACGACACACCGAGGATCTGCAGGCCGATCACCCAGAAGTCGATATTGGGGCCCGGCGCGAACTGGTTGCTCGTCAGCGGCGCATAGCCGAACCAGCCGCCGTCCGGCGCGACCTGGAACAGGATGGGAAGCGTGATGAAGATGCCGCCGAACAGGTACACCCAGTACGAGAACGCGTTGAGCCGCGGGAACGCGACGTCACGCGCGCCGATCTGCAGCGGGATCAGATAGTTGAAGAACGCCGCCGAGAGTGGCATGACGGCGAGGAACACCATCGTCGTGCCGTGCATCGTGAAGAGCTGGTTGTACGTGTCGGCCGAGACGAAGCCCATGTTGGGGCGCATCAGCTGGGTGCGGATCATCACCGCCTCCAACCCGCCGACGAGGAAGAAGAACAGCGCAGTCCAGAGATAGAGCGTGCCGATCCGCTTGTGATCGACCGTGGTGATCCAGCTCCAGATCCCCGTCTGCTCCGCGGACGCGCCCACGTGGGTCGCGTGCGACGGCTGTGCGATGGTAGCCATGATGTCGGGTCTCCGGGATTACTTGAGCGCCAGCAGATACGCGACGACATCGGCGATCTGCCGGTCGTCGAGTCCTGCCTTCTGCGTGGTCTTGAGCACCGGGTCGTACTCGCCACGACCGATGGTCCACATCAGCGAGCCAGGCTTCATGTGCGGCGCGTTCTTGATCCACCGCGCGAGCGAGGGGCCGTCCATGCGGTAGAGTCCGCTCGCGATGGTGTGCCGCGAGGCCACGTGCGTGAGGTTGGGGCCGGTCTGCGAGATCGCGCCCGGCACGCCGTCGATCGCGTGGCAACCGATGCAGCCACCGACCAGGAAACCCTGCGTCGCACCGCGCGTGGCATCACCGCCGGCGAGGAGTGCGTCGTCGTACTCGAGGCCCGCCGGGAACGGCGTCTGCGGGATCACGTGCGCCGGCAGCTTCTCAGCCGGGAACATATAGCCGCTGGTGTCGACCGCCGGCTCCGCGGCAGCGACCGCGCCGCCCTGCGTGTTGCTGGCCGCACGCACCGGCGTTGCCGGAGCGGCTGCGGCCATCGCGGCTGCCTTCGGATTGAACACCGCCGGCTTCGCCTGATGCTTGGCCCAGCGCTCGAACTCGTCCTGCTGCACCGCGAAGAGACGGATGCGCATGTTCGCGTGGCTCGCGCCGCAGTACTCGGTGCAGAAGCCGTTGTAGGCCTGCGTGCCCAAGTCCGCGTTGGGCGTGAACCACATGTAGTTGGTCTTGTTCGTGATCAGGTCGCGCTTGCCACCCATCTGCGGGATCCAGAACGAGTGCAGCACGTCCTTGGTCGTGAGCTCGAACGACGCGGTCTTGCCGATCGGCACGTAGACCTCGTTCGCCGTCACGATGCCCAAGTCAGGGTAGCGGAACTCCCACCACCACTGATGCCCGATCACCTGGATGCGGATCGAGCCCGCGGGCGCCGGCGCCTGCGTCTGGAAGATCGTCTTCACCGTCGGCACCGCGATCAGCACCAGGATCAGCGCCGGGATCGCGGTCCACGTGATCTCGAGCACCGCATTGCCGTGGATCTGCTTGGCCTCGGGACCACCCGGGCGCTTGCGGTACTTGATGATCGTGAAGATCAGCGCGGCTTCGACCACCACGAACACGATCGTGCCCCAGAAGAGCAGACGCTCCCAGAGCGAGTCGATCGCGGTGTTGAAGTCGGTGATGCGCGTGAACGTGGAGTTCGGATACTCCGTCTGTCCACACGCAGAGAGCATCAGTAACGCGGCGGCCGTGAACAGGGCCGGCATCGCCTGACGCAGGCGCAGCTTCGACATCGATGGATGAGGCTGGGGGGAAACACGACGGCCAAGCGCCGCCGCGACCACTTGAACGACTTGTACCTCGAGCGAACAAGCGACCGTAAACTATCCCACCCGTTCGGGTGGGGCAAGCCGAATCTTCAGGGGCCGCTGGGGCAGTATCGACCGATACCACACGGAGTTGAGTCTACTCGCCATCGCGCTCCGGACCCTCCCGTTCCGACCACTGTTCATACGGTGTTCGGGGCTTTCTCTGGTCGCGACCGAACCCATCCGAGCTTAGTCGCCGCCCGCCGTTTCGATCGCCACCGCGTGCTGGTCCTTCACCTTCGTCGCCGCGATCTCCAGCGCCTGACGGAGCTGCGCGACGTACTCGCGCATCGCCCGCACCTTGAGCTGGTCACCTCCGCCACGACCCGACGCGAGGATCATCGCGGACACTTGATCGGCGATGAGGCCGAACTGCCCCTTGAGCTGACCCTGCAACGGCGTGGCCAGCCGCTTGATCTGCTGCGGGATCACACCCGCGCTCTTCTGATTCTTCACTTCGATCGCCATGCGCTCGACCATGCCATGCATCGTCTGCAAGGTCTTCAGTGCCTCTTCGATGGTCTTCATCTTCTGTGCGCCCGCGCCATCCAGTTTCACGCCCGCCATTGCACTACCCCCTGGCCCCGGTCATCCGGGACGGGTCGAGGATCTCGTCGATCTGCTGCCGTGTGAGCAGCTGCTTGGCGAGCAGAAGCTCGACCACGCCACGCCCGGACTCGAGCGCTTCCTTCGCCACCTGGGTGCAGACCTCGTAGCCCAACTCGGGCAACAACGCGGTCACGATGCCGATCGACCGCTCCACGGCGTCGCGCATCACCTTGGGATTCGCTTCGATGCCCACCACGCACTTCTCGCGCAGGATGGTGCACGCCGCCGTCATCGCCGAGATGTTGCGCAGCAAGCGGAACGCGATGATGGGTTCGAAGACGTTCAGCTGAAGCTGCCCCGCCTCGGCGGCCATGGTCACGGTGATGTCGCCACCGATCACGTCGAAGCATACCTGATTGACCGCCTCAGGAATGACGGGATTCACCTTGCCCGGCATGATGCTCGAGCCCGGCTGCATCGCCGGCAAGCGGATCTCGGACAGACCGGTGCGCGGGCCGCTCGAGAGCAGGCGCAGGTCGTTGCAGATCTTGGAGAGCTTCACCGCACAGCGCTTGAGCACGCCCGACACCTGCACGAACGCGCCGGTGTCGCTGGTGGCTTCCACCAGATCGGGCGCGGTGATCATCTGCAGCCCGGTGACCTTGGAGAGCTGTTCGCGCACGGCCTCCGCATACCCACCCGGCGCGGTGATGCCGGTGCCGATGGCCGTCGCCCCCATGTTCATCTCGCGCATCAGCGCCTTGGCCTCATCGAGCCGCTCCACGTCCTCGGCGATGGTGTGGCCGAAGGCGGCGAACTCCTGACCGAGGGTCATGGGTACGGCGTCCTGCAACTGCGTGCGCCCCATCTTGATGTGCGGCGCGAACTCCTTGCCCTTGGCGAGGAACGCGTCCACCAGGAAGCGCATCTGCACCTGCAGCCCGCTGATCGCCGAGTAGAGCGCGAGACGGATCGCGGTGGGATACACGTCGTTGGTGCTCTGCGCGAGGTTCACGTGCTCGTTGGGATGCACACGCGCGTAGGTCCCGCGCGGCTCGCCGAGGATCTCGAGCGCACGGTTCGCGATGACCTCGTTGGCGTTCATGTTGCTCGAAGTGCCGGCGCCGCCCTGGATCATGTCCACGCGGAAATGTTCGTGATGGCGCCCGGCCTTGATCTCGGTTCACGCCCGGACGATGGCGTTGAACACGTCATCGGGGAGATCACCGAGTCCATGATTAGCCCGCGCCGCGGCTTCCTTCACCTGCGCAAGTGCGATGATCATCTCGGGGAAGTCGCGCAGGGTCACGCCGGTGATCGGGAAGTTCTCGATCGCGCGGAGGGTCTGCA
>JADYYN010000172.1 GCA_020853635.1 Gemmatimonadaceae bacterium
CACGCAGGCCGGTTCTGAGGTGTCCGCGCTGCTCGGCCGTATGCCCAGCGCCGTGGGTTACCAGCCGACGCTGGCCTCCGGCTCGCGCATCCTCGATCCGCAGTACGTCGGGGCGCGTCACTACAACGTGGCGAGCTCGGTGCAGCGCATCCTGCAGCGCTACAAGGAACTGCAGGACATCATCGCGATCCTCGGCATGGACGAACTCGCCGAAGACGACAAGAAGATCGTGGGCCGCGCGCGCCGCATCCAGCGCTTCATGTCGCAGCCGTTCTCGGTCGCCGAGCAGTTCACCGGCCGTCCGGGCAAGTTCGTCAAGCTCGAGGAGACCATTTCCTCGTTCGAGCGCCTCGTGGCCGGTGAGTTCGACCACCTCCCCGAGCAGGCGTTCTTCATGGCCGGCGGTATCGACGACGTGGTCGAGAACGCCAAGGCGATGCAGGCGTGAGCGGCAACCTGAAGGTCTCGGTCATCTCGCCCGAGGCGACGCTGTTCGAGGGTGAGGCGCCGTCGGTGACGGCGCCCGCGTTCGACGGTGAAGTGGGCATCCTGCCGATGCACGCGCCGATGGTGACCGTGCTCGGCTCCGGCGTGCTGCAGATCGGCGGCGGGGCGACGCGCTTCCAAGTGGAAGGCGGCTTCCTGCAGGTGGTCGACGATGTCGTGCGCGTCGTCACCGAGAAGGCCTCGAAGCTCTAATCCGGGAAGGCGGCCCGGAACTGAAACCGGGTCGCCAGTGTATTCGTCTGCACCACGGGCGCTGCGCGGTTCGCGGCGCCCGTTCGTGTGCCGGTCCCACGATGTGGACCAGAGACTCCCCTCAAACACCAGAGTCACCATACCATGCTGCGTCGTTTCCTTGCTGTCGGGGCGCTCGCCCTTGTCACTGCGTCCGTGTCCGAAGCGCAGGCGTACGTGTATCCGGCGTTGCAGCCGGCCCGTATCGCGGAGCGCGAGTACAACTTCATGCTCGCTGATGGCGGCGACGCCGGCACAGCGCTGGTGTTCCAGTGGCGCGAGGGGCTCGGCAATCCGAGGCTCCAGCTCACGTTCGATGCTGGCTTCGCCGACCCGGACAACACGGACACGCGCCTGATCCTCGGCGGTGGGCTCGCGTACCAGCTCACACGTTCGTCGTCCGAGATGCCGTTCGACATCGTGCTCGCGGGCGGACTCGGCTTCACCACCGGTGATGATGTGACCACCATGCGCCTGCCGTTCGGCGCCGTGGTCGGACACCGCTTCGACCTCGAGGGCGGCTACGCGATCGCGCCGTTCGTGCACCCGCGCCTGAGCTATAACCGCGTGGACGCCGACAACTTCGATGACAGCGACACCGAACTCGAGCTCGACATCGGTGCGAACTTCGAACTCAAGTCGAACATGGCGCTGCGGCTCGCCGCCGTGCTCGGCGATGCGGATGCGATCGGTGTGTCGTTCGCGTGGACGCCGAAGGGGTTGCGGAAGTAGATGGGAGATGGGGGATGTGAGGAGGCCGCCCGTACGGGCGGCCTTTTCGTTTTCCGGGGCGGCGTTACCTCCCCCTCTCCCCTCTCCCCTCTCCCATCTCAGAACAGCAACTCCTCCACGAGCTTCGTCGACCGATCCGCCGCGCCGACGCCCTGGCTCACGACGGCCTTCGCCGCACGGCTGGCGCGTGCGAGGGTGTCGGGTTCGGTGAGCAGGATCTGCAGCGCGTCGCTGAGCTCTTCGGCATCGTCGCACGCGACGGCGCCTTTGGCCTCGAGCAGCAGCAGCGCATCGCGGCTCTGCGTGTGTTGCGGGCCGAAGAGTACCGGCGCGCCGAACGCGGCTGGTTCGAGCACCGAGTGCAGTCCGGCTGCGTGGAACCCACCGCCGACGTACGCGGCCTGTGCGAGTGCGTAGAGATCACCGAGCACACCGACGCGATCGACCAGAAGCACTTCGATATCGCCGCCCGTGCCGGTGACCGCACTCAAGGTCGTGAGCGGGATCGAATGCGCCTGCGCCCAGCGCACGATCGGCGCCGTGTGTGCCGACGTCGGTTCGTGCGGCGCGATGATCAAGCGCGCACTCGGGAGGTGCTTCCGCAATCGAAGCCACGCCGCGAGCAGGACTGATTCGTCCGCAGGCCAGGTGGAGCCGGCGACGACGGTCGGTCGCCCGGACGCAAGCGGTGCGAGCAGCGCGCTGTGGCGGTCGGCGGCCGCAGCGCGCGCGGCCACCTGATCGTAGCGTGTGTCGCCGAGTGCGGTCACGCGGTCCGCCTGCACGCCGAGCGCGGTGAGTCGTGTGGCATCGGCGGCGTCGATGGCGCCCACGCGGTCGAGCGCGGCATAGGCATCGCCGAGCAGCGCGCGCGCGAGACTTCCGCCGCGTCCGGAGCCTTCGCTCAGCGTAGCGGAGATGAGGCCGAGGCGGACGCGGCGCGCGGCGGCGGTGCGGACGAGTTGCGGCCACACATCGAGTTTCGCGAATACGAGTGCGGTGGGCGCGAGGGCGTCGAGCAGTCGCTCAGCGTTGGCCGTGGTGTCGAACGGCAGGTACTCGGTGGCGTCGACTGTGCCGGCGGCGAGCATGCCGTGTGCGAAGCGTTCCGCGCTGGGTGAATAGAACGTATAGAGGAGCTGCACCTGCGGATGTCGCGCGCGGATGCGCTCGAGGACCGGGCGGGCCTGCAGGCCTTCACCGACCGAGGGCGCGTGCATCCAGAGAAGTGGACGTGTGCGGTCGCGGTGTGTGCGGGCCCAGTCTTCGATGCGTTCGATGCCGCCGGCGCGGTTGCGGATGGCGCGCCAGGCTTTGTGCTCGGCATCAACCGGGAGGTGCGTAAGCGCCTCGGCGACGCCGGCGAGTGCCGCGTAGGGGAGAGCGAGCAGGGGATGCACGCGACGCGCGGCGCTCGGCGGTGGAGTGGAGCTATGGCTTCGGCTTGGCGGCTGCGGCGAGTGCCGCGTCGATCGCCTGCTTGAAGGCTTCGAAGGGCTGCGCGCCCACGAGCGGGCGTCCGCCCACGAGGAAGCTCGGGGTGGAGCCCACGCCGATGCGTGTGGAGCGATCGACATCGGCTTCGATGAGCGGCTTCATGATGCCGTCCGTGATGCAGCTACGGAACCGGGCGGGCTCGACACCGGCGGCCAGGGCGAGCGAGTCGGCGAAGCGGGCGATGTCCTTGCGCGACTTCCATTGGGCCTGCGTGGCGAAGAGGGCGTCGGAGACCGGCCAGAACTTGCCCTGTTCGGCGGCGCACATGGCCGCTTCGTGCGTGGCGGGCGCGTTGGCGTGGATGCTGGGGATCGGGTAGTTGATGTAGGCGATCTGCACCTTGCCGGTGCGGACGTACTCGGCGGTGATGCGCGGTTCGGTCTCGTCGTGCCACTTCTTGCAGAAGGGGCACTGGTAGTCGGAGATGACGACGACCCAGACGGGTGCGTCGGTATTGCCGCGGATGCGCGCACGGTCGGCGGCGGTGACGCGGGCTTCGCGTTCGGCGACGATGGCGGGCGTGAGCGGGGCGCGCTTGGGGGTCTGCGCCGCGAGGGCCGAGGGGGTGCCGGCGAGTGCCGCGGTCAGGGCGAGGACGCCGAGGGCGCCGAGGGCGGCGATGCGCGTGCGGGAGTCGGGGGTCATATGAAGGAGAAGCTAGCCACGGCGGGGGCGGATGCGAAGTTGTGACGGAACCGACCGGTGGGTAGGTAGGGGAGTTTGGAATCACCGGATTCCGTGTGACCCGTCGCACAAAGGCAAAGGGGACCCGAAAGGGTCGGATTTGTGCGGGGGTAGCGCAGGTGACTGTGGGGGCTAGGGTTGCGCCCTCCGGACTGTAGCGTTACCGTAACGGGCCTTCGGTTCCCCCTCCGCCAGTGCCGGGAGGGGCAGTTGGTGTTGTGTCCGCCGCGGCCGTCTGGTCGCGGAGGTTTGTTGGTGAGGCGATGGCACGTGAGCACGTGACCATCCGTCGGAAAACCCCTTCACGAGGTATGCTCATGCTGGGACGGATCGGGATTCGGGGGCTGAACGCCTCCATCCTCGCGCTGCTCCTCTCAATCACGACGGCATCAGTGGCGAGCGCGCAGGGCGCGACGATCACTGGTCGAGTCGCGAGCGAGGCGGGTCAGCCGCTCTACGGAGCGAATGTCACCATCGATGCTCTCACGATCTCCGTGGGAACGACCGAAGAGGGTCGGTACACCATCAACATCCCGGGCGCCCGCGTCCGTGGTCAGCAGGTCGTGCTTCGCGCGCGTATGTTCGGCTTCGTGCCGGTCGTGCGCACGATCACGGTCTCGGCTGGCTCGCAGACCCAGGACTTCGCGTTGAAGCAGGACGTGAACCGCCTGAGCCAGGTCGTCGTGACCGGTGTGTCGGGCGCGACGGAAGTGAAGAAGCTGCCGTTCACGGTGGCGCAGGTGACGGCTGAGGACATGCCGGTCCCGGGCGCCAATCCCCTCGCCCAGCTGCAGGGCAAGGTGCCGGGTGCGAACATCGTGTCGGCCTCGGGCCGTCCGGGTTCGGCGCCGGCGGTCATCCTCCGTGGCCCCCAGTCGATCAATGCGTCGGGCCGTGGTCAGGACCCGCTGTACATCATCGACGGCGTCATCTCGCAGGGTGGCATCCAGGACATCAACCCGCAGGACATCGAGAACGTGGAAGTCGTGAAGGGCGCTGCGGCGTCCTCGCTCTACGGCTCGCGCGCCGGTAACGGCGTCATCCAGATCACGACCCGCTCGGGCAAGAACGCGGGTGAAGGCGTCCGCTTCCGTTCGCAGGTCGAGTACGGCACCTCGTCGATCGAGAACGAGTACCTGTACCCGAAGACGCACTTCATGTTGATGAACGAGGACAAGTCGCGGTATTGCGTCGTTGTCGCGGGCGCGCCGGACTGCTCGCGTGCGATCGACATCGAGGCGGAGACCTATCGCATCAACAACGATGGCCCGCTCTTCGCGTTGACCCCGGCGACGTTCGTGAACGATGCCGGCATCGCGCGTAACCCCGGCCCGCAGAACGGCCGCAACCTGTACCAGATCAACCAGTTCGTCCGCACCTACAACCCGATCCGTCAGGTCCTCACCAACGGTGAGACGATCAACGCGACGGCGGATGCGACGGGCCGCGTGGGCCGCACGAACTTCTTCGCTTCGGCGAACCAGTACCGTCAGGAAGGCGCCGTGCGTCTGCTCGACGGCTACACCCGCAACTCGTTGCGCGTGAACGTCGACCAGCAGCTGGCCTCGGCGTGGAACTTCTCGGTGCGCTCCAACTACACCGACGCGACGGACAACAACACCGGCTTCAGCTGGTTCCGCGTGACCCGTCAGCCGGCGAACGCGTCGCTGCTGACGCGTGACACGCAGGGCCGTCTGTTCATCCGCTCGGTGGCGCAGCAGCAGGGCGCGCAGAACCAGAACCCGATGTACGACGCGGAGAACTTCCGCCCGGTGAACCGTGTGGGCCGCTTCATCGGCCAGGCGACGGCGCGTTGGCAGCCGCTCCTGTGGCTCGATGCGGAAGGCAACATCGGCTACGACACCCGCGCGAACCAGCAGGACTCGCAGCAGGACAAGGGCTATCGCACGACGACCGGCCCGGGTGGCGCGACGCAGCTGGGTAACATCAGCCGCAGCTCCAACCTCGGCTACTCGCTCAACGCCTCGGCGGACCTGACGGCTCGCCGCAACTGGTTCTCCGACAACCTCACCTCGCGCCTGACGTTCCGTACCCTGTACGAGACGCAGGTCGATCGTGGCCTGAACGCCGGCGGCAGCACGCTCGCCGTCCCGGGCCTGCGCACGATCGCGGCGACGCTGTCGACCACGCGTGGTGGTGGCAACTACGAGCAGACCGTCCGTCAGCTCGGCATGTTCGTGAACCTCGACCTCGACTGGCAGGGCAAGTACATCCTGAGCGGCCTGGTACGTCGCGACGGTGCCTCGCTGTTCGGTTCGGCTCGCCGCTGGCAGACCTACGGCCGTGGGTCGGCTGCGTGGCGCATCAGCGAAGAGTCGTGGTTCGGTGTGGACGCGATCTCGGACCTCAAGTTCCGCTTCTCGCTGGGTCAGGCGGGTAACCGTCCGAACTTCAGCGCGCAGTACGAGACCTACGGTCTCACCGGCGCCGGCCTGATCGGCGGCCTGGGCCAGATCGGTAACCCGAATCTCCGCCCCGAGGTCTCGACCGAGCAGGAGTTCGGCTTCGACCTTGAGCTGTTCAGCAAGTACGGCATCACGGTGACGCAGGCGAACAACACCATCGACCAGCAGATCATGCCGGTTCCGGTGGCGGCGATCGGCGGCTTCACCAGCCAGTGGAACAACGTGGGTGAGCTCTCGAACAAGACGTTCGAAGTGTCGCTCAACATCCCGATCATCCAGACGCGCGACCTGAACTACTCGATCCGTGCGACGTTCGACCGCACGCGTTCGGTGATCTCGCGCCTCGACATCCCGACGTTCTTCAACAGCGCCGCCGGCCAGCAGGGTTCGGAGACGATGTTCAAGTTCGAGCAGGGTGGTCGCATGGGTGAGATCTTCGGCCGTCGCTTCGTGACGAAGTGCTCGGAGCTCGAAGCCGCGTTCGCCTCGCAGTGCGGCGGTGCCGGCTCGGCGTTCCAGAAGAACAGCGATGGCTACATCGTGTACGTCGGCGCCGGCAACACGCTCGGCGACGGCATCACGAAGAACCTCTGGAACACGCGTTTGGCCTCCACGGCCGCGCCGTGGAACGGTGGCACGGGTCGCGAGCCGCTCAACTGGGGCATGCCGATCCTGTTCCGCGATGCGAACGGTGCGGTCCCGGCCGTCACGCTCGGCCAGGCGCTCCCGCACTACCGCTGGGGTCTCTCGCAGCAGGCGTCGGGGCGCAAGTTCACGGCCTACGCGCTGCTCGACGCCACGGTCGGCAAGTCGGTGTGGAACGAAGCACGTCAGTGGTCGCTCGGTGACTTCATGCACCGCGACACCGATCAGCAGGGCAAGAACGTTGCGAACGCCAAGCCGATCGGCTACTACTTCCGCGCGACGTCGTCCGGTGGCATCGGCGGTCTGTACGACGTCCTCGGCCCGAACAATCAGACGGTCGAAGACGCGACCTTCGTGAAGGTCCGCGAAGTGTCCGTCGGTTACCGCATCGGCCGCCTGGCCGGTGTGGGCGACTGGAGCCTCTCGATGGTCGGCCGTAACCTGCTCACCATCTCCGACTATCGCGGCTTCGATCCGGAAGTCGGCGTCGGCGGCGGCAACCTGGGCTCGGGCGTGTTGAACGCGATCGACGCCTTCGGGTTCCCGAACCTCCGCACGTTCTCCTTCCAGCTCAGCACGAGCTTCTGATAAGGCGCTGTGCCGGGGGGAACTCCCCCCGGCATGGCACCCCTACTTCGAGGATTCATGATGCGAACGTATGCACGATTGGTTGGCGCGGTCGCGCTCTTCGGCCTTACGGCCTGCGAGCTCGGCGTGACCAACTTCGGATCTCCTGACGTGGCTCGCGTGCTCTCCGACGCTGGTTCGGTCGAAGCCGCGATCTCCGGTCTCGGATCACAGCTCAACAACCCGCAGCGCGCCAGCGAGTCGGTGAACACGCAGGCGAAGATCCTCGCCGAGGAGACCTTCGCGTCGGTCGCCAACTTCGGTATGGCCGCCCGCGTGGCGAACCGTACGCTCGTCTCGAACGAGCTCGGCAATGACAACCAGACGGGCAACCTGGCGAACTTCAATTCGTTCCAGCGCGTGACCCGCCTCACGTTCAACACGCTGGCGGCGTTCAACAACCTCGTCGCGGCGAACCGCAACACGCTGTCGGCGACCGCGGTGAACCGGATGCGTGCGTTCGCGTATCTGGTCGCCGGTCAGTCGCTCGGCATGGTCTCGTTGGCGTATGACTCGGCGTCGATCGCCGACGAAGCGATCAACACCACGGACATCCCCGGCCTCTCGGGTGCCGCGGACGTGAACGCCAAGGCGATCGAGTACCTCGACTCCGCGGTGGTCATCGCGGGCCGTGGTATGGACGCGCTGCCGAACACGTGGATCAGCGGTGTGGCGCTCAACCAGGCGGACTTCGTCCGTTTGGCGCGCAGCTACCGTGCGCGCTACCGCGCAGGCGTGGCCCGTACGCCGGCTGAGCGCGCAGCGCTCAACTGGGCGGCGATCATCGCCGACGCGACCAACGGCATCTCCGCCGACCACAACATCTCGATCAACGGTCAGACGGGTTGGGGCGCGGGCTTCGACGCGGGTCAGATCTACGTGACCGGCGGCTGGCACTCTGTGCCGATGAAGTACGTCGGCATGGCGGACAGCTCCGGTGCGTATCAGGCCTGGGTTGCGACGCCGTCGGCTTCGCGTCGTGCCTTCCTGGTGCAGACGCTCGACGGCCGCTGGCCGGCCGGCGGCACCCGTGCCGCCCCGCAGGCGCTGTCGACGAACACCATCATCGCGCCGCGCTACCTTCGTAACCGCCCGACCGGTGACGACGTCGTCATCGCCGGCGACGGCGAGTCGTTCTACGATCACCGCCGCTACGGCCTGACGCAGTCGAACACCAGCGTCGCCGGCCCGTACACCGACATGTCCAAGACCGAAATGGACATGCTCGCGGCTGAAGGCTACATCCGCACCGGTCAGGCCGCGTTGGCTGAGCCGCTCATCGACATCTCGCGCCTCCGCAACGGCTTGCCGTCGGTGGTGGGTGTCGGTGCCGGCGTGGTGCCTGGTGGCGCCGCCTGCGTGCCGAAGCTCCCGAACGGCACCTGCGGTACGCTGCTCGAGGCGATGAAGTATGAGAAGCGCATGGAGACGGCATTCACTGGTTACATGATCTGGTACACCGACAGCCGCGGCTGGGGCGACCTGCCCACGGGCACGGTGATCGAGTGGCCGGTGCCGTACCAGGAGATGCAGGCTCGTCTGCAGCCGTTCTACAACGGCACGCGTCAGTCCGGCGCCTCCACGTACGGGTTCTAACAGATGGTGCCACATGACCGGAGTCGGCGGGGCTCGGTGTTGCCCCGCCGGCTGACGGCTCTCCTCTCGGCGAGTGCGTTGGCGTTCCAGATCGGCTGCCACACGTACTTGCCGTTGCAGGACAGTCCGCCGATGGCCGGTCGTGAGGTGGCGGTCGAGTTGAATGACCGAGGCCGTCTGTTGGTTGGAAGCCGGTTGGGCGAAGCGGTGCTCCGAGTCGATGGCCGCGTCGTCTCATCCAGTGAAACAGATGTTACGCTGAGCGTGTCTCGCACGGTGCTATTGCAGGGCTCGTCGGTCGTCTGGACGGGAGAGGAGGTCACGATTCCTCGCGAGGGGTTGCGTGGCTTCCGGGTCCGGGAGTTCTCCCGGGCACGGACCGTCTTCTTCACCGCAGGGTTGGTGCTGTTGGTGGGGGCTGTCGTCGCCGGTTTCGGTATCATCGGCGTGATCGGCGGTGGCGATGATGGTGACGGGCAGTGTACGACGGATTGCAATCAACAGTAGGCGGCCCCGTGCCGCGCTCATCTTCAAGTTTGCTCACTCCACGGAGTTCATCCTGATGCGTATTGCTCGAATCGGCCTTGTCGGCGCGCTGCTGCTCGGTGCGTCCGCTTGCCAGACAGATGACGGTGGTCCGGTGACCCGGACCCTGCCGCCGCTCGCGTTCGTCCGCTACATCAACGCGGTGCCGGACACGAACAACCTCACGGTGCGTTTCATCGACCAGATCGATAACGTTCCGCAGTCCTTCTTCAACGTGCCGTTCCGCGGCCTCGGCCAGGGCGGCTATCAGGGCGTCGAGGCGGGTGACCAGCGTCTCCGCGTGTTCCGCCACGATCCGAACCTGTCGACGACGACCGGCGGTCTCGGCGCGACGACGGAGCAGTTGGCTGACACGACCTTCACGTTCGTGGCCGGCCAGTACTACACCATGCTGCACCTCGGATACGCCCGTGCCGGTCAGATCCCGGCCCAGCGCGTGATCCTGATCAACGACGCGCACCCGGCGACCAACACGTCGGTCTCGGTCCGCGCGATCCATGCTGGCCTGGGCATCGGTGCCGTCGACATCTTCGCGACGCCGCTTCCCACCACGACGCTCGTCGGCGCGACGCCGGCCTTCACGAACGTCGCGTTCCAGGGCGTGTCGGCTTACGCCACGCTCCCGGTCGGTCAGTTCGCAGCGCAGATCGCGCTGACGGGCACGACGGCTTCGGCGGCGGCTGCAGCTGCGCCGGCCGGTATCGCCGGAACGGCAGCGGCTGATCCGGTCGCTGGCGCCACGGTTGCTGGCTCGGTCCTGACGGCCATCGCCTTCCCGGCGTCGGTCCCGGGTTCGCCGGCTGCGGCCGCTGCGGCTCCCTCGGTCATCTGGTTCTCCGACCGTCAGCCGCCCCGCACCACCACGCCGTAAAGAGGTCTTCCTCTTGCGACGTGCGGCCACCGACTTCAGACTGAAGTCGGTGGCCGCAGGTGCTTTTCCACCCAGGAGATCATGATCCGACTCGTCCTGCGACTCCGCGTCTTCGTTGCGCTGCTGGCACTGCTCGTCACTTGGGCAGGGTCGGCGGAGGCGCAGGTCGTGCGCGGTCTGGTGCGTTCGAGCAGCACGGCGCTGCCCATTCCCTCGGCGAACATCGTCGCGCGGGACTCGCTCGGGAACGTGCTCGCGTCGGCAGTTTCGGCCGAGGACGGGAGCTGGGCGCTCAAGGTGCAGAGTGGCGGCGCATTCGAGTTGCGGGTCCGCCGGCTCGGGTTCGAGATGAGCACCACCAACGTCCGAGCGAAGCCGGTGAGCGACACGCTCGAGTTCGAGTTCCTGCTCACGGAGATCGCCACGGAGGCGGACGCGGTGCGCATCACGGCCGAGTCCTCGTTGAACGAACGGCGACTCAACGAAGCCATCCGTCGCGGCTGGAAGGTGTTCGAGCCTGAACTCGTCGCGCAGCACCGGAACCGGGCCCAGACGTTCAACCAGCTCATGCGTACGGTCGGCAGCGTCTCGGTGATCCTGCCCCAGAACGAGGGCGGCTGCATCCGCACGACCCGCTCGCCGGGGTGCCTCTCGTTCGTCGTCGACGGACAGGTGCTCGGTCCGAACGCCGTCATCATCCCGTCCGACATCTATTTCTTCGCGATCCTCTCACCGTCGGAATCGCGTGTGCAGTACGGCGACCGTGCCCCATTCGGAGCCATCGCGATCTACACACGCTCGCGGCTCGACCGTCAGCCACGGCGCCCGAACGGTCGTCCCTGACACTTCGCAGCTGTTCACCCAGTAGTTTTAGGTGTGAGCCACATCGTCGCGGTACTTCTCGCGTTCACCGTCGCGTTCCAGGGGCCGCAGGTCCCTGCGCCGACGGGATTCGTCAGCGATTTCGCCAACGTCATCCCTGAGGCTGATCGCGCGCGCATGACGCGCCTGATCGAGACGGTGCAAGCGGGATCGCAGGGCGAGATCGCCGTCGTCACGCTCGCCGACCTCGAAGGGCGCGACGTGAACGAGGTCGCGCTGCGCATCGCGCGTGAGTGGGGCGTTGGCGCCAAGGCGGGCATCGGTGAGCGCGCGCGCAACGCCGGCGTGGTGGTGCTGCTCGTGCCGCGCGAGACCAACCAGGACGGGCGCGGCTACATCCGCATCGAGGTCGGGAACGGCGCCGAGGGGTACATCACCGACGCGACGTCCGGTGACATGATCCGCGAGGCGACGCCGTTGTTGCGCGACCGACAGTACGGGCCGGCGCTGTCGTTGATCACCGCGCGGCTGTCGCAGCGCTACGCCGCGGAGTTCCAGTTCTCGCTCGACTCGACGCTCGTGCCCAAGCGACGCGCGCGCAAACAGCAGGGCATCCCGCCGATCGTGTACATCATGGTCTTCTTCGTGATCATGAGCTTGCTGCAGTCCCGGGGGCGGCGCGGGCGCGGTGTGGTGGTGGTGCCGTTCCCGATCGGGCGCGGTGGCGGCGGTGGATGGGGTGGCGGCTTCGGCGGTGGCGGGTTCGGCGGTGGCGGTGGTGGGTTCGGTGGCTTCGGTGGTGGCGGCGGGTTCTCTGGGGGCGGCTCGAGCGGGAGTTTCTGACCATGGCGACGATGACACTCGACACACTGACGGCGGAACTGCAGCGCGCACACGGTGACGCGTTGGTCGCCGTGGTGCTGTACGGATCCGCCGCGCGCGGCGAACGGATCGAGCAGAAGTCCGACTTCAACGTGCTGGTGATCGTGCGTGCGCTGACGTCGGCGTCGTTGCGCGCGACGGCGCCCACCGCGAAGGCGTGGGCGGCCGCGGGCAACCCGCCGCCGCTCATCCTCACGGAAACCGAGTGGCGCTCGAGTCGCGATGTGTTCGCGATGGAAGTCGCGGACATCCTCGACCGGCACCGGGTGTTGGCGGGTGCGTTGCCGACGGAGCCCAGTGCAGTGGACGCGGCGCACCTGCGGCATCAGCTGGAGTTCGAGGCGATGGGCAAGCTCATCGCGCTGCGCCAAGGCATCCTGCGCGCGGAGGGCAGTGCGGAGCAGGAGTTACTGTTGCTGGCCGCGTCCAAGAGTGCGGTGCTCGTATTGTTCCGGACGCTGCTCCGGGTGCACGGCGAACGCGGCATGGACGGCAGCGTGGCGGTGGTGAAGCGGGCGGCGGAGTTGGCGGGGTTCGATGCCGCGCCGTTCGTGCGGGTGGTGGAGCATGTCGCCGGTACGGCGACGATCCCCGCGTCGGAGGCGGACGCGGTGTTGGGCGCGTATCACGCGGGGCTGGAGCGGTTCGTGGCCCACGTCGATGCGCTGGTGCATGCAGGCTGAGGTTTCCATCTTTCTACCGTCCCACACTCGGAGCGACACGTGAAGAAGTCGAAGTGGTTCCCGCTGGCGCTGGTGCTGCCCTTTCTCCTCTCGGCGTGCGGCTACAACACCATCCAGACGATGGATGAGTCGGCCGCCGCGGCGAAGCAGCAGATCGAGGTGCAGCTGCAGCGTCGCGCCGACCTCGTGCCGAACCTCGTCGAGACCGTGAAGGGGTATGCGGCGCAGGAAGAGAAGATCTTCGTGGCCGTGGCCGAAGCGCGAGCGGGCCTGGCCGGCGCGGTACAGGGCGGCAACGTCGCGCAGATGGCGACGGCGAACGACGCCATGACCGGCGCACTCGGGCGCCTGCTCGCGATCTCAGAGAACTACCCGCAGCTCAAGAGCGACGCGAACTTCCTACGCCTGCAGGACGAACTCGCCGGCACGGAGAACCGGATCGCGGTCTCACGCACGGACTACAACAATGCGGTGCGCGACTACAACGCGTACATCCGCAAGTTCCCGGCGGTGCTCACGGCGAAGGTCACGGGGGCGAAGGCCCGCGAGTACTTCGAAGTGACGAACGCCGCTGCGAAGGACGCGCCGCAGGTGAAGTTCTAAGGCGTGCTTCAGAGAAACACGAAGGCCCCGCGCGAGTGCGCGGGGCCTTCGTCGTTCGGGCAGCGCCGTCGGTTACGGCGTCTCGGTTTCAGGCAACACGTACGTGAGCGGATCGACCGGCTTGCCGTTCACGTGGATCTCGTAGTGCAGGTGCGGCGCAGTGACGAGGCCGGTCTCGCCCACGGCCGCGATGAGCTGGCCGCGCGTCACGCGCTGCCCCACACGCACCGCGAGGCGCGAGCAGTGCGCAAAGCGGGTACGGATGCCGTTGCCATGGTCGATCTCGACGAGCAGGCCGAAGCCCTTGTCGCTGCCGGACTTCACGATCACACCGGCGGCTGGGGCGACGATCGGTGTGCCGGTCGGCGCGGAGACGTCGATGCCCTCGTGCGGGCGGTTCTCGTGCAGGATGGGATGGAACCGGCTCTTGCTGAACTGGCTGGAGAGCCAGCCCGTCGTCGGCATGATGCTCGGCGTGTTCGCGAAGCGCTCGAAGTTGCGCTGCAGTGTGTCGGACACGTCGCTGAACGAACGCGCCAGTGTGGAGGCCTTGTTGATGAGGCCGTCGACGTCGGGCCGTGCACTCCAGCCGAGTCGGCCGAGGAACGGGCGGCGGCGCACGATGGGTGAGTCGTCGCTGGTCGTCGCGGTGGTGGGCATGGCGAGCTCACTGAGCGACGCGGTGCGGACGCGAGCGGTGCTGTCAGCACTCGGCCGGGTCGGCGTGAGCGGCAGGCCGGCGATCATGCGCATCTGCTCTTCGCGCTTGGCGATCGCCCCGATGGGGTCCTCGAGGATCTTGAAGCGGGCCTCGACCTCGGCGATCTCGCGCTGGAGTTCGGCGTTCTGCGCGGCGACCAGGCGGGCGCCTGACGTGCCCCAAGGGGTGAAGAGCACGGTCGCGGCGGTGCCGACCAGCAGGAGCACGGCGATGGCGCCGTAGACGGCCGCGCGGAAGGTCCACCCGGGGAGGGAGTACTCTCGCGAGCGCCCGTTCTTGGGGGCGATCAGCAGCAGGGTCCAGCGGCGACGGTCCATCGAGTGAAGATAGGGTGGGAGTCCCGGTCGCGGCCCCGATGAAACCCCGAACAATCAACCTCGGGTGGCCGAAGAGATGACGTTGTCAGCGGGCCGTCCGAAACGGCCCGACCCTCACGCCGTGACGGCGGGCGGCTCCGGCCGCGGGAAGAGTCCTTCACCCTTGCTCACCTTCCAGCCGGCGCAGTCGAGGGCATCGGCGGTGTCGAGCAGGGTCGCACCGGCCGTTCCGGGGCCTCCGATGGCCTGCCAGAGGGCTTCGGCCTTGTTGGGCATCACCGGGGCGAGGTAGACCGCCTGGCGCGCCAACTGCCTCGCCAGCGAGCTCAGCACGGTCTCGAGCTGGGCACGCTGTGCAGGGTCCTTGGCCAACACCCAGGGCTTGGTGTCCTGGATGTACTGGTTCGCCCGGGCGACGGTGCGTTGGATGGCCGCGACGGCCTCATGCAGCAGGAAGCCACGCGGTCCGGCCACGGCCGCACGCGCCTCGGCGAGGTCGGCGAGATCGGCGGCGTCCACCTCACCGCGCGGCCCGCTGGGCACCACGCCATCGCAGTACTTCTCGATCATCGCCGTCGTACGGCTGGCGAGGTTGCCGAGTCCGTTGGCGAGCTCGGAGGTGTAGACAGCCTCGAAGCGCTCCCACGAGAACGCGCCGTCCCCATCGAAGGGGATGTCGCGGAGCAGGTAATAGCGGAACGCATCGCTGCCGAAGCGGCCCGCTGCCTCTGCGAGTTCAAGTTTCACACCGGCCGACTTGGAGAACCGTTCACCGCCGAGCGAGATGAAGCCGTGGGCCCACACCCGCTCCGGCAGCGGGAGTCCGGCGGCCAAGAGCATGGCCGGCCAGATGACCGTGTGAAAGCGCGTGATGTCCTTGCCGATCACGTGCACCTGCGCGGGCCAGCTCGCCTTGGAGTCGGGGAAGAACTGCGCGGTCCAGTAGTTGGGCAGTGCATCGAACCACACGTAGGTGGTCTGCGTCTCGCCATCGGAGAGCGCGCGCGGGAAGGGCACGCCCCACGCGAAGCGCGCGCGACTGGCCGAGATGTCCTCCAGGCCCTGGTCGAGCAGGGCGAGGATCTCGTTGCGCCGCGACGCCGGCTCGAGGAACTCGGGATGCGCGGTGAGATGTTGCTTGAGCCGCGCGCTGTACGCGCTCAACCGGAAGAACCAGTTGCGCTCGGTTATCTCCTCGAGCGTGCGCGTGAGGTGCAACGCGCACTTGCCGTCGGTGATGTCGGCGGGCTGCTTGAAACTCTCGCAGCCGACGCAGTACAGGCCGGTGTACGAGCGCTCGTAGAAGTCGTCGGGGCTGTGCGCGAAGATGCGTTTGAGCAGGTCACGCACGGCGGCGTGGTGCGCCGCGTGCGAGGTGCGCATGAACTGGTCGTAGCGCACGTCGAGCGTGGCCCACATGGCCTGGAAGCGTTCGGCGACGCGGTCGACGAACGCTTGTGGGGCGAGACCCGCGGCTTCGGCCGTCTGCGCGACCTTCTGCCCGTGTTCGTCCATGCCGGTGAGGAACCAGACGTCGTCCCCGAGCTGGCGATGGAACCGGCAGATCGCATCGGCGCCGATCTTCTCGAGGGCGTGGCCGAGGTGCGGATCGCCGTTGGCGTAGTCGATCGCGGTGGTGAGGTAGAAGCGCGGCATCAGCTGGACGGAGAAGAAGGCGGCGCGGAGGGGCCGGCGTCGGGCGACCCGCCGGCTGAAGGATTACCCTCGGAGCCTCCGGGTCCGCCACGGCCGCGACGACCACCGCGCCGGCCGCGGCGACGACGACCGCGACGGCGGGCATCGCCTTGATCACTGCCTTGTCCGTTTTCAGGCGCACCGGCGTCGGCGGACGCGGTCGTCGCGCCGGAGTCGGCGTCGGCGGTGTCCTCGAGTTCGTCGTCGCCGTCGTCATTCTCGTCTGAGCGGCCGACGAGCGGCGCGGGTGCAGGGATCTCGGCGACGTTGGGGCGTGCGGGGCGCGCGGTCGGCGCAGGCGCGGGTGGGCGCCCGCGCTGGTCGCGACGGTCGTTCGGCTGGTCTTTGCGTGCTTCGTTGCGTGCGGGACGTTCCGGACGATCCTGACGCGCGGGCTTCTGTTCACGCGGCTTCTGTTCGCGCGGCGGCTGCTCGCGTGGCGCCGAGCGCGTGAGCGTCACCAGCGTCTTCTCCTCCGGCGCGTCCTCGTCCTGCGCGGGCTCGTCGTCCACCGGCAATGACGTGTCGCCCAACTCACGACGCAACTGCGCGAGCGGGATGGTACGCGTCTCGCCCGCGGCATCACGCAGCGTGACCTGATCGCGGAAGATGTCGTTGTGCGCGACCTTCTCCTCGCCGAGCGCGGTGGTGATGATCTTCCCTTCCTGGGGGAAGCGCTTGCGCGAGTGCACGTAGAACTCGTGTTCGTAGCGCAGGCAGCACATCAGTCGGCCGCAGGTGCCGGAGATCTGTGCCGGATTCAGCGTGGAGAGTCGCTGGTCTTTCGCGGCGCTCGACTTCACGGGCCGCAGCTCAGGCAGCCAGGAGCTCGAACAGAACTGGCGGCCGCAGCGTCCCACCCCATCGAGGCGCCGCGCTTCGTCGCGCACGCCGATGTGCCACATGTGCACGCGGGTGGAGAAGCGCTTCTCGAGTTGGCGCACGAGTTGGCGGAAGTCGACGCGCTCTTCGGCCGTGAAATAGCAGGTGAGGCGGCGCCGGTCCCACTGCCACTCGGCGTCGGAGATCTTCATGTCGAGCTTCAGCTGCCGGACGATCTCGATCGCCGCCTTGCGCACCGCGTGCTCGTCGGCGCGCAGGCGCACGGCGGTCTCGATCTCCGGCTTGGTCGCGACGCGAACGATCTCGGGGAGCTTGTCGGGCGACGCCTTGCCGTGCGTGGTGCCGGCTTTGCGCCTCTCTGCGAGTTCGCCGGTGGAGTGCACGCGCGCGAAGTCCTCGCCGCGCTCCACCTGGACGATCACGGCGGTGCGGGCGGACGGCGGCGCGTCACCGGTGAAGGTGTAGAACGCGCGCCGATTGCCTTTGAACTCGACCTCGACGAGGTGTGTCGCGACTGCGGCGGCCGTCACTCGCTGAATGCGCCCATCTTGAGGTACTTCTCGCGACGCTTGCGCACGAGCTTGTCGGGCTTGAGGCGGCGCAGCTCATCGATGTGCTTGAGCACCGCGTCGTGCACGGCCTTGGCCGTCTCGGCGTGGTTGGCGTGCGCGCCGCCGGTGGGCTCGGGGATGATCTCGTCGATCACCTTGAGCTCCATGAGGTCCGGCGCCGTGATCTTGAGCGAGGACGCCGCTCGTTCGCGCATCTCGGGGCTCTTTCCGTCCTTCCAGAGGATCGCCGCACAGCCTTCGACGGTGATGACCGAGTAGACGGAGTTCTCGAGCATGAGGATGCGATCGGCCACGCCCAGCGCGAGCGCACCACCGGAACCACCCTCACCGATGACCGTGGCGACGATGGGCACGGTGAGCTGGCTCATCTCGAGCAGGTTGCGCGCGATAGCTTCGGACTGACCGCGCTCCTCGGCGCCGAGCCCGGCCCATGCACCCGGTGTATCGATGAACGTGATCACCGGCACGTGGAACGTCTCGGCGAGCTTCATCAAGCGGAGCGCCTTGCGATAGCCCTCGGGGTGCGGCATCCCGAAGTTGCGGTGCAGGTTCTCCTTGGTGTCGCGGCCGCGCTGATGGCCGATGACCATGACGGTCTCGCCGTCGAGACGTGCCCAGCCACCGACGATGGAGGGGTCGTCGCGGTACGCGCGATCGCCGTGCAGCTCGATGAAGTCGCTGAACGCGAGCCGAAGGTAGTCCAACGTGAACGGCCGGCGCGACGAACGCGCCACCTGCACACGCTGCAGCGGCGTGAGCTTCTTATAGACGTCACGACGCATCTCGGTGAGGCGCTCCTGCAGCGGCGCGATCTCCGGTGTGACGTCGAGCTTGCGTTCCTCGGCCATGCGCTTGAGCTCGTCGATCTGTTTCTCGAGCTCGGCGATCGGCTTCTCGAATTCCAATGCAGACGTACCCACGCTCATCCTCCTCGTACGAGTCGGACGCGCTCCGTGCCGAGCAGCGCGCGCAGTTCCACGATAGCTGGACCCGCGGTGGACAACTTGAGGGACTGGGAGCGCAGGCGAGCCGGCGCGCCATCCCGACCCCTCCAACGTAGCTCCAAGGGGGCCGAGCCGGGATGGGCCATGGCCACCGCCCGGACGTCCTTCATGACGTCCGAGGGTAGTCCGGAGTCCGAATCCAGCTCCAGACTGACCGCGAACTGGCCCGTCGCCCGGAGCTCGGCCAGGCGGGTCATGCTCTCTACAATGAATGTGGGGTTCTCGGCTTCCTGGTCGCGCCGGGAGTAGCCGCCCTTGATGAGCATCGGGATGTCGGTCTTCACCCGATCCGAGATGGCCGCCCAGGCTTCGGGGAAGACGAGGATCTCGGTGGACCCGGCGAAGTCCTCGATGGTGAGCCGCGCGAACTCGGCGCCCGACTTCTTGCTGATCTGCCGCTTCACCGACGTGACCACACCGGCCAGCGACATCTGCTCCGGGCTCCATTTGCCGAGCTGCGCGACCGTGTGCGTGGCGAGCAGTTCGCACTCGGCGCGGAAGGGTTCGAGCGGGTGGCCGGAGATGTAGAAGCCGAGGATGGCCTTCTCGGCAGAGAGTCGTGCGGAGTCGGAGAGCGGGGGGCTGTTGGGCCGGGTGGGCTGGAGCGGCGCGGGCGCTGCACCGTCGGATGGCGGGCCCAGGAGGTC
>JADYYN010000173.1 GCA_020853635.1 Gemmatimonadaceae bacterium
GCTGGACCGCCCGGTGGTGAGTCTGATCGGCTACTCCAATCCCAAGCGGGTGGGACCGTACCGCAAGTTCGGCGACTTGATGATCGACGCGTACGGTGAGCCGGGCGAGGACTATCCGATCTCGATGGAGAATCGGATGGACCGACTGCCGCGCATCACGGTGCAGCAGGTGTTGGACAAGGTGGAGCGGTGGCGCGCCGCGTATGGTGTGGGGTACGGGCGCGCCTGAGCGGCGCTCGCTACTTGCTCCGAAGCGGGGCGAGCGCCTCAGCGGTCATTGCACCGCTGTGTGACTTGGTGGCCTCACGCGCCGACGCCACGTCCGCCGCGGTGACGGCACTCGCCGTGTTTCCCCACGAGGTGCGGATGTACGTCACTACTGCCGCGACCTCCTCGTCGGTCATGGTGATACCGATGCCGTAGGCCGGCATGAGACTGTTGAACGGCTCGCCCTTGACAGTGATCGGCCCCTGCAGCCCATGGATGACGATGCTCGCGGGCACGGCGGGGTTCGCATCGACCACGAACTCCGAACCGGCGAGCGGTGGGTACACCCCCGGCGCCCCGGCGCCGTTCAGTTGATGGCAACTCTGGCACCGCTGCGCGTAGATCTTCTCGCCTTGCCCAGGCTGCGCCGTTGCGGCGGACGCGACGCTCGACGCGGCGCCGGCGCTGTCCCCTGCAGGGGCGGGTTTCTCACCGCCACATGCCGCGAGTGTGAGTGCCGACGCGGCAGCGCCGGCGATGATCGAACGAACTGTGATCGACATCGGGATACTCCTCGTGTGGGGATGGAACGGGACTTCAGAAATCGCGCCGCAGAAAGCGGCGGCGTGCGATGACGAACGGCACGACCGTCCAGAGCATGAGCGCCGCAACCGCGATGGTCGGCCCGAGAGCCGAGCCGAAAACCTTTCGGAACAATGCGCCGGTGTAGCCGAGCAACGCTGAGGCGTCGAGGGCGGTGAGCACGAGCACGCGTGCGACATCGACCGGATTGCCGAGCATGAGAACGAGCAGCGGTCGCTCCAGCGGCCAGTCACCGAACGCAGAGACCATGGCGAGCACTGCCGCGTCGTAGCCCACCGCCAAGCCGAACCACGCACCGAGCGCGATGGCCATCCCGCGGAGTCGATCGTCGGTGCGGAGCGCGATCGCCATCGCGATGCCGGCGAATGCCGCCGTGAGCGCCACGCCGGCCAGCGCGAGGAACCCGAGTGCGACCCACGGCGCCCCACCCCGCGTCGCGTGAATCGCAAGCGGCACACCGAGTCCGGCGAGGAAGGCCGCGGCGAGTGGGAGCGCGAGTCCCAGGTAGAGTCCGGAGAACACCGCACGACGCGGCAGCGGCTGGGCGAGCAGCAGCTCGATGAACTCACGCGAGGCGTACACGTGCATCAGACCGAAGACCAGCGCGACGAGCGGCACGAGCAGCAGCGTCGCGTTGAGTAGACTCAGCACGACCTGATCACCCGTCCCACCGAAGAAGAAGAGTGACTCGGTGATGAGCCCGAGCGCGACGGCGTAGGCGAGCAACCAGCGGTTGCGCGCCAGGTCGCGCAGCCCGGCCCGGAGCACCAACGACAGAGCGCTCATGCACGCCTCGGGTGCGCGATCGAAGGCGACTCGGCGGCGCCCGCACCCTGCGTCACGCGGAGTCCACCCAGGAGCGCCGCGATGGCGGGCTCCAGCCGACGCATGCCGGTGCGTTCGAGCAGCGTGGCGACGGGCCCGGCAAAGCGCAGTTGGCCCTCCGACAAGAACGCGACGTCGTCAGCGAGTTCTTCCAGTTCGCTCAAGATGTGCGAGGTGATGAGCACCGTGCGACCCGCGTCGCGCGCATGACGCACCGCCTGTTTGAACACACCGGCTGCGATGGGATCCAAACCGGCGGTCGGCTCGTCGAGGATCAGGACATCGGGAGTGAAGAGGAACGCGCAGGCCAGACTGACCTTCTGCCGCCAGCCGCCAGAGAGTGCGCCGACCGCGGTGTCCCATTCCGCGCGGAGCCCGAAGTCCTGCAGCAGCGATTCGTCGGACGCATCGTCTGGACGCAGGGCACGGAGCATCGCGAAGACCTCGCCTACCGAGAGGTTCTCCGGGAAGCGTGGCGCCTGAGGCGCGTATCCGATCCGACGACGGTAGCGTCCGTCGTCGTCGATCGCTGCGCCATCGAGCAGGATCCGACCGGCGTCGAGCCGTGCGAGCCCGAGGATGAGCTTGATCAACGTGGTCTTCCCGGAGCCGTTGGGCCCCACCAGCCCAGTGACGCGCCCGGGGACGAGCCCGAGCGACACGCCAGCAAGGACGCTGCGCGTGCCGTAGGCTTTGCGGATCCCGTCGAGGGCGATCATCGCGGCGCTCGCATCAACGGACGTGGGTCGGCGAGCGAAGGCGTGAGGACCGGGAACACGCGCTCCGCCGCGTCGAGCACGCGACTCACCGGACTCCGTAGCAGGATCAGCGCCTCCGGATGCCGTTCGACCACCAAGGCGAACAATCGGACCGGTTGATGCGGAACATCGCCGCTGCCATCGCGATCGAGATCGTAGCCGCGGTACTCATCCCACCAGTTACCTTCGAAGCTGCTGCGCAACGTGCGACTATTGGTCGCTACATCGAATCCGTTGGCCCGGAACACGTTGCCCGAGAATCGGCTGTCTTCTGCATCCGCCATGAGGCGCACGGCCCAGCCGTTGTCCGTGAAGTCATTGTCGGTGATCGCGAGACGTGAGGCGCCCTCGAGGTAGAGTCCGGTGGAATTCCCGGCGAACTGATTGCCCGCCAGTGTCCCGTCGGTGATCTCCTTCAGCAGGAGGCCGTAGGCGGCACTCCCTTGAGCGTCCAGGAAGCCGTTGCCCAGCATCGTCACCTGTTTGCTGTACATGACCGCCACCCCCGCGCCGTTCGCCCTGAACGTATTGCGCTCGTAGCGGCAGGAATCGGAGAACATGAAGTGCAACCCGTAGCGCCGATTGCCTTCGCTCACGTTGCCCCGTGCGACCGACCCGCGGGAGAACTCGAAGTAGATGCCGTCGCGCTGGCCGCGCACATGGTTGTCGATGACGCTCGTGTGCGGGGAGTACCAGAGATGCACCCCGTTGCCGTTGCTCGTCTCGTCGCGTGACGCGCCGACGATGTCGTTGCCGCGCACCTGACACGCGAACGACTTCTGCAGATAGATCGCGAACAATGCATCACGAAACCGATTGGCCTCGATCCGGCACCGTGACGATTCGATCACTCGCACCGCGGCGCGATCCTCCATGTGACTCACGCCCGTGTTGATGAAACTGAGTCCGCGGATGGTGACATCGTCCGCGCGCACGACGATCAACTCGCGCTGCCCTTCCCCGTCGAAGAGTGGCCACCCCTCACCGATGATCGTGAGACGCGGCGTCCGGATCTCCGTGGTCGCGCCGCGATACGTTCCGGCGGCGACTCGGATCGTCGCGCCCGGCGTCGCTGCTGCGACGGCGGCCGATAGCGTTGGATATGCCGTTCGAGCGCCGACTCGGAGGATGCGTCCAGTCTCGGCCTGCGCGCCGAGCGAAGCGCCCACGAAGAGCACCAGTGACAGCACCGTGGCACCCCCGCCCCGCCACTGCGGTCCTAGGCAGCGTCGCATCTCAGTGCCCCCCATGGTTCGCGGTCGCGGTGTGGGCGACCACGCCCGCGCTGTCGCTGCGGATCGCTTGCCAGCTGAGCGATGTTCCGCCGAACCGCGCCCGCGCCGCCTCCGCGGCCGCCGGGGAGGCGAACGCGATGACGCGTCCCATGGGCGAACGCACTGAAGCGTCGATGAGATAACCCGCGTCGGCAGCCGGTACCCACGTGTCGCCGGATTCGACATCGGTGACCCAGACCTGCTGGGGCGTTGACGCGCGGCCCGTACTCGCGAGGTGTGCGACCAGGCATTCAATACTATCGAACACCTGCACCTTGCCGGTCGATGAGACGACCTGCGTCCCAAACCGCGAATCGGCGATCCCCATGTGGCAGTAGTCGCACGCATCTTCGCCAGCGACGAGTGCGCGTGGGACACGCGGCCCGCATGCCGCCGCAAACATCGTCGCGGAGACTGTGGCGACTGCGATGAGACCACGCACGGCACCGGACCAACTCGCCCGCGCGCGGCCCGCGGCGGCGACTCGCGGTCTCGCACCGAGGACGGTCATGACGCCTCCTCGCGCCTGCGCGCCGTCTGAACAATCGCCACCGTGACGAGCAGCGCCGCGAATCCCATCGCCACCCCGCCGGCCGCGGGCCACGAGTTCGCACGGAAGTTGAGCAACTGCTTCGACCCGATCACCGGCGGCGAGTACGTCATGCCGGGGATCTTGATAATGGCATGCTCGGTATCGAGGTTATGCCCGTAGTCGTAGCCCCAGCGCCAGTAGTCCCAGAGTCCCGCCGCGAGCAACACGCCGAGGGCGCCTCCCCACACATACAACAGCGCACGACGGCGTGTTGCCGCGACGAGCATGCCTCCCGCCATGAGCGCCCCGAGGATCCAGGGCATCCAGCGCAGCTCGGGAATCGACTCCGGCACGATGGCCCGCATCCCGATGTAATGATTGAGTCCGTTGATGCTGTTCAGATCGTTCGGCTTGACGCCGTCGACGCCGTTGATGCGGATGAGCATCCCGAGGCCCTCCGGATACTGCGGCGCGATGAGATCGACGCGCCACAGCGGGAGCAGGTACGCGGTACCAAGGAGCGCGACCGCGACGAGGACCATCCAGCGAGCCCGGGAAGTCATTGTCCTGTCCTCTAGTTCGAGCCGCCGCCAGGTGCGGCGGCCTTTGAATTGTTGCCCTTGAGCGCGACGGTGCTTCCCGCCGGCGACACGCGCACATACCCCTGCATCTCCTGGTGCAGCGCAGAGCAGAAGTCAGTGCAGTACATGGGGAACACCCCGGAGCGATCGGGCGTCCAGCGGAGCGTCTTGGTCTCGCCCGGCATGATGAGCAACTCGGCGTTGGTCGCGCCGAGGATCGCGAAGCCGTGCGGCACGTCCCAGTCCTGCTCGAGGTTGGTGACATGGAAGAGCACCGTATCACCCACCTGCACCCCTTCGATGTTGTCCGGCGCGAAGTGCGAGCGCGTGGCGGTCATGCGCACATGCACGACCTTGCCGCGGCGCTCCACACCCACCTCGCGTTCGGCACGGGCGACGTGCGGGTGCTTGTTCTCGGCGAGCGAATAGAACTTGATCTGCTTGTCCTTGATCAGCTTCGCATCGATCGCGTTGGCGTAGTGCGGTTCGCCCTGCGTCGGGAAGTCGAGCAGCAGTTGCATCTTCTCGCCGCTGATGTCGTAGAGCTGCGCTGAGTGCGTGAGCTCGGGACCCGTGGGGAGATAGCGGTCCTTGGTGATCTTGTTCATGGCCAGCGCGTACTTGCCGAACGGCTTCACCGTCGCACCGCCGGGGATCATGAGGTGACCGACCGAGTAGTAGGTCGGCGCACGATCCACCACTTCCCAGGTACCCAGCTTCCACTTCACGATCTCGCTGGAGATGAACATCGAGGTGTAGGCGTAGCCCTTGCCATCGAACTCGGTGTGGAGCGGGCCGAGACCAGGCTCCTTGACCTCACCGGCGATGGTGGAGGCGTACTTGAGCACCGGGATACCCTCGAGTTCGCCTTCGAACTCCTTGTTGGCGATCGCGGTGAGCATCTTCTTCGTGGAGTGCACCGGGATCACGGTCGCGAGTTTGCCGCCGGCGACGACGAACTCACCTGTGGGATCCACGTCGGCGCCGTGCGGCGACTTGGGCGTGGGCAGGAAGAACATCACGCCCGGGCATTCGGTCGGCTGGATCTGCGTGATCGACGTCTTGCGCTCCGAGCGCGCGATGCGGCTGAACTCGTCGATGAAGTTGTGCCGGTACTCCACCGCCACCTTCCGACCCTTGCCCTGCTTCATGCAGGCCTCGGCGGCACGGAAGTTCACGGCGGCGATATAGTCCTTGTCCGCCTGCGAGGCGTTCACCTCGAGCAACGTGTTCGCCTGCTCCGAGTTGTACGAGGTGAAGAACATCCACCCGGACGACGGGCCCTTGCCCGCTCGCGCGAGATCGTAGTTGAATCCCGGCACGACGAGCTGGAACGCGATATCCATCTTGCCCGGCTGGTTCGCCGTGATGAACGAGATCTGGCCCTTGAAGTGCTTCTTGTACTCGTCGATCGGCACGTCCCGGTTTGGCATCGGGATCGAGAACCGCGTGGACGAGACGATGTACTCGGAGTTCTCCGTGACGAACGGCGACGCATGGTTGCCGCTCGCGTTCGGGATCTCGAGGATCTCGGTCGTCTCGAAGTGCGTGAGGTCGATCCGCGCGACGCGCGGGGTGTTGTTGCCGTTCACGAAGAGCCAGCGCCCGTCGTCTTCGCCTTTGGTCTGCGACAGCGCGGTGTGATGCAGATCATCCCACGGGATGAATCCATAGGAGGTCTCCAGCATCGGTTTGGTCTCTTCCGAGTAGCCCCAGCCGTTCTCGGCGTGCTGCGAGAACACGGGGACCGTCCGGAGCAGGCGGCCGGAGGGCAACCCGTACACGCCGACCTGTCCGCCGAAACCGCCGGAGAGGAAGGCGTACAGCTCATCGTGTTCGCCCGGAGCGACGTACACGCGCTGGGCGTTGTCGCCCGAGCCGGCTAGCGACGTGCTGCGGGAGCCCGCACAGGCGTAGGTGAGGCCTCCGAAGAGGACCGCACCGGCGGCGAGCAGGAGCCGCGAACGTGTGGATGGTGACATGGAGACCTCGTGCAATGCGAAGGGGAGTCAAGCCGGAGCGTCCGGCGGCGCCGGCCCTTGTGCCGGATGACAATAAGGTGCATATTACTTGCACCTTTCATCCAGTCCGAAAACTCCGGATTCCTTGTCAGGGAAAACCCGGGCACACGAGCATCACATGCGCCTCACCCGCCATACCGACAACGCGTTGCGCGCTCTCATTTACCTCGCGATCCATCATGAGGATGAATCGCCGGCGCGCATCACCGACATCGCCCGACGGATGGGGATGTCGGAAGAGCATCTGTCCAAAGTCGTCGCACGCCTCGCGACCCTCGGATTCGTCGATACACTACGCGGGCGCGTCGGGGGCGTTCGACTCGCGAAGCCTGCAGAAGCAATCAGCGTCGGCGCCGTGGTCCGCGCGACGGAAGACAATCTGAACTTGGTCGAGTGTTTCGATCCGTCGACGAATCAGTGCCCGATCGCACCCGCCTGTGCGTTGGCGCCGGCACTCGATGAAGCGCTCACGGCGTTCTTCACCGTTCTCGACAAGTACACCCTTGCCGATCTCGCCGTCAAGCCGCGCGCGCTCACACGATTGCTCATCGCGTAAGCCATCCACGCGTCACGCATCCTCAGGAGCAGGTCATGGACTGGTTCGTGAAGTACTTCATCAAGAGCAGTCTCGTGTGGTTCTCTCTCGCGGTCGCGCTCGCCGTCACGATGGCGCTCGTCCCGGCCCTCACGGTCTATCGCACCGCGCATCTGCACATGGCGCTGCTCGGCTTCGTCACGCAGATGATCTACGGCGTCGCACTGCACGTGATCCCACGGTTCTTCGGGCAGCCCCTCGTGCATCGCCGAGCAGCCGAGGTACAGTTCTGGGCTGCGCAGTCCGGCTTGCTCCTCCTGGTCACGGGCTTCGCGACGCGGGTCCACGTGCTTCCGATGGCGCTGGCGGCGCTCGCACTGGGCGGTGTCCTCTCGGCCATCGGCGCTGGCTGTTTCGTGGTGAACCTCTGGCGCACGATCGACGCGTCGCCGATGTCGCGCATCAACGCAACGGGTCGTCGCGTACCGCTGATGCCGCAGGCCGACGCGCACTAGCGCCCTGTGCGCGCCACAGCAGGCACGACTCAACTCGCCGCGACCAACCCTTCCGCGAACCGATACTCCACCCCGTGCGCCGCGAGCAGCGCCACCACGCGCCGTAGCCCGAGCCCCATCACGCTGAAGTAGTCGCCGTCCACACGGTCCACGATGGTCGCACCCCAGCCTTGGATGCCATAGGCACCCGCCTTGTCCATCGGCTCGCCGGTGGCCACGTACCGCGCGATCTCGTCATCGCTGAGTGCGCGGAACGTCACGCCGACCTCCTCCACCGCACTCTCCACACGTCCGCGGTACGCCACCGCGATGCCGGTCATCACCACATGCGAGCGGCCGGAGAGTCGCCGGATCATGGCGCGCGCGTCCGCCGCATCGACCGGTTTGCCGAGGATGTCGTCGTCGACCACCACGGTGGTGTCCGCCGCGACGATGATAGCGTCGGACTCGCGCGACGCGATCACCGCCGCCTTCTCGCGCGCCAGCCGCTCGGTGTAATGCCGCGGGTCCTCGCCCGGGTGTACGTCTTCGTTGATGTCGGCCGGCCGCACTTCGTGCGCGATGCCGACCAAGGCGAGCAGTTCGCGGCGACGCGGCGACTGCGAGGCGAGGATCACACGGGGAGCAGACACGGCAGCAGTCATCGTTCGAGCCAAAGGGTCACGGGGCCATCGTTCACGAGCTCCACCTCCATCATCGCACCGAACTCACCGGTCTCCACGCGCACTCCGCGTTCGCGGAGCAGCTGCACAAAACGCTCGTACAACGGGATCGCCTGCTCCGGCCGCGCCGCGGCCACGAAGCTCGGCCGACGTCCCTTCTCTGCGTCGCCGTAGAGCGTGAACTGCGACACCACCAGCAGCGCACCACCCACTTCATCGAGTGCGAGGTTCATCTTGCCCTCGGCGTCGCCGAACAGTCGCAGCCCGACGATCTTGTCCGCCATCCACACGCAGTGCGCGTCGGTGTCCGTGGTCGTGAGGCCCACCAGCAGACAATACCCGCGCTCGATCGCGCCGATGGTCTTGCCGTCCACCCGTACCGACGCGCGTGATACCCGTTGGAGCAAGACGCGCATCGCTCACTTCACCTCGGCGCGAGCCCAGTCCCAGCCTTCGAGCCCGCGCGCGTTCACGGCCTTCACCGCGACCTTCCAGCCCGGCTTCGCACCAGCGAGCGTGGCCTTGGGTCCCGCAACCGTCGAGGAGAACCGCATCGGGTCCTCAGCGGGCCCCCAGCGTACGAGGTAGCGCGTGGTGTTGCGCTCCACCGCGGGTGTCCACGTGGCGACGGTGCCGGTCGCCGAGAGGCCGGTGAGTCGCGACGGACTCGACGCGAGCAGCATGATCGTCGCGACGGTCGTGCGCGACGTCTCTGCCAACTGCTGGTGATTGATCGTCTCGAGCACATCGTGCGGCATGTGGTAGTGCGGATTGCCGAGGATGGGGTACGAGCCGATGCCACCGACGATGTCGCCCCAGGCGTCGTAGAGCGCGTTGGCGTCGGTGTTCTTGTAGTAGTAGGCGTCGTACGTGATGAGGCGCGAGTACTGCGTCGCCGCCGCATGCTGCACGTCGCGGATGCCGGGGTTGGAGTATCGGATGGTGTTGTCCATCCGATGGTCGTTGGCCCAGCCCATCATGTCGTTGTTCAGCGCGCCGATGACCTTGATGGAGTCCTTCATGCGCCGACCGAACTCGCGTGCGCCGCGAAGCCCGGCCTCTTCGCCGGTGAACGACACGAACATCACCGTCGCCGGCTGCGGCCGCTTCGCCAGCACCCGCGCGGCCTCGAGGATCATCGCCGTGCCCGAGGTGTTGTCGTCGGCGCCGGGCCCTTCGGCACGGGAGTCGAAGTGCGCGCCCACGACGTACACGAGCTCGGGGTTCACCGTGCCCTTCACCACCGCGACAACGTTCGCCACGTCGATCTCCGCACCGGCGACCGTCTTGAACGGCTGCAGGTTCGCCTCGAGACCGAAACTCCGGTACTTCGCCAACAGATAGTCGTGCGCCTTCGCGTTGCCCGGCTGCGTGATGTGCTTGGAGTCGAAGCCGAACAGATCCTTCTCGTACGAATAGATTCGCGCGACGTCCACCGCCGAGGTCGCATCGCGCACCGCGGCCGAGATCGGCGCGAACATGCGCGTCGCCGCCGTCCTGAGGGCCTTCTCGGCGGTGAGGTTGGAATCCACGCGCGCGACAAGTGCGGCGCGCGGCACCTTGGCCGTCAGGTCCATCACGAACGTGTGCCGATGCGGCGTGACGGTGTCGCCATCACGTTCGGCGACGATCGCCACACGGGTGCCGTCGGGCGAGGGCACCCACTCGTACTCGGGCGCCACGGTGCGCACGGAGTTGTTGTGGAAGAGCCGAGTGCGGCTGCCCGTGGTGAGATCATATAGATGCGAGCGACGGTGACGCGCCTCACCCATCACCGCGAAGAGCCGCGTGGGCGTAAGGAACTGCGGCAGCAAGTCGTGCTGGATCTCGCGCGTCACGCGCGTAGGCTGCGCCCCCGCGGTCGTCTCGGACGTGAAGATCTCCCAGTCCTCGCGCAGCATGGTCTGCCATGCGACGCGTGAACCGTCCGGCGCGAGTGCGAGGCCCTGCACGGGTGTGCTGCTCGAGTGGATGATCGCGACGGGCGCGTCCCCGCGCCGGACGAGGACGAGGGTGCGCTCGCCTTCCGTCGCGAGGAACGCCATCGTCGTTCCATCAGCCGAGACCACGCCGCTGCTGCCGGGCACGCGCGGACCGAGCTGCCCTCCGGCGAGCGCCGCGTCGGCGATCGCGGAGAACCCATCGACGCGCGCCGCACCCGCGAAACCGGGGATCTGCCGAGCGAAGGCACCGCGTCGCCCGGTCATCACCAGCGCCACCTGTGCGTTGGCCGACCGCACGATCTCCACCGGTTGTCCGCCGGGCACGGCGAGCGTGCGCCACACTCCGTCCTGCCCGGTGAGATCGCGCACGCGCAACGTCGCCACGGTGTCGCCCAACGAGCCGGTGATCACCATCGCGCGGAGCGGCGAGCGACCGATCAACGTCAGCGACGTGGCCGCACCCGCGTCCAGCGCGATCTCCTCGGTCGCTCCACCGTCGAGTCGTCGCCACTGGATGTTCGGCCGACCGGTCGGGCCGGCCTTGAGCCATGCGACGCTGCGACCGTCGGGGGCGAAGCTCGGCGCGAAGCCCGGGGCTTCGAACACCATCGCGTAGTCTTCGCTCGCACGCAGCACGCGGATGCGGCGGTCCGCCGCAGCACCGAGCTCCACGCTCAAGTGACGCCCGTCGGGTGACCAGCGCGGCGCGCGCGAGTCCTTCGCGACCTCCACGGTGCGCCAGATCTCTCCAGTGAGCTCGGCGATGCGATCGCTGAAGGCTGCGGCCTCGCTCGACGCGAGCACGACTTTCAGGTCCTCGAGCGCATCGATGTAGCGGCCGTTCTCCCACGCGAAGTACGCGCGGTCCCAGCGCTCGTCCATGGTCATCGCGCCTTCGCGCAGGATGGGCGGCGCCCCGACGGCCGTAACGGGCGATGCCGTCTGCGGCTTCGGCGGCGGGGTCGTGCCCTGCGCGAGCAGCGACGACGCCGTGACAGCGGTGCCCAGCATCGAGGTCAGCGCGGCATGCGCCGTGTGCATGGGCGAGCGGAGGAACGAACGGAGTTCACGCATGGTCAGGGACGCTGAGTGTGATGCGGCGCGGTGGCCGACGGCCGCCACCGAACGATCAAGGGCGGGCCCGTTCGCACGGACCCGCCCCTGAAGATACCCTCAGCACCCCTGCCCCGGACTACTCCACCGTCACCGACTTGGCGAGGTTGCGCGGCTGGTCGACGTTCGCCCCGCGCTTCACCGCGATGTAGTACGCGAGCAGCTGCAGCGGAATGGACGCCAGCACCGGCGTCAGCATGTCGACCGTCTCCGGGATGCGGATCTCGTGGTCGATCAGCCCTTCGAGCGCCGGCTCATCGCGGCTGGTGATGACGATGGTCTTGCCGTGCCGCGCCTTCACCTCCTGGATGTTCGACACGATCTTGTCGAACACCGCGTCGTGCGGCGCGATGAACACCACCGGCATCGACTCGTCGATCAGCGCGATGGGCCCGTGCTTCATCTCGGCCGCGGGATAGCCCTCGGCGTGGATGTAGCTGATCTCCTTGAGCTTGAGCGCGCCTTCGAGCGCGGCCGGGAAGTTGTAACCACGACCGAGGTACAGGAAGTTGTGCGCGTCTTTGTACGAGTCGGCGATCTTCTCGATGGCCGCGGCCTGATCGAGGATCGACTGGATCTGCTTGGGCAGCGCGTCGAGCGCCTGTGCGATCTCGCGACCACGCATCACCGAGAGCGTACGCTTGCGGCCGAGCTTGAGCGCGAAGAGTGCGAGCGCGATCACCTGGCTGGTGAAGGCCTTGGTGGACGCCACACCGATCTCGGGACCCGCGTGCAGGTAGATGCCGCCGTCGTCCTCTCGGGCGATGGTCGAGCCCACGACGTTCACGAAACCCAGCGTGTGCGCGCCGCGGCGCTTCGCCTCGCGCATGGCGGCGAGCGTGTCCGCCGTCTCGCCCGACTGCGAGATCACGATGCACAGCGTGCGCGGCGTGACGATGGGATTGCGGTAGCGGAACTCCGACGCGTACTCCACTTCGGTGGGGATCCGCGCGAAGTCCTCGATCATCATCTCGCCGATCAGCGCCGAGTGCCAACTGGTGCCGCAGGCGGTGATGACGACGTTGTCGATGTTCATCAGCTGTTCGTGCGACATGTTGATGCCGCCGAGCTTGGAGGTGCCGTCCTCGAGGATCAGGCGACCGCGCATGGTGTTGCCCACGGTGGTCGGCTGCTCGAAGATCTCCTTGAGCATGAAGTGGTCGAAGCCGCCGCGCTCGATGGCCTCGAGGTCCCACTCGATGCGCTCCACCGACCGGCGGATGGGTGACGCATTGATGTCCATGACCTTGTAGCCGTCCGGCGTGAGCACGGCGAGGTCACCATCATCCAGATAGACCACCTGACGCGTGTGCGCGAGGATGGCCGAGGCGTCGGAGGCGAGGAAGTACTCGCCGTCGCCCACGCCGATGAGCAGCGGGCTACCCTTGCGGGCCGCCACGATCTTCTGCGGGTCGCGACTCGAGACCACCGCGATGCCGAACGTGCCCTCGACCTTGCGCAGCGCGCCGATCACGGCCTCCTCGAGCGAACCGTCGTACAGCTCCTGCACGAGATGCGAGATGGTCTCCGTGTCGGTGTCGGAGCGGAACGTGTGTCCGAGCGCCGTCAGCTGCTTGCGCAGCACATCGGCGTTCTCGATGATGCCGTTGTGCACCACGGCCACCGAGTCGTCGCTGCTCAGGTGCGGGTGCGCGTTCCGCTCCGTCGGCGGGCCGTGCGTGGCCCAGCGCGTGTGCGCGATGCCGACCTTGCCCGTGACCGGGTCGGCGGCGAGCGCACCTTCGAGCTTCACGATCTTCCCCGCCGCACGACGCGTCTCCAGCGACTCGCCGTCGTACACGGCGACGCCCGCGCTGTCATACCCGCGGTACTCGAGGCGCTTGAGGCCCTCGATGAGCAGCGGGGTGGCTTGTTTGGGGCCGATGTAGCCGACGATACCGCACATAAAGGCTGGTCTGAGGAGTGAGGTGGGAGGTGGGAGGCATCAACGCGCGGAGCGCGTTCCCTCCCACCCGATAGCTACGCCAACTTCGCCAACAACTGCCGACCGCTTTCGACCAACGCCTTCGCCCCGTCCATCGTCGGGGCTTCGGCGATCACGCGGACGATCGGTTCGGTGCCGGAGGGTCGGATGTGCACCCATTTGTCCGCCCAACTGAGCCGCAGCCCATCCTGCGTGTCCGCCTCGGCGTCCGGGAAGGCCGCCTTCAGGGCCGAATAGACGGCATCCAAGGGCTTGTCCGGTCGGTCGAGCTTGTCCTTCAGGATCGCGTACCGAGGAAAGCGGCTGACCACCTTAGATAGCGGCTCCCCATCCTCATGCAGCATTTGCAAGAGAAGTGCCACGCCCAGGGGTGCGTCACGCCCCAGATGGAGCTCCGGCAGGATCACCCCGCCGTTGCCCTCGCCGCCGATCACCGCCCCCTCAGACCGCATTCTGAGGGCCACGTTGACCTCTCCGACAGGCGCCCGGATGACCCGGGACCCCCCTTCGGCCGCCATGTCATCGACGATCCGGCTGGTGGAAAGGTTCGTCACCACCGGACCCGACCGGTGACGCAACACGACACGTGTCGCGAGCGCGAGGGTGTAGTCCTCGCCGATCGCCTTCCCCTCATCCGAGACCAGGGCCAGGCGATCCACGTCCGGGTCGGTCGCGAAGCCGATCTGGGAGTGCGACTCCTTCACCAGCCGCTCCAGGGCGCCCAGGTTCTCCGGCACCGGCTCCGGGGGCCGCGGGAAGCGCCCGTCGGTCTCCAGTTCGATCGCCGTCACTTGGCAGCCGAGCAGCTCGAGGAGGCGCGGGATGATCGCGCCTCCGGCGCCGCGGCAGGCGTCGTAGGCCACCCGGAAATGCCGAGAGCGGATGCCTTCCACGTCGATGAACGGCAGCGCGAGCACTTGATCGAGATGGCGCGACAGCGCATCGCCATCGAACCGCGTCTCGCCGAGCTTGTCCCAGGTCGCATAGGGTGTGCCCTGCTCCACCAGAGCGCGCATCTCGGCGCCCTGCGCAGCGCTCAGGAACAGACCGTCGGGCCCGATGAACTTGAGCGCGTTCCACTCGATCGGATTGTGGCTCGCCGTGATGCCGAGCCCACCCGCCGCGTGGTGATGCTCCACCGCCAGCTGCAGCGACGGCGTGGTCATGAGGCCGATGTCGATCACCTGCGCACCGACGCTCTCGAGCGCTGCGCGGGTGACCGAGTGGAACAGCGGGCCGGTGATGCGGGAGTCACGGCCGAGCACGACGGCCTTCGACTGGCCGCGGGCGATGGCCCAGGCGCCGAAGGCCGCCGCGTAGCGCGCGACGACTTCGGGCGTGAGGCCGAAGCCGACGCGTCCCCGGATGCCGGAGACGCTGATCATGAGTCTGGGATCGGTCACGTTCGGTGAGCGGAGTGGGGGTGACGTGCGACGGTGGTGCGATGGCACTGCATGGCTCGGGCCACCGTTCAATGCAGGGAAGCTAGACGCTCGCCCAAGGGGTGCAAAGCGAGCGTGAGCCGCGTCACCTTTCAGACTCGTTCCCCCTCCTTCGCATCACAGATCCGTGGATCTCCTGACACTCCGTGCCGCTGCCGGCGGCGGCACCATCGACGGGCAGCCCGCCGGCGCACTGGTCGCCGCCGGTTTCACGCTGCTCCAGCGCTCGGCGAGCGTCGTCCGGACGTTGGCGGGTCGACGCGCGGCGGTGCTGGTCCCGACCTCCCCGCAGTTTCTCGTGGCGCTGGCCGCCAGCGATGGCCGCGGCGCGGTGCTGATCAACCCGCTGGCGGCCCCGGCGGAGGTCGCCGCACAGCTCCGTGATGCGAACGTCGGCGCGGTGTTCACTGTGCGCACACTGGCGAATCGCCTGCCGGCTGGCACCGTGCATGTGCTGCTCGATGACGCACCCACCACCGCAACCGTCGTCACGGCCGATGGCAGCACCAGCTCGGTCGACCTCGGCAGCCACTTCGGGCTCTCACTCGAAGGCGACGCCGACAGCCCGGGTCGCGACGAGGAGTGCGCGATCGTCTACACCTCGGCGATGGAAGGCACGCCGCTCGGCGCCGTGCTCACGCATCGCAACCTGATGGCGAACGCGCGACAGACCATCGAGGCCGCGCAGAACGGCGTCGACGATCACGTACTCGCGGTATTGCCCTTCGCGCACCTCTTCGGACTCACCGTCTCGGCCATGGCCCCGTTGTTCGTCGGCGCGCGTGTGACGACGATGGCGCGGTTCAACCCGCTCGTGGCGGTCGACCTCATCGAATCGCAGGGGGTGACGGAGATCGTCGGCGTGCCGGCGGTGTTCGCCGGACTGCTTGCCGCGATCGAGCGACGTGGCGGCGCGCTGCACGCGCCGGAGCTGCGGCTCTGCATCTGCGGCGGAGCCCCGTTGTCTGTCGCACTTCAGGAACGCTGGGCTGCAGCCACCGGCGTCGAACTGCGCCAAGGGTACGGACTCACCGAGGCCTCTCCGGTGGCGCTGTTCAATCGCGTAGATCGCGCCAATGTGCGCGGCACTCTCGGCCTGCCCTTCCCCGGCGTGTTGGTGACCGTCCGCGAACCCGAGACCGATCGCGAGTGCGCGGTCGGCGCGCTCGGCGAGATCTGCATCGCCGGCGAGACCGTATTCCGTGGCTATGTGCGCAATGCGGATGCTGGGCTGCGCGTGATCGACGGCTGGCTGCACAGCGGCGACCTCGGTCGCCAGCGCGACGACGGCACGATCGAGTTCCACGGGCTGCGCAAAGTCATGTTCACGCGGAACGGGTTCAATGTTTATCCGCGCGAGGTGGAGCGGGCCCTCTCGGCGATGCCGGGGGTGCGCTCGGTACGGTGTATTGGCGTCCCCGACGCGACGAGCGAGCACGAGGTCTCGGTCACGATCACGCTGGCCACAGGCGCGGTGGTGGACGCAGCCGACGTGAAGCGCTTCGCCGAGGAACATCTGGCGGCGTACAAGCGTCCGAGTCACATCACCCTCGTGAACGAGTGAACGTGCAGCGCCACACCCTGCCCTACAACTGACCGTGCCGAGCGCCAACGCCCTCGCTGCGGGCGCGCCGCTGCTCCAGGCCCTGCTCACGTTGGGCCTCGCTTTGCTGCTCGCGCACCTCTATCGACGACAGGGCAAGGCGCACTTCCTGTGGTGGGCCATCGCGCTGGGCCTGCGCGTGCTCAGCGTGGGCGCGATCGCCGCATTCATGTTCACGCGCGTGCAGTGGCTGCTGTATCTCCATCAGGTGCTGCTCGCGTGGACCGCGCTCGGGTTGCTCTACGCGGCCGAGGTGTTCTCACAGCAACTCGCGTGGGACCGCCGCTACCTGTGGTGGCTCGCGCTGCCTCTGGCCTGGTCGTACGTCGCGATCTTCGTGCTCGACAACTTCGCGCTCGCCGCAGGACCGGCGGTGCTCTTCCTCTCGCTCGCGACACTGCGCGCGGGCATCGTGTTCAGTCGCTACCGCAATCGCACCGACTCCTCGGCGGCGGGCTTCCTCGCGTGGGTGATGTTCCTGTGGGCAGCGCATCACCTGGACTATCCGCTGCTGCGCGCGCGGGGGGCGTGGGATCCCTGGGGCTACTACCTCGACATCGCGCTCACGCTGGCGATGGGTGCTGGTGTGCTCCTGCTGGTGATCGAAGAGCAGCGCGAAGGGCTGCGCACGTTGGCCGCGCTGTCCGGTGACCTGCGCGCCGACCTCGGTGCGCGCACGGCTGCCGCGGACCCGCAGGCCGCGTTGCTTGCGCGGCCACTCGAGCTCCGTGGCGTGCGTGGGGCCATGCTGTTGCGGCTCCGGAGAGGGGCGGACGCGCTCCCGGTCGTGCTGCGCGGCGTCGGCGATTGCGCGACGTGGACGGCCAGGAGCATTCCCGAGCGCGTCGCACATCTCGCGCGTGAAGCGGCACGGCAGTCGCGGCCGCGCATGCAGGGGCGCCCTGCACCCGTGGGTGACACCCCACCGTTTGTTGCCGCGTTGCCGTTGGGCGCTCAGGGAGATGCATCGCTCGTGCTCGTCATCGTCGGCGACGTCGCCGCACCGTTCGCCGCACTCGACGACCGCATCCTCACGGTGATCGGCGAGCAAGTGGGTGCCGCACTTGAACGCGAGGAGTTGAGCCGAGGACTCGCACAGCGCAGTGAAGAACTCGAACGGCTCTCGGTGCGCATGCTGCAGGAGCACGAAGCGCAGCGCCGCCGACTCGGTCGAGAGCTGCATGATGAGACCGCCCAAGTGTTCTCCGCACTCAAGCTGCAGCTCGGACTTCTGCGCGAAGAATCACCGGAGGCTTTGCAGGAACGCTTCGATCGACTGATCGCCTGGGTAGATCGCGGCAGCGGCAGCATTCGCAACGCCACGGAGGGGCTGCGTCCGGCCGTGCTCGACGATCTCGGCTTGCTCCCCGCGTTGCGCGCCCTCGTCGCCGACGTGCGCGAATGGAGCGGACTCACCGTCACGTTCGACAGCGCGGCTTGGACCACCGCCGCACGCGGCATGCTCGCACAGGAAGCGGAGGTCGCGCTCTTCCGCGGACTGCAGGAAGCGCTATCGAACGTGGTGCGCCACGCACAGGCCACGTCCATCGCCATCGCACTCGAGTTGCGCGACGGTCGTGCGCGACTTACGGTGCGTGACGACGGCGTCGGACTCCCCACGGACCGTCGCGAACATCTCGCCACCGGCCCGGGCCGCTCCGGACTCATCGGCATGCGCGAGCGCGTCGCGGCCGCCGGCGGTGTGCTCACACTCGCACCAGCGCCCGAACACGGCCTCATCGTCCACATCGACCTTCCGCTCCGCCCGTGACCTCCACCGCGCCCATCCGACTCATCATCGTCGATGATCATCCACTCGTCCGCGAGGGGATCCGCGGCGCGCTCTCGTCGACAGGGTTCGTCGTGCTCGGCGATGTGGGCAGCGCAGAGGACGCCATCGCGCTCGCGCGACGCGACGTGCCGGATGTGGTCGTCATGGACATCACGCTGCCCGGCATGAACGGGATCGAAGCCGTCGAAGTCCTTCGGCGCGAACACCCGGCGCTGCGTGTGCTCATGCTCTCGGTGCACGACCACCCCGAGTACGTGCTCGAGAGTGTGCGCGCCGGCGCGCATGGCTACCTGCGCAAGGATTCACTCCCCGATGAACTGCGTGAGGCGGTACGCACGGTGCATCGCGGCAACACGGTGTTCCCCGCCGCGCGAGTCGGCGCCGCCGAGACCACTGCACCGATCATTGCCGCGGCAGCCGAGCGATTGGAGTTGCTCACACGCCGCGAACGCGACGTGTTGGTGGGCATCGCGAGCGGCAAGGCCAACAAGGAGATCGCCGGTGACCTCGCGCTGAGCGTGCGGACCGTCGAAGGGTATCGCGAGTCGCTGATGGCCAAACTCGCGATCAAGACCACGGCCGGACTCACGCGGTTCGCGATGGAGTCCAAACTGCTCGGCTAAGATCGGCACCGTAGAAGTACGGGAGCGGACGACCGTACCCCTCCGGTGCCCCGTCGCGGCCGGCACGAGGAGACTTCACGCATCGATTCTCTTGCGTGACTTCCTCTCGATTCCCCATGCGATCCTCCCGGTTCTCTCTCGCCGCGCAGGCGACTGCCGTCGCCGCAACTCTCAGTGCAGCCCTCATCGCGACCGCGCTGCCCTTGTCCGCACAACGGGCCGACTCCGCTAAGGCCGACTCCACCAAGAAGGTCGTCAAGCTCGCGCCCGTCGGCGTGACCGCCACGCGCACGGAGTCCTCCGTGCTCCGCACCGCCGTGCCGATGCTCGTGATCGACTCCACCACACTCCGCGCCGACTACCCCAACGGTATCGGTGATGTATTCCGGAACCTGCCCGGCGTGGACGTTACGGGCGTCGGTCCCAATCAGGTGCGCTTGATGATCCGCGGGCAGCGCGGCCAGCGCATCCTGCTCGCCGAGGACGGCATGCGGTTGAACAACGCGCGTCGCCAGCAGGACTTCGGCGAACTCTCGGCGATCACTGATGTGAATAGTCTGGAGCGTGTGGAGGTCGTGCGCGGCCCCGCGTCGGTGTTGTACGGCACGGATGCGATCGGCGGCGTGGTCAACCAGCTCACGCTCGGCACACCGGGCCGTGGACGCGACGGCGTGAGCGGCACCTCGTTCTACCGGTACAACGAAGCGGACGGGCAGGACGCCGGACATCTGCGCGTCGCGGGACGTGAAGGGGCCTTCGGCTTCGCGCTGTCCACATCTCATCGCGTGGCCCGTGCCTACAGCGCGCCCGCCGGCACGTTCGGCGCGCTCACACTCGCCAACGACACCGAAGTGCGTGACTCCGGGGTGCAGGATCGTTCGCACGCGGCGCAGTTCTCGGTGGATCTCGGTGCGCGTCAGACGGTCGCACTCAAGCTCTCGCGCTACGATGCGCGCGAGGCCGGCTACGGCTACGTCGATCCGCTCGCGCTGGGCGATTCGAGCGGCACCGTGATCCGCCTGCTGTATCCCGAGCAAACCGTGGACCGCGCGGTGCTCAGCTACAACGCGACGGCGCTGGGTTCTCGCTTCGCCGACAAGCTCGCGGTCACCGTCTCCAACGGCCGCAACGACCGCGTCTTCAGCCAGGCGCTCGATATCCCCTTCACGCCTACCGCAGGCATGACCATCCGTGATCGCAATGTCACGCGCATGTTGAGTGATGGCCTGCGGGTCGAGGCCACCAAGGTTACCGCCACTGGCCACGTGTTCACCTACGGCGCCGACTGGTACCGCGACCGCTCGTCCAACAGCGACTCCAGCGTGACGCGCATGTACGGCTTCGGTCCGCCGTCCACCACCACGAGCACCACGCCCAACCTGCCCAACGCCTGGTTCTCCACCGGCGGCATCTTCGCACAGGGCCGATTCAACGTCGCCGAACGCTTCGAGCTGGGCGCGGGCGTGCGCGGACAGACGATTCACTCGGAGACGCAGGAAACCGCCGGGCTCCCGGCGGACCGCGCGGGAGTCTCGGCGAGCACGAGCGCTCTCGTGGGTCAGCTGAGCGGCATCTACCGTGTGCTGGAAGGCTTCAACGTCGTCGCGTCGGTGGGCCGCGCGTTCCGCGCACCGAATCTCATCGAGCGGTACTTCGAGGGCACCACGACCGACGGCAACGGCTTCCAGCTCGCCACGCCGTCCCTCGCGCCGGAGACCAGCCTCAACGTGGACTTGGGCGTCAAGTTCCGGCGCGCGCGCTTCTACGGCGAGATCACCGTCTTCGTGAACACCATCGACGACGCGATCCGCATCATCGAGGCCGACACCACCGTCAATGGCTTCGACGGCTATCGCAACGCGAACATCGACCGCCTGCGCGACACCGGCATCGAGGCCCTCGGCGAACTGCAGCTCGGCCGCGGCTTCTCCGTGCTCGGCTATGTGTCCACGCTCGACTCCAAGAACGTCGACACCGAGACCTCGGTGGGCGACAGCTACGGCTCGAAGGTGGGTGGCGAGCTCGGCTGGCTCTCGTCGAACGGCCGCTACGGCATCCGCTACGACGTGCGCCACCAAGGCGAGCGGAAGGACGTGGTGCTCAGCGGCAGCCCGATCGGCGATCGCCTGCCCGCGTTCACCACGCACGCCGTGCGCAGCAGCGTGCGTCTGCCCAGTGTGGTCGGTGTGCAGCCGACGCTCGACGTGGCGGTCACCAACCTCACCAACGCGCTCTTTTCCGAGGCCTCCAACACCGGCTTCTTCCGGCCCGAGGCGCGGCGCAGCGTGATGGCGGCGATGCGGTTCGACTTCTAGGCCATCCCGGTCTCGGCAGCACCGGCCCGGTGGCCCCTGTTCCAGTGGGCAACCGGGCTGTTCCGTCGGTAGATTTGGGGCATGACGAAGATCCTCCCGCACGACCTCGAGGCGCGCTTCTCCACGCGCGCCATCCACGCCGGCCAGCGCCCCGACCCGACCACGGGCGCCATCATGCCGCCGATCTACCAGACCTCGACCTACGCGCAGGAATCGCTCGGGGTCAACAAGGGCTACGAATACGCGCGCGGCAAGAACCCCACGCGCGAATGCCTAGAGCGCAACGTCGCCGCCCTCGAAGGCGCGCAGCACGGCTTCGCGTTCTCGTCCGGCATGGGCTGCGTCGACTCCATTACCAAGCTCTTCAAGTCCGGCGACCAAATCATCGTCGGCTCCAACGTGTACGGCGGCACCTTCCGCTTGTTCGACAAGATCCTCTCGAACTTCGGCCTGCAGTTCACCTGGGTCGACACCCGCGACCCGCAGCGCATCGCTGACGCGATGAAGCCGAATACCGTCGCCGTGATGCTCGAGACGCCGACCAACCCGCTGATGCAGCTCACCGACATCGCGGCGGCCGCGCAGATCGCCAAGAAGGGCGGCGCGCTCACGATCGTCGACAACACGTTCGCGACGCCGTACTTCCAGAACCCGCTGCAGCTCGGCGCCGACATCGTCTGGCATTCGAGCACCAAGTACCTCAACGGCCACTCCGACATCATCGGTGGCATCGCGGTGCTCAACGACGACGAGCTCGCCAAGCGCCTGCAGTTCAATCTCAACTCGGCGGGCGCCGTGCCGGGCCCGATGGACTCCTGGCTCACGTTGCGCGGCACCAAGACGCTCGCCCTGCGCATGCGCCAGCACGACGCCAACGGCCGCAAGGTCGCCGACTGGCTGGCCAACAAGGTCGGCGAGAAGAACGTCTTCTACCCCGGCCTCGCCTCCCACCCGCAGCACGAACTCGCCAAGCGCCAGATGCGCGGCTTCGGCGGGATGGTCTCGGTGGAGACGGGCTCCAAGGAGAACGCCAACAAGGTCGTGAGCCGCGTGAAGGTCTTCACACTCGCCGAGTCGCTGGGCGGTGTGGAGAGCCTGGTCTGCCAGCCCGCCGGCATGACGCACGCGTCCATCGAGCCGGCCCGCCGGCTGGAGATCGGGATCACGGACGGCCTGATCCGATTCTCCTGCGGCGTGGAGGATGTCGAGGATCTGATCGAGGACTTGGAACAGGCGTTTGCCGGGATGTGAGAGGGGAGAGGGGAGATGTGAGGGCCTCCCCTCTCCCCTCTCCCATCTGCCGCACCGTAACCTCCTGAAGGCACGACCCGTAGGACCAGGTATCACCTCAGAGGAGCCCCCATGCCCCGCACGACCCTGATCGACATCTCCTCCCTCTCCTGGGAGCACCCCGCCGACCGCGCCGCGCTCAACACGCTGCGCGCGATCCCCGGGTTCCAGCAGGTCGTCAACAAGGTCGCCGCGGTCTTCGGCGAGCGCGGCGTGCGGCATCTCTTCACCGCCAATGCCGTCCGCGTCGGTCCCACGCAGCGTCCGGATCTCGATGCACTGTGGACCGAAGTGCTCGTGACCATGGACTGGCCCACGCGGCCGCAGCTCTACGTCACGCAGACCCCCATGCTCAACGCAGGCGCCGTCGGCTTCGGCGATCCGTTCGTGGTCATCAACTCCGCCGCGCTCGAGCACCTCACGCGCGACGAGCTGCGCGTGCTGCTCGCGCACGAGCTCGGCCACATCATGAGCGGGCATGTCACGTATCGCACCATCGCGCAGATCATCATGATGGTCGGGCTCTCCAGCCTGCCTTTCCTCGCGGGCATCGCGCTCATGCCGTTCCAGATCGCGCTGCTCGAGTGGTACCGCAAGAGCGAACTCTCCTGCGATCGCGCCTCGCTCCTCGACGCGCAGGACCCGGACCTCGTGCTCACCACGTTCATGAAGCTCGCGGGCGGCCGCGAGTTCGGCGACAAGCTCGACCTCGCCGCGTTCAAGGAGCAGGCGAAGGAGTACGAGACCGACGGCAGCGCGTGGGACACCGTGCTCAAGGCGCTCAACACGGCCTTCCGCGAGCATCCGTTCGCGACCGTGCGCGCGGGCGAACTCCAGCGCTGGGTCGACTCGGGCGCGTACGCGAAGATCCTCGCCGGCGACTACGTGCGTCGCGCCGACGTGAAGCCGGGCCAGGGCTTCAAGGACGACGTGAAGGAAGCGTCGACGTACTACGCCGACCAGGCGAAGGCCGCGATGGACAAGGTCGGAGACACCGTCTCGCGTGCGAAGTCTGCGTTCTCCGACGCCTTCAAAGGCGGCGCGCGATGAAGGTGCTGATCGTCGGCGGCGGAGGCCGCGAGCACGCGCTCGCGTGGAAACTCCGCCGCGACGATCCGCAGTGTGATATCCTCGCGGCCCCGGGCAATCCCGGCATCGCCAAGCTGGGCCGCTGCGTGAACATCAGCGCGACCAACCTCGACGCACTCGTCACGCTCGCGCGCGAAGAAGCGGTGACGTTCACACTCGTCGGTCCCGAAGCCCCGCTCGAGGCGGGCGTGGTCGATCGATTCCGCGCCGAAGGACTCGCGATCTTCGGACCCACGCGTGCTGCGGCGCGCATCGAGACCTCCAAGCGGTTCGCAAAGGAGCTCATGCTCGCCGCCGGTGTGCCCACGGCCAGCGCGCAGACCTTCACCGAAGTCGCACCCGCCAAGGCCGAAGTCCGTCGGCTCGGTGCGCCCGTCGTGGTGAAGGCCTCCGGCATCGCCTCGGGCAAAGGTGTGATCGTCGCGATGAGCATCGCCGAGGCCGATGCGGCGATCGATTCCATGCTCGTCGACAATGCGTTCGGCTCGGCGGGCGCTGAAGTGCTCGTCGAGGAGTTCATGGAGGGCGAAGAAGTGTCGCTCTTCGCACTCACCGATGGCACGCACGTGCTGCCGTTCATCGGCGCGCAGGACCACAAGCGCATCGGCGAGGGTGACACGGGGCCGAACACCGGTGGCATGGGCGCCTACGCACCTGTCGCGATCGCGCCTGAAGCGCTGGTGCGCGAGGCTGTCGATTGCATCTTCACACCCACGCTCAGCGCGATGCGCGAGCAGGGCTGCGCATTCACCGGCCTGCTCTACGCCGGACTCATGCTCACCAAACAGGGCCCCAAGGTCGTCGAGTTTAACTGCCGCTTCGGTGACCCCGAGACACAGGCCCTGCTGCCCTTGATGGCGTCGAGCCTGCTCAGCCCCATGCGCGCGATCGCCCAGGGGCACTCACTCGCCGACGCAGCACCACTCGCATGGAAGCCGGGCGCATCGGTCAGCACCGTCGTCGCAGCCGCTGGATACCCAGGCACCATCGCGACCGGCGATACGATCACGCTCCCGGACGACCGTGAAGAGGTGATCGTCTTCCACGCGGGCACCAAGCGCCTCGCCGACGACACGCTCGTGACGAGCGGCGGACGTGTGGTCGCCGTGACGGCGATCGCCGCCGACATCCGTGCGGCGCAGCAGGCGAGCGCGGCCGCGGCCGCACAGGTGAAGTTCGAGGGCGCGCAGTTCCGTCGCGACATCGGCTGGCGCGAACTCGCGCGCGATCCGGAAACGCGGTCCGCGCGCAGCTGACGCGCCGCACGACGACGCGTGCCCGAACTCCCCGAGACCGAGACCATCGCACGTGACCTGGACGGCGCCCTCCGCGGCGCCGTCCTGCGTTCGGTCGAGGTGCTGCGCGCCGATGTGCTGCGACCGCGCGCGGCGAGCACGGCACTCAGTGGGCTCCGCGGCACGACCATCACCAAAGTGTGGCGGCGGGCGAAGAGCATCGTGATCGACCTGACGCCTTCACACGCACTCGTCGTCACCCCGCGCTTCACCGGCGCGCTCCTCCTCGACGGCATCGCCGACGAGGCCTACACCTGCCTCCGCTTCGCCCTCGCTGACGGCCGACTCCTCCGCTACCACGACGTCCGTCGCCTGGGCACCGTCGCCGTGCTCGATCCGGTCGGCTTCGCCGCCTGGGAATCGACCCTCGGCCCCGAGCCGCTTGACCCGGACCTCTCCGCCGAGCGATTTTCGGGAATCATTCGGGGGTCACGGCGCGCGGTGAAGACGATCTTGATGGACCAGCGGCGATTGGCCGGCGTGGGCAACATCTACGCGAACGAAGCACTGTGGCGCGCGGGCATCCGCCCGAGCGCGCGCGGCGCGTCGGTCACGCGCGCGCGTACGTCTGCCCTGCTCGATTCCCTGCGCGGCGTGCTTCGGGAGTCCATCGCGCTCCGCGGTACCACGTTCCGCGATTTCCGCGACGCGTACGGCGAGCGCGGTGGATTCGCCGCAAAGCTCCAGGCCTACGGCCGCGCCGGCGAAGCGTGCCTGCGCTGCGGCAGCACACTGCGCAGCACGCACAAGCTCGAAGGACGTCAGACCGTCTGGTGCGCGCAGTGTCAGAAGTGATCATGCACATCGTCCGGCCCGCCGCATGAGCCCCCGCCGTCGTCGCCGCGGGCCGCTCACGCCGCCCAAGGAAGTCGAGATGCGGATCGACAACATGCTCGCGCTCGTGAAGGACACCGCGCGCGATCTGCCGGGCGTGTATCGCATGACGTCCGCCGATGGTGAGGTCATCTACGTCGGCAAGTCCAAGGCCCTGCGCACCCGACTGCTCAGCTACTTCCGCGCGCAGTTCCCCAAGGACAAGGGCGCGCGCATTCTCCGCGAGGCCGCGACGCTTGAGTGGGAGATCCTGCCCAACGAGTTCTCCGCGCTGCACCGCGAGTTGCGGTTGATCAAGCTGCTCCGCCCGCGCTACAACGTCGCGATGAAGCGTGATGCGCGGTACCACGCGTTCGTGCGGGTCTCGCGCGGCCCGGCGCCGCGTTTCCACGTGGTGCGCGGCGCCGGCACCGACGAGACCGGCACCTACTACGGTCCCTTCCGCGGTGCGCTGCAACTCGAAGAAGCGCTCCGCGAACTCAACGACGTGCTCGGCCTGCGCGACTGCAAGCTCGACCAGCCGATGCACTTCGCCGACCAGCCGGACCTGCTGCCCCTGCCCTCGCGCACACCCGGCTGCATCCGTCACGAGATCGGGAAGTGCTTGGGCCCCTGTGTGGGCGCGGTGCGTGAGGACGAGTACCTCGCGCGGTTCCGCGCCGCGAAGGAGTTCCTCGAAGGCGCGCACGATGCGCCGCTCGCGCCGTTGCGCGCGCAGATGGAAGCCTCGAGCGACGCACTCGACTTCGAACGCGCCGCCGTGATGCGCGACAAGATCAAGCGTCTGGAGTCATTGCGCGAACAGTTCGCGCGCATCCGCTTCGCGCTCGAGTCGCTCTCGTTCACCTACGACGTGAAGGGCGAGAAGCCCGAGGACGCGCGGACCTATCTGATCCGCCGCGGGCGCGTGCGCGATGAGGTCCCCACACCGCGCACGGCCGCGGAGCGTCGTGCCCTCGACCAGCGCGTGGCCGAAGTGCTCTCGCGCACCGAGCGCTCGAACGCGACGGTGCCGGGGCACGAGGTCGATGAGGTGTTGCTGGTGGCGGCGTGGTTCCGGAAGCACCCGAAGGAGCTCAAGAAGACCAAGGCGATCGAGGTGCCGAAGGGGGACGTGCTCAGCGCGTAGGCGCGGTGATGCTACTCGGCGAGCGTGATCAGCTCCGCCTCCGCCCGCCCATCCTGAATCGTCAACACCGCCACACACGGCACCAGATCGAACCGCCGCGGCCCCGCCGCGCCCGGATTCACGATCAACCGCCCATCCACACGCTCGATCACCTGCTTGTGCGTGTGCCCGTACACACACACATCCGCATCGTACGCCGCCGCCACCGCACTCGGTTTCGGCCGACCGAGCTCGTGCCCATGACTCACATGGATGCGCACACCACCGATCTCGAGATCGAGCCGCTCCACCAACCGCGCGTTCCAGGGCTCATCGCAGTTGCCGTACACCGCCTGCGTGGGCGCGATGAGGTTGAGCTCGTCGAGGATCTCGTCGCCGCACACATCGCCCGCATGCAGGATCATCGACCCACCCGCCAGCGCCCGATGCACATCGGGGCGCAACAGCCCATGCGTGTCGGAGATGAGTCCAATGCGGAGCGGCCCGCTCACCCCTCGCTCTCGCCCCAGCGCGGGGCCAGCGTGTTCGCCACGCCGAGGTGGTCGAGCGCGCGCGCGACGATGAAGTCCACCAGATCGTCGATCTGCTCCGGGCGATGATAGAAACCCGGCGCGGCCGGCATCACCGTCGCACCGGCCAACGTCACGGTGCGCATGTTCTCGATATGGATGAGCGACAGCGGCGTCTCGCGCGTCACGAGCAACAGCGGCCGACGCTCCTTGAGCGCCACATCCGCCGCGCGCTCCACCAACGAACGCGACGTGCCCGCCGCAATGCTGGCCACGGTGCCCATCGAGCAGGGACAGATCACCATGCCGCCCGCGATGGAACTGCCTGAGGCCGGCGCCGCGCCGCGATCGTCGTCGCTGTACACGGTCACCAGTCCGTCGAATCGCTTCTCACCGACCGCCTGCCGCAGCCCTTCGAGATCGGCCACATCACTCTCGGTGCGCAGCAGGCGGAACCCGTGCGACGACACGATCAGCGACACGCGTCGCTCGGCGATGAGCAACTGCTCGAGCAGCCGGATGCCGTAGGGCGCACCGGAGGCTCCGGTGATGGCCATGACGATCGGCGCCGACGAGTCGGAGGGTCGCATCAGTTGAGGATCCGGTCTGCGAGGATACAACCGAAGAACGAGAGGGAGATCACGCCGTTCATGGTGAAGAACGCCGCGTCGAGCTTGCTCAGATCGTCCGACGTCACCAACGAATGTTCGTACGCGAGGATCGCCGCCGCTATAGCGACGCCCACCCAGGCGAGCACACCGGCGCCCACGGTCCACACCGTCACGGCCAGCGCCAGCACGGTGATCACATGGAACGCGCGCGCCACCAGCAACGCACGCGGCACACCCAACGCACTGGGGATAGAGTGCAGCCCCTGCGAGCGGTCGAACTCCACATCAGGCAGCGCGTACAGGATGTCGAACCCCGCCGACCAGGTCGTCACTGCGAGCGTGAGCACGAGCAGCATCCACCAGGGCTCGCTCCACGCGCCCGTCACCGCGAGGTACCCACCCACCGGCGCGATCGCGAGTCCGAGGCCCAACACCACGTGCGCGTAGCGCGTGAAGCGCTTGGTGAACGAATAGAAGCACACCCAGCCCAGGGCCACCGGCGAGAGCGCGAGACAGAGCGGATTCAGCATCGCAGCGGCCCACACGAACAGTCCCGCCGCGATCGCCACGGTCACCCAGGCTTCACGCACGCCGATCGCACCGCGCGGGATCTCGCGCTGCGCCGTGCGCGGGTTCTTGGCGTCGTACTCGCGGTCGACGATGCGGTTCACGGCCATCGCCACCCAGCGCGCACTCGTGAACGCCACGATCACCCACCCCACCATGGTCACGGTGATGGGCGCGATCCGCGTGGCCAACGTCACCCCCACCAGCGCGAACGGCAGCGCGAACACCGTGTGCGGCAACTTTACGAAGCTCGCCCAGCGGGCGAACCCCGACTCTCCCGCGTAGGTCTGCCCTTCGCGCGGTGCGGTCACTGGTTCATCCTGGTGCGCGCCAATCGATCCCGAGCGACGGCCACAGCGCATCCACCTTCGCTTTGGTCGCCGCATCCATCTCGATCACCTTCGGCCAGTCGCGCGTGAAGCCTTCCTCGGGCCACTTCTTCGTCGCGTCGATGCCCATCTTCGAGCCATACGTGAACGCGCGGCTCGAATGGTCGAGCACATCCACCGGCCCCATCGTGAATCGCGTGTCGCGTTCGGGGTCGATGTTGTTGAGCGCGACCCACCAGGCCTCCTGCGGGTTCCGCACGTTCACCCAATCGTCAACCACCACCACGACCTTCGCCAGCGACATCAGCCCGGCGCCCCAGAGCGCGTTCATCACCTTCCACGCCTGCCCCGGATACGTCTTCTTGATGCTCACGAACACGAGATTGTGGAACACGCCCTCTGCGGGCATGTGATAGTCCACGATCTCGTGGTTGGTGAGCTTGAGCAGCGGCAGGAAGATCCGCTCGGTCGCATGGCCGAGATCGAAGTCCTCCAGCGGCGGGCGACCGACGATGGTTGCGCAGTACACGGCGTTCTTGCGCATGGTCACCGCGGTGACATGCACCAGCGGATACAGATCCGCCTCGGAGTAGTAGCCCGTGTGGTCGCCGAACGGCCCTTCGGTCACCAGCGCTTCCTTGGGATCGATGAACCCTTCGATCACGATCTCCGCGTCCGCCGGGACTTCGAGGTCGCAGCTGACGGCCTTCACCAGCTTCACCGGCTTCTTCCGCAGGAAGCCCGCGAAGATGTACTCATCGATGTTGGGCGGCAGCGGTGCACTCGCCGAGTACATCGAGGCCGGATCCGAACCGATCACGATGCACACCGGCATCTTCTCGCCCTTCTCGGCCATCTCGCGCCAGTGGGCGGCACCCGTCTTGTGCCGCTGCCAGTGCCTCGCGACCTCGCGCTTGCCCATCTGCTGCACGCGGTACATGCCCACGTTGCGGATGCCGCGCTTGGGGTCCTTCGACACCACGGCCGTCATCGTGAGGAACGGACCGCCGTCCTCGGGCCAGGTGGTCAGCACCGGCAGCTTATCGAGATCGATCTCGCTGCCC
>JADYYN010000174.1 GCA_020853635.1 Gemmatimonadaceae bacterium
CGCGGGTGAAGGTGAGCGGCGCCGCCTGGAGCTCGAAGGCCCGGCGCTCCACCACCACGGCGTCCTCGGTGGTGAGCGGGCGGCCGCGGTCGGTGTTGTAGAAGTCGGTCTGCGCGCGCGCGGCCGGTGCCGCGAGGACGAGAACTGATGCGCACAGCGCGTGATGCGCTCGCAAGCGATGCATGGAGTGGGTCCATCGAAGAGCCGCGCGGCGTGACCCGCCGGATGCGGGACTGCCTGCGTGCGGTCGGAGTCTCGAGGGGCGCTACGAAGCGCCCGGGGGCGCGCGCGGACGCGCGCGGACTCAGCGTCGCGGCGGCGGGGGCTCGACGGCGAGCGTCGGCGCGCTCACGTCCGCGTCGGCGGTGCGGGGAGCCGCACCCGCGACCGTGACTGGCGTGATCGCAATGGTCTGGGTCGACGAGAACACCATCACCGCGCAGCCGACGACATGGTCGCAGGCGAGGCCGGCCGGACTCGGCGCGCTCGTGCCGACCGGTGCGTTCGGCGTCGGCGCGTCACTCGGCATGCCGTGATGCGCATGCGGATCGGCGGACTCCGCCGCGACGGAGGAGGCGTTCCCCTGATGCCCCATGTCGCACGCGAGCACGGGGCGCGCCATCACACTCACGAGTGCGACGGATGCCAACAGTGACGCGAGGCGGCGGGAGGCGGGAGGGCTGGCGCGCATGTATGAAAGAGGATAGATACCCCCGCCCCCTATCCGCAAGGGCGTCGACGACTCGCGTCGCAGGACGGTCAGGGGGAGTGACCCGGGCGGGGCTCGAACCCGCGCGCTACGGATTAAAAGTCCGTTGCTCTACCAACTGAGCTACCGGGTCGGACAAGTCGGAAGGCTGGATCACGACCACTTCCGAGAGCACCCACACGCTCCGGACCTGCTCGTCTCCACCAGATCGCTGACACGCACGCGACGACCGATCTACGCAGGAAAAGTACCAAGCGGATCATTCACGCGCTCGGTCATCGCCTTCCCGCGCGGATCGCCCGCACAGGGTTCCGAGTCCCACTGCGAACGAAGTGAACCCCGCGAGGGCGCCATCCGCACCCCGTCAGGGGCCGCTCGCCTCGCGTTCGAGAGCATACGCGTCGCGTTCGAAGGCGTCCGAGTCACGTTCGAGGCGATCGGTCGAGGCGCATCGGACATCCGCAGTGGCTCATCGACCGTCGGTCAAGGGTCATCGGCCATCCGTCGAGCCTCATCGACCTCCCGTCGAGGTTCATCGGCCTCCGGTCGAGGGTCATCGGCCTCGGGCCGAGGGTCATCGGCCTCGGGCCGAAGGTCATCGGCCATCCGTCGAACCTCATCGACCTCCGCTCGAAGGTCATCGGGCCCCGGTCGAAGGTCATCGGCCTCCGGTCGAGGGACATCGGCCATTCGTCGAATCTCAACGGACCTCGGTCGAAGGTCATCGGACCTCCGTCGAAGGTCATCGCACCTCGGTCGAAGGTCATCGGCCTCCGGTCGAAGGTCATTGGCCTCCGGTCGAACGTCATCGGGCCCCGGTCGAGGGTCATCGGTCTCTCGTCGACCCTCATCGGACATCCGTCAAAGGTCATCGGCCGCCAGTCCCGGCACATCGGATCCGAGTCGAGGCGAATCGATCAAGCCCCGATGCGAGCGGATCGCGACTCGGTCAACTTCTCACTGCCGGGGCGTCGCGGCAGGGCGTTGACCGGTGGCACGCAGCTCTGAACGCCAGAGCAGCGCGGCTGCGACGGCGAGCACGCCGCCACCGACCTTCGCGACACCGGCCGGCCCCAGCGCGATGTATCCGCCCAGGAAGACGGTCGACAGGATGAGCGTGAAGACCATCACCTTCATGCCCGTCGCCATGAACTCCCTGAAGCTGACGCGCACGCCCTCGCGCTCCGCGAGTCCGAGCGTCGTGACGTTCGCCGACGCGCCGATCGGCGTGCCGTTGCCGCCCAGGCAGGCCCCGAGCGAGAGCGCCCACCAGAGCACGCGCCCGTCGCCCGGCAGCGCGGTGATCAGCGCTGCGATGATCGGGATGCTCACCGCGACGAACGGGATGTTGTCCATGAAGGCCGAGAGGAAGCCGGCCACCCACAGCACGAGCAGCGCGGCAAGGAAGAGCGTCCCCGCATCGCTGAGCCCGAAGGCCTCGCGGCTCCCGAGGATCGCGCGCTCGAGACCGCCGGCGAGCGTGCCGATGAGCCCCGTGCTCACGGCCGCCCCCACGAGGATGAACAGGAACGCGAAGAAGGTGAGCGTGGGCCACTCGATCTCCTTCTCGAGCACATGCAGGATGCCGTGGCGCCGCTCCTCGTGCGTGGGCTTGAACGCCTTGAGGTAGCGCAGGTCCTGCACGATGAGCGCGACCGTCGCGCCGATCACCGCGGGCACCGCGGCCGGCATCCCCGTCATCCCGTGCGTGACGAACCCGACCAGCACGAACAGACTCACGCCACCAAGCCAGCGCAGCAGTCCGGGATCGGTGATCTGCGGCCCCGGGCCCGGTTCGTCCGCGCGCTTGGGCGCGTCGGCCGCCTGCCCCATCGCGGCGCGCAACCGACGCGCACCCCACCAGTGCAGGGCGCACATCATCACCAGCGTCGGGATGGTGAGCTCCTCGAGGAAATCCATGAAGGTGAGCCCCGCCCCCGAGCCGATCATGATGTTCGGCGGGTCGCCGATGAGCGTCGCCGTGCCGCCGATGTTCGCGGCCATCACCGTGGGGATGAGCACGAGCAATGGCGGCGCGCCCAGCCGCCGCACCGTCGCGAGCACGATCGGGGTCACGAAGATCACCGTCGTGACGTTGTCCACGAACGCCGACGCGATCGCGGTGAACCACCAGAGCACCGCGATCGCGCGCGCCGGGTCGCTGCCGAACCGTTCGAGCAGCCGCTCCACGGCCCAGCCGAACACGCCGGTCTCCTTCAGGACGCCCACCAGCGCCATCATCGCCGCGAGCAGCAGGAGCACGTTGATGTCGAGCGCCGCCGCGGTCGACTCGAGCGGCAACAGGCGGTACGGCGTGAGATACGTCACCACCCACAGCAGCGCGACCGCGGCCATCACCACGAGCACCCGGTGCGCGGCCTCGATCGCGAGCACCACGAACAACCCGACGATCAGTGCGCCGACGATCAGCTGCGAGATGGGATCGGTGGTGCTGGCGACGAGATCCGCGTGCATGGCCCGTGGGTGGAGGGTCGAGCGGGAAAGGTGCGGCGGTCGCCGGGATCCCGGCAGGGGCATTCGCCTGACGCGGACCGCGAATCCACCCACGGGGTATCTTCCGCCATGCGCTCCGTGCCGCTCCTCGGTCTCGCACTCCTGCTCGCCGCACCGCTCGGCGAGCAGCTCGCCGCGCAGCAGCTTCGTCCCGGGCTCCTCGTCGGCAGGATCGTGGACGGGACCGGAGCACCCGTAGCCGAAGCGGTCGTACGCGCCACCCAGGGCGCCCGGACCATCCTCGCGCAGGCCGACGAGGACGGCGACTTCCGGCTCGCCGGTCTGGCCACCGGCGGCTGGACGATCTCCATCCGGAAGCTCGGCTTCCGCCCCTCCGCCGTCGACCTCGAGATGCCCGCCGAGGGCCTGCGGCGCAACTTCACCATCGAACGGATCACCCCGGCGCTCGACCCGGTGCTCATCGCCGCCAACTGGACGGGCGTGCGCGGCATCGTCGGTGATGCGCGACGGATCAGCCCGCTCGCCGGTGCGTCGGTGCGCATCCTGGGCGCGGAGACCGGAGTCGGCAGCGATACGCTCGGCAGGTTCGCCGTTCCGCTCCCGGGTGGTCGCGACGCCCTGCTGCGCGTGGAGCGTGCCGGCTTCGAGACGCGTCTCATCAGCGTGTCGGTGCCGGCCGAGGGCTATCTCGAACTCGACGTCCCGCTCGACACGCAGCCCGAGAAGCCGCTCGATGGATATCGCTGGCGCGACCTCGACCAGCGCCTGAAGTTCGCCACACCCCGCGCCGTCCTCATCTCGCGACGCGACATCGAGTCGAGCGACGCCGTGTCGCTTCTCACGGCCCTGCAGTTCTCCAGGCAGATGCAGGCGCTCGGCGCGCAGATCGACCGCCGTGCCTGCGTCTTCGTGAACGGGGTGCCCAAGCCCGCCTTCCCGCTCGACGCGATCATGGCCAATGACGTCGAGTTCGTGGAGGCCTACCCGCCGGGCACGGAGCTCACCCGCACGCTGGTGATGAGCTGGCCCACGGGCGCCGCCTGCGGGGTGGCGGACGGGACCATCCGCGCCAC
>JADYYN010000175.1 GCA_020853635.1 Gemmatimonadaceae bacterium
GAACGGCGGCGTGTTCTTCACGCGCGTCAGCTCTCTTCGCCCGCAATCTGCTCACGGCGCTCGCGTCGGACGAGTTGAATCTCGGCATTGATCTCCTCGAGTCCCAACTTCACCGCGCCCGACATCCTTGCCTGTTCCTGCAACCTCGCCAGGGCGCGAAGCGCACGCTCAGCACTCTTGGATTCCGTCATGTGTTCTCCGGTGAGCACGCGGGGACTGTAGCCAAAAAAGTACGTCAATAGGAATCTAGGACTCCTACGCGAAGGGCTCCACTCCTACGCCACCCGGAGCGCGCCTACCCCTCCCCCGCGGAACCACGCAGCCCTTCCCTCACAGCCCCATTCGCCGCACTTTCCCGCCCCGAGGGCATCCCCCACCCGACCCCCGCGAGGCCGCTCGTGAAGACCCCCATCCGCGTTCGACTGGCCAAGCCGGTCGCGCTTGCCACATTCGCCCTCGCGAGCTGCGCGCCCGCCGCGCCGCCCGAACTCCCGGCCCACCCCTCACGCATCGTCTACGAGGGTACCGCCGGCCCCGGTGCGGGCAAACAGCTCGTCCTCATCGCCGGCGATCACGAGTACCGCTCCGAAGAGCTCCTCCCCGCCCTCGGTCGTATCCTCGCGAAGCACCACGGCTTCAAGGTCACGGTGCTCTTCACGCTCGACTCGGCGGGCTTCATCAAGCCGGGCAGCTCCAACATCGGCGGACTCGAAGCGCTCAAGACGGCGGACCTGCTCGTGCTCGCCATCCGCTTCCAGGACTTCCCCGCCGCCGAGATGCAGCACCTCGTCGATTACATCGACCGCGGCGGGCCGGTGCTCGGCATTCGCACGTCGACCCACGCGTTCAACATCAAGACCGGGCCATACGCGAAGTACTCGTGGGACTACAAGGGCGAGGACTATCCCAGCGGCTTCGGCGAGCAGGTGCTCGGCGAGACCTGGGTGGGACACTACGGCACCAATCACGAACAAAGCTCGCGACTCCTCCCGCGCGCGGAGCAGGCATCGCATCCCATTCTGCGCGGCGTGAGTGATGTGCACGTGCAGTCGGGCGGCTATCAGGCGTATCCGCCCGAAGACTCCGATGTGCTCGCACTCGGCCAGATCCTCAACGGCATGACTGCGAACGCTGCACCCGACACGAGCAAGGATGAACTGCCCGTGGTGTGGACGCGCTCCTACCGCGCGACGAACGGCAGCACCGGACGTGTGTTCACGTCCACGCACGGCGCATCAGAGGATCTGCTTAACCCGGGCTTCCGTCGCATGCTCGTGAACGCGACGTTCTGGACGCTAGGCATGGAGAACGCCATCACGCCCGACCTCAACATCGAGTTCGTCGGGCCGTTCAATCCCGTCACGTTCAGCTTCGATGGCTACCGCCGCGGCGTGCGGCCGTCCGATCTCGCAGGCTGGGACTCTCCCATCATCTCACCCGACAAACCGACACGGGACAGCACGTCCCAGGCCGCTGGAGCCGCTATCAAATGAACCCGCACTCGCTCGCTCGCTTCGTTCGCACGCGCGTCGCGCCGCTGGCGCTCATCCTGATCGCCGCGTGCTCCTCGCCGCAGGCGAAGCTCACGCAAGGCGATCACGTGGTCGTCATCGGCAACACGCTCGCCGACGGCATGCAGCACGATGGCTGGTTGGAGACATACCTGCAGGTGGCGAATCCCGATCTGCAGATCGTCTTCCGCGACCAAGGCTTCTCCGGTGATCGCGTGGATCGTCGCCCGCGCACCAACGGCGTGCCCTCGAGCAATGACTACCTCGGCCTCTCGCAGGCGAGTGTGATCCTCGCGATGTTCGGCTACAACGAGTCGTATGACAACGACCCGGCGGGTTTCGCTGCCGCGCTCAGCAAGTGGATCGACACCACACGCGCGCAGAACTACTCCGGCCGCGGCCCCGCGCAGATCGTGCTCATCTCGCCCATCGCGCACGAAGACATGGGTGATCCCAACCTTCCCGACGGGTCGGCCAACAACGTGCGGCTGGCCACGTACACCGCGGCGATGGACTCCGTGGCGCAGGCGAAAGAGACGAGCTTCATCGACCTGTTCGCTCCCTCGCAGAAGTTGTACGCCGAGTCCGCGGAGCCGCTCACGATCAACGGCATCCATCTCACGAGCGAGGGCAACAGACGGATCGCCGAGGTGCTGCTGCGCGGTCTTGTGGGCAAGGGCCCGAGCAACGATGCAGCGAAGCTCGAGGCCGTGCGTACGGCGGTGCTCGAGAAGAACACCTACTGGTTCAATCGGTATCGCGCGACCGACGCCAACGACATCTGGGGTTCGCGCGCCAAGCTCGCGTTCGTGAACGGACAGACCAACTACGAAGTCCTGCAGAACGAATTGCAGCAGCTCGACCTGCTCGCGGCGAATCGCGACAAGGTGATCTGGGCTGCCGCGCGTGGCGAGTCGATCAAGGCCGACGACTCCAATGTGCCGGCGCCGGTTCCGGTGGTCTCGAACCTCGACCAGGAACAGTTGCAGGACGGTATCAGCAAGGTGGGCACGCTCAACTATCTGGGCGGCGAAGAAGCGATCAAGAAGATGCGACTCGCTCCGGGCATGAAGGCGAATCTGTTCGCGTCAGAAGAGCGCTTCCCCGAGCTGATCAACCCCGTGCAGGTGGGCGTCGACACGCGCGGCCGTCTCTGGGCGGCGACCTGGGCGACGTACCCGAAGTGGGAGCCTACCGGCAAGATGAACGACCGTCTCATCATCTTCCCCGATGAGAACCGCGATGGCGTGGCCGACACGGCCATCACGTTCGCCTACGTGCACAATCCCACGGGCTTCGAGTTCTGGAACGGCGGCGTGATCGTCGCGTCGCAGCCGGACTTCCTGTTCCTCAAAGACACCACCGGCGACGACGTCGCCGATATCCGGTATCGCATCGCCGGCGCGTTCGGTTCGGCCGACACACACCACGCGGCCAACAACTTCTTCTACGGGCCCGACGGCTTCCTGTACTATCAGGAAGGTGTGTTCAGCATCTCGAACGTGGAGACGCCCTGGGCCAGCAACAAGATGAACAACGAGTCCGCGATGTATCGCTTCAACCCGCGGACACACGAGTTCAGTTTCCACGCGAGCAACAGCCCCAACCCGCACGGCATCAGCTTCGACTATTGGGGCTACCACTACGCGACGGACGCGACTGGTGGCCGTGCGTATCAGGTGGTTGACACCGCCGACGGCAAGTTCACGATGCGGCCGTTGCTCAGGACCACAGTGCGGCCGGTGCCGGCGAGCGGCATTCTCTCCAGCGCGCACTTCCCGGCTGCGAACGAAGGCAACTTCCTCATCCTGAACGTGATCGCGTTCCTCGGCGTGAAGCAGTACAAACTCACGATCGACGCTGCCACTGGCTTCGCGCAGGGGAAGGAGACCGACAACTTCCTCGTCTCGTCAGACCCGAACTTCCGTCCGGTGGACTTCGAGGTGGGAGACGATGGCGCCGTGTACTTGGCTGACTGGTCCAACGCGATCATCGGGCACATGCAGCACAACATCCGCGACCCCGCCCGCGACCACGCGCACGGCCGCATCTATAGAATCACCGTGCCGGGCCGACCGCTGCAGGAGAGTGTGAAGATTGACGGGCAGCCCATCGCGGCGGTGCTCAAGGCCCTGGAGCACCCGGTGAACGGCGTGCGTCAGCGCGCGCGGGTGGAGCTGTCCGAGCGGCCCACCGCGGCGGTGATCGCGGCGACACGCGACTGGATCAAGAACTTCGATGCCGCCAAGGAGACCGAGGCCCATCACCTGCTCGAAGCGCTATGGGTGCATCAGCAGCACAACGTGGAGGCGCCGGAGCTGCTCAAGCAGTTGCTTGCGTCGCCCGTGCTGCACGCGCGCAATGCGGCACGCCGCGTGGAGCTCATGTGGAAGCACAGCGAGGCGAAGCCGGTGAAGGTCGACGCGTCGGCACGCAAGGCGCCATGATCGTCCCACGCACCACACGCGAGGCCATCCTCGCCAAGCTCCACGCCAAGCGGCGCGCGCACGAGCCGATCTTCATCGCGAGTGCGGGCAGCGGGCTCGTCGCCAAGCTGCTCGAGCGCGCCGGGGTGGACTGCATCAATACGTTCTCCGGCGCACGCCTGAGAGCGAACGGCATGGGCACCATGGCGATGATGTGGCCCATCCTCGACTCCAACACGCAGACCATTGACTACACCGAGCAGGACATCCTGCCCGCGCTAAAGGGCGATGCCTTTGTGTGTGCCTGCCTCAACGCCAACGATCCGCTCAAGGACATGCGGACCGTGCTCGAACGACTCAAGGCGATGGGTGTGTTGTCGGTGTCGAACATCGGGCCGTCGATCGGCTACGTGGACAAGGACAGCACGCTGTACCAGGTGCTGACCAAGAGCGGCATCACGTTCGACCACGAGATCGAGATGCTGGCGCTCGCCAAGCAGATGGGCATGGTGACCGTCGGGCTGGCGTTCGACCTTGAGGATAGTCTCCGTATGGTCGAGCGCGCACGCCCCGACATCTTCTGCTTCCACGCCGGCACCACGCGTGGCGGCCTGGTAGGCTTCGGCAACGGCGAGAGCATCGCCGACACCGCGCGGCGCACCGAGGAGGTGTACGCGAAGGTGCGCGCAATCGACCCCGACGTCATGCTCGTCGGGCACGGTGCCGCGATGGAGACGCCGGAGGACGTGCAATACATGCTCGACCACACGTCGGGCCATGGATTCTGGACCGGATCATCGACCGAGCGACTGCCGATCGAGCGCGCGGTGTCGGAGGCGGCGGCGGAGTTCGCGCGATTGAAGTTCAGCACAGGAGCCAAGCGTCCATGAGCCAGTCCAAGCGCACCGTCGTCATCCTCGCCACGCTCGATACCAAAGCCGAGGAGGCGGCGTTCCTCAAGCAGCAGGTGCAGGCGCTGGGCGGGAACGCGGTGATCCTCGACATGGGCGTGGTGGGTCACGCGGGCATCGCGGCCGACGTGCCGCGCGAAGCGGTGGCGACTGCCGGTGGCGGTGATCTCGCGGCCTTGCTCGCTGCGCCCACGCGTGAGGCTGCAGGCCCAGTGATGGTGGCGGGCGCGACCAAGCTCCTGCTCACGATGATCGCCGCCGGCCGGGCACACGCGGTGGTGGGTGTGGGCGGCACGCAGGGCACGACATCGTGCACGCAGGTGATGCAGGCCCTGCCCTATGGATTCCCCAAGTTGATGGTCTCCACCGTCGCGTCGGGCGATACCTCGCGGTTCGTGGGCATCAAGGACATCACCATGATGTTCTCGGTGAGCGATCTGCTGGGTGTGAACGCGTTCACCGCGCGCATCCTCGCGAACGCCGCCGCGGCTGCGTACGGGATGTCGCTGGTGGACGGGCGCGTGGAGACGCCGCGCAGTGCAAAGCCGCTGATCGCCATGACCAACCTCGGCGTGCTCACCGATGGTGCGACGCTGGCGATGAAGTTGTTCCGTGAAGCCGGCTACGATGTGGTGGTGTTCCACGCCGTCGGCTCGGGCGGCCGCGCGATGGAGCAGTTGATGAAGGAAGGCGTGATCGGCGCGGTGTTCGACTACGCGCTGGGCGAGATCGCCGACGAGGTGTTCGGTGGTTTGCGCGCGGGCGGACCGGAGCGCCTCACCGTGGCCGGTTCACTCGGCCTGCCGCAGGTGATCTGCCCGGGTGGCGCCGAGCATCTTGGCTTGTTCGTTGAGGCCAACGTGGTGCCCGAGGCGTATCGCACGCATCAGCACGTGTTCCATAGCCCCGTGATCTTCGTGCCGCGGCTCAACCGTGAGGAGATCGTGCGCGTGGCCGAGGATATCTGCAAGCGGCTGCAGCACACGCATGGGAAGGCGGTGTTCATGCTGCCGCTGCGTGGCGTGGGGCGCTACTCGGTGGCGGGCGGGCCGCTGTATGACCGGGAGAGCGACGCGGCGTTCTTCGCGGCGCTCACGGCGGGGATGCCGGCGGCGATCGAGGTGGTGGAGGTCGATGCCGACGCTGAGGCGGACGTGTTCGTTCGCGAGGCAGTGCGGCGGATGGTAGCGATGCTGGAGCGCTAACCCGCGCACCTGAGCAACACGCGACCGCTACGGCGCCGACCGCAAGAACGACGTTCCCGCCCACTCCTTCGCCACTGCCGGGGGCACGGCGATGCGCAGGTGCTGCAGAATCGACGGCGCGATATCGACGATCGCGGGCGTTCCATTCGTGAAGCGCGCGCCGAGCGGTGACTGGTTGGTCACGATCCATGTAGTGCGCTCGCGCTCCGACTGCCCGCCATGCCCCTTGCCGGTGGCCGGATCACGGCCGTGATCGGTGGTGACGACGATCATCCAGTCTTCGCCGAGTGCTTGCCGCTGCTGCACCGCAGCCCAGATGCGACCGACCTGCGCGTCGGCCTTCGCGACCGCGTCGTAGAACGGCTGCGAATCGCCGTGCGCATGCGCGGCATCGTCGGTGTGCTGCAGGTACACCCACGTGAGGTCGGGGCCCTGCGTGCGTATGTGCTCGGCCCCGAGGGTGGAGACGTGTTCGTCGATCGCGAGGATGTAGCGCGATGACTTGTCGTGCGGGAACTTGAGCGTGTCGAGTTCGAACCCATCGGCGGCGTGATCGAGGCGATAGTCCCCCGCCCCGGGTTTGCCATCACCGAGCAGCACGGTGCGGTTGTCGAGCCACGTGGAGAAGACCGCCGTCTTGCGCGCGGGCTCGACCGTCTCGACGATGCGGAAGATGTTCCAGTAGGCGTAGTTCGGAGACTGGCGACTATTGTTCCAGACGTTGTGCTTGTTGGCCCAGGTGCCGGTGAGCAGACTCATGTAGCCCGGCGCCGAGATGGTGGGCGTCTGGGTGGGGCCGCCGAGTTCCCCGCCGACCGTGGCGCGCGCGTAGCCGCCTGCCTCGGCGATGGCATCGAGGGTTGGGGTGGGGACCTTTTCGACGACGTCGGCGGGTATACCGTCGAGGATGATGAAGACGGCTTTGCGTGGGGGGTCCACGGGGCGCTGGAGCGGCGCGCGGCAGGCGGCGACCAGCGTGAGGGCGAGGCAGAGGCGGAGGAGGCGGGACATGGTGCACCAAAGATATGACGGCGATGCGGGGGGCGTGATTCGCGCGCGGGGCGCGCGCTGGGGGAGCGGGCTCGGGCTCGCGGTGATCGGTCTCATCCTCATGCCGACGGTTGCGTTCGCGTGTGGTTGCGGCATCGAGGGGCAGCGCGCGGCGCGGACGCGTGATCCGGTGCGAGCGGTGATCTTCGTGGGCCAAGCGCTAGAGGTCAACGAGCGGCCCGATCGCAGCACGAAGGTGACGGTGAAGTTCCTCGTCATGTCATCGTGGCGCGGGGCCGAGGTGGATACGCTGACGGTTCGCATCACCAACGACGCGGGGTGCGCGCTATTCTCCGAAGGCGAACGCTATCTGGTCCACGCCGATCTCGCCGCCGCGGGTAAGCCCGGACCGCGTCTTGTGAGCGGCCCGTGTGATGAGAGCACGCCTATCGGGTGGGAGCGCGTGCGTGACAGCATTGCGGCGCTCGGACCTCCCCGGTGGACCGCACCTCCGTTCGGCGAGAGAGCAATTGACCGCTACACGGTCCCGCTGGGAGCGGAACTCTACCCGGAGCCGGATGAGGGCGACGTGAGCTTCCTTCCGCCGGATGATCCTGCCATTTCTCGCATCGAGATCGGGAACTTCCGTGGCAAGCAAACTCCCGCCGTGAGGTCGATGCACCTCAAGCCGGGACTATATCAA
>JADYYN010000176.1 GCA_020853635.1 Gemmatimonadaceae bacterium
ATCCCCCGACCGGTGCGAAAAGAGCTGGTCGTTGTCGCATTTGGTGCACTCGCCGCTCGCCGACCAGCGGCCGATACCGGGGGCTTTCCCCTGCTCCGCGAGCAGAGCGCGCAGATCGACCTGGCGGGGGCGCTTGGTCTCCCAGCCGGTGAGCTGCGTGTACACGTCGACCCCGACTTCGTAGCAGCGCCCGCAGATCGAGGGACCGAGATGCATGACGAGGTCCGACGCGCGCAGCCCGTGGGCGTCGAAGGCCTTGACGGTCTCCGCAAGGATGCCACCGGCGGTGCCGCGCCAGCCCGCGTGCACCGCCGCGACCACGCCGGACGGATGCGCGAGAAAGATCGGCACGCAGTCGGCGATGGTGACGGCCGCCGCACCGCCCGCCGTGAGCACATGCGCGTCGGCACCGTCCACTCGCAGCCACCCATCCCATCCCGCGGCATGAACAAGCACGCGAGTGCCGTGCACCTGCCGGGCGGACGCCAGCCGCGGCGCGCCGAGCGGAACGAGGGCTCGCTGCATCGCGTGCCAGCGCGCGGTGATCTCCGGATCCTCGCCCTGCTCGGGCAGCCCGTACGACCCAGCAGCCCGCGTCGTGATGAACGCCGTCACGCCGAACTCGGCGAACGTCGCGATGGGAAGATGCGGTGGTAGTGCGCCGGGTGCGGACGTCACGAGCAGACGATGCGCCGTGTTATTCGACGCGCGTGATGGACGCGCCGAGCGCATTGAGCCGCTCGTCGATCCGCTCGTAGCCGCGTTCGATCTGCCCGATGTTGTTGATCGTGCTCGTGCCCTTCGCGCAGAGCGCGGCGATGAGCATCGCCATGCCGGCGCGGATGTCGGGACTTTCGACGGTCGCCCCACGCAAGGTGGTGGGCCCGCTGACGAGCGCGCGGTGGGGATCGCAGAGCACGATGCGCGCGCCCATCGCCACGAGCTTGTCGACGAAGAACATGCGCGACTCGAACATCTTCTCATGCATGAGGATGATGCCATCGCACTGGGTCGCGGTGACGATGGCGATCGACATCACGTCGGCGGGGAACGCGGGCCAGGGCTGATCCTCGAGCTTCGGCACCGCGCCGCCGAGGTCGGAGCGGATCTTCATCTGCTGCGACGCCGGCACGAGAAGGTCATCACCCTCGATGACCGTCTCCACACCGAGACGTTCGAAGCCGAGTCGCACCGACCGCAGGTGCTTCACGCCGGCGTCGGCGATGCGCAGCGCGGACCTGGTGACGGCGGCCAAGCCGATGAACGAACCGACTTCAATGTGATCCGGGCCGATCCGATGTGTGCAGCCGTGCAGCGCGGCACCGCCGTGGATGGTGAGCACGTTGGAGCCGATGCCCTCGATGCGCGCACCCATGGCGACGAGCATGTGGCAGAGGTCCTGCACGTGCGGTTCGCAGGCCGCGTTGTGCATCACGGTGGTGCCGGTGGCCGCAACCGCGGCCATCACCGCGTTCTCGGTGCCCGTCACACTCGGTTCATCGAGGAAGATGTCGGCACCGCGCAGTCCCTTCGTGCGGAACGTGATGCGGTCGGCGAAATCCGTCTCGGCGCCCATCGCTTCGAGCGCGAGGAAATGCGTGTCGAGTCGGCGACGTCCGATGACGTCACCGCCCGGCGGCGCCAAGGTCACCGCACCAGCGCGCGCCAAGACCGGGCCGGCGAGCAGGATCGACGCCCGGATGCGCTTGCAGAGCTCGGGGTCGAGCGTGTCGCCGCGCACCGTGGTCGCCGTGATCAGCAAGGTATTCGCGGCCGTCCATTCGGCCGTCGCACCGGTCTGCCGGACCAGCTGCAGGAGGCTCTCGATGTCCTTGATGCGCGGCACATTCTCGAGCGTGACGGGCTCACTCGTGAGCAGCGCCGCGCAGACGATGGGAAGGGCCGCGTTCTTGTTGCCGGTGGGCCGGATGGTGCCCGCGAGGGGGCGGCCACCCTCGACGATGAACTGTGGTGAGCGCATTTGAGGGAATATACGCTTGACTCGCTACGAGCGGGGAGAGACCATTCGTCATGCTCCTTCTCCTGCAGCTCGCGGCCGTGGCCGACACCGTGCTCGTTCGCAACGTGCCGCCAGCGCGCACGGCCTTCGAGCAGATCGTGTTCGTGGCGCAGGGCATCACCAGCCTGCTGGTGTTGCTGCTGGTGTTGCTGCTGGTGGTGTTGACGCTGCTCTCGTTCCTGCTGCTCCGAGCGAAGGCCGACGAGGTGAAGGACAAACTCGAGGAGTTGCTCAGTGAACTCCGTCCGATGACCCGGGGCGCCGCGGCGATGTACGAGGACGTGCGCGAGGTCGCGAAGAACGTGAACGCGATGGTCGACGAGTCGCGGGATACGGTCAAGATCGTGAACGAACGCGTCCGGAAGTCCGCGGTGACCCTCAGCGACCGCGTCGACGAACTGAGCACGATCATCGGGCGGGTGAACGCCTCGGCCAATCGCGTCGCGTCGGTGGCGACCACCACCGTGGCGGGGATCAAGTTCGGCGCGCGGGCGCTGGGGTTCAGCCGCGGGGCGGCGAAGAAGAAGAAAATGAAAGGGCGCGCCGCCGAGCGCGACAGTGACCGCCGCGTCGAACGGCAGTCGCGCGACGAACGTCCGACGCTACGCCGACGCGATTGACCGCGCGCCACCTGCTCGCCGCGGTCCTCCTGATCGCCCTCCTGCCCAGCGACGCGTGGGCATGGACGCCAGGGACGCACATCCTGCTTGGCGAAGCGGTACTCAGCTCCGCCTCCTTGCTGCTTCCGGCGAGCATGGCTGCGCTGCTCACGGCGCATCCGCTGGAGTTCCTTTACGGTTCGATCGCGGCGGACACGAGCTTCGCCAAGCGTTACGCGCGGGTGGGGCGGCACTGCCATCACTGGCATGTAGGCGATGAAATCCTCGACCGGGCGCGCGACGAACCGCTGCAGGCGTTCGCGTGGGGCTATCTCGCCCATCTCGCCGCTGACGTCGTGGCGCACAACCATTATGTGCCGCACCAGCTCGCGATCAGCTCAGCCACCGCCGGCGCCGGCCACAGTTATTGGGAGAGCCGATTCGAACACGCCCTCGGCGAACGCTGGCCGAGGCGGGCACGCGAAGTGATCCGTGAGAACCATTGGCGCGAAGACGACCATCTCGACCGGATCCTGAGTCCGACGATCTTCAGCACGTCCACGAACCGCCGGATCTTCCGTGGCATGGTGCATGTGAACGACAACGCGTCGTGGCAGCGCGTGCTGGCGCTCGTCGCCGAACGGAGCCGTTGGCCGCTGCGCGAGGGCTCGGTGGCCTCCCACCTGGACCGCTCGTTCGATTTCGTGGTCGATTTGCTGGCCCGAGGCGAGGCGGCGGTACCGCGCCAACAGGATCCGAGTGGTGAGGATGCGCTGCGCGAGGCGAAGCGGCTGCGCAAGGCGGCCCTGGCTGCCGGTGGCGAACGTGTCGCGCGTCGTGAAGCGGCCGAGCGGTTCGGTCTGAGCGAGTCGTCGCTCGGTTGGACCGAACGACTTCCCGTGCCGCTCTACAGCGCGGCCACCGAGGTCAGTCGAAGCCCCGAGTGAGCCCGGCGAAGGCGATCACCAGGCGCTTCCGCCCGATCGTCTCGTCGTCGAAGTCGATGGTGACCTTCGCGTCCTTGCCGTTGCCGCTGACCTCGGCGATGGTGCCCGAGCCGAACTTCGCGTGGGCCACGCGCTCGCCCTTCACGAAGTTGGGCAGGTCCTGCGAGCTCTCCTCGTCCTGTACGAAGCTCGAGATCTTCTCGCCATCACGGGGATTCCATGCGGGCACTTTGGTCCGGTTGAATCCACCGCGGGCGCCGTCGCTCAGGCCGCGATTGAGACGACTGTCGTCCCAGATCGCGGGCGTCGAGGCGAACGGCGATGCCAACCGCGCGGAGCCGCGCAACTTCATCGACGAGCGCTTCTCAAAATGATGCGCGGGCAATCCGCGCATGAAGCTGGAGATGATGCTCGGCAGCAACTCGCCGTTGCGGCGGCGCTGATGCGCCCACGACAACATGAGCCGCTCACCGGCCCGCGTGATGGCGACGTACAACAGGCGCCGCTCTTCCTCGAGCGTCGCCGGGTCGTCGAACGCGCGCGAGAGAGGGAACAACCCGTCCTCGAGTCCCGTGACGCAGACCATCGGATACTCGAGGCCCTTCGCGGTGTGCACGGTCATCATCGTGACCGCGTCGGCTTCGGGGCCGAGTTGGTCGAGTCCGGTGACGAGCTGGGCGCGCTGCAGGAAGTGGTCGAGGGGTCGCATGCCGACCTCACCACCGTCCTCAATGATCACCTCGGCCGCCGAGGTCACGAGTTCGCGCACGTTGTCGAGGCGATCGAGTCCCTCCGGCCCCTCGTTGCGCAACGCGGTGTCGTAGCCGATCGCGGTGATCAGCTGCACGAGCAGTTGATCGACGCTGGTATCCGTGGCGAGGGCGCGGAAGCGATCCACGGTATTGACGAGGTCGGTGAGCGCCGTTCGCGTGGCCGGGCGTACGCCTTCGACCCAATCGATGCGGCGGGACTCCTCGAGCAGCGAGAGCCCGTCAGTCCGGGCCTGTTCGCTCAGGAGTTCGAGCGTCGTCTCGCCCACCCCGCGCTTGGGCGCCGTGAGCGCGCGACGGAACGCTTCGTCATCGGCGGGATTGGCGATGAGCCGCAGCCACGCCACGAGGTCCTTGATCTCGCGGCGGTCGTAGAACCGCACCGCCCCGACGAGGCGATACGGGAGGTCCGCGCGGCGCATGGCTTCTTCCATGGCGCGGCTCTGCGAATTGGTGCGGTACAACACCGCACAGTCCCGCAGCGTCCCCCGCGTGGTGCGCCACGTGGTGAGCGCGGCCGCGATGGACTCCGCCTCGTCGCGATCGTCGGCGCACTCGAGGAGCACGACCGGTTCCCCGCCCTCGCGTGTGGCGCGCAGCGTCTTGCCGCGCCGCTCCTCGTTCTTGGAGATCACGTCGTTCGCGAGCGCCAGGATGGGCGCAGTGGAGCGATAGTTCTCCTCGAGCCGCACCACCGTCGCCGAGGGGAAGTCGCGCTCGAAGTCGAGGATGTTCCTGATGTCGGCGCCGCGCCATCCGTAGATGGCCTGGTCGTCATCGCCGACCACCGCGAGGTTGCCGTGTCCGCCGGCGATCAGGCGCACGAACTCGTACTGCGCGCGGTTGGTATCCTGATACTCATCAACCAGCACGTGCTGGAACCGCTCCGCGAACCGCTCGCGCAGCTCGGCGTGCTGGGTGAGGATCTGCACCGGCAGCGTGAGCAGGTCATCGAAACTGACGGCGTTCGCCTGCCGGAGCGCCGTCTCGAGCTCGCGATAGACCGTCGCCGCCGCCTTCGCGAGCGGCGTGCGCGCGAGCGTCTCGTACTCGTGCGGCGGCACCAACGCGTTCTTCGCCGAGGAGATCTCACCAAGGATGAGCTTGGGCGCGAACTCCTTCGTGCTGATGCGGACGCGCTCCATGATGCGCTTCACGACCGCGAGGGAGTCATCCTCGTCGTAGATCGTGTATTCGGGCGTGCGCCCGACCCGATCGGCGTGGATGCGCAACACGCGCGCACCGATGCCGTGGAAGGTGCCGATCCACATCCCGGCGGGATCGTGTCCGAGCGCACGCCCCACACGCTCGCGCATCTCCCCGGCGGCCTTGTTGGTGAACGTGACGGCGAGGATCGCCTTGGGCGAAACGCCGTGCACCTCGATGAGCCGTGCGATGCGCGACGTGAGCACCCGCGTCTTGCCGGAGCCGGCCCCGGCGACGACGAGTAGTGGTCCTGCGGCGTGCTCGACGGCGGCGCGCTGGGCGGGATTGAGTGCGGTGCTCAACTGAGGCGGTCCACGCCCATCCACGGGCGCAGCGCCTCAGGCAGGACCACGGTTCCGTCGGCCTGCTGATAGTGCTCCAGGAGCGCCGCGAAGATGCGCGGGAACGCGAGCCCCGAGCCATTGAGCGTGTACACGAAGCGCGGCTTCTCACCCGGCGCGGGCCGATACCGGATGTTCGCTCGGCGCGCCTGGAAATCCGTGAAGAGCGAGACCGACGACACCTCGAGCCACTTGCCCACGCCCGGCGCGAAGACTTCGAGGTCGTAGGTCTTGGCACTACTGAAGCCGGTGTCGCCGGCGGCGAGCAGTACCACGCGATACGGCAGCCCCAGCGTCTGCAACACCGCCTCGGCGTGACCGAGCAGGAGCTGCAACTGCGCCTCACCGTCCTCCGGCGCGCAGTAGCGCACGAGTTCGACCTTGTCGAACTCATGGACGCGCAGCACGCCGCGCGTGTCCTTGCCCGCCGAGCCCGCTTCGCGACGGAAGCATGGACTGTAGGCGCAGAACGCCTTGGGCAGCTCCTCGCCCGCGATGATCTCGTCGCGGTAGAGGTTGGTGACCGGAACTTCCGCGGTGGGGATGAGGAAGAGCTCCTCATCCTTGAGCGCGTACATGTCGTCTTCGAACTTGGGCAGCTGCCCCGTGCCGATCATCGACGCGCGATTCACGACCACCGGCACCCACAGTTCCTCATAGCCGAACTCGCCGCTATGCAGATCGAGCATGGCGTTCATGAACGTGCGGATGAGCCGAGCACCCTTGCCGCGATAGACCACGAACCCCGAGCCGGAGATCTTCGCCCCGCGCTCGAGCTCGAGCAGACCGAGCGCGGCGCCGACCTCCCAGTGCGGCTTGATGCCGTCGACCGCACGCGGTTCGCCCCAGCTGCGCACGATGCGATTGTTCGACTCATCACCCTCGGGGACGTCCGCGAGCGGCACGTTCGGAATGCCGAGCAGCAACGCATTGAGACGCTCCTCGGCGGGACCGAGTTGCGCTTCGAGGGCGGCGATCTCAGTGCCAAGCGCGCGCGACTCGGCGAGCTGTGCCTCCGCGTCGGCCTTCGCCTTCTTGAGTTGGGCGACTTCCTGCGTGACCACGTTGCGGCGCGCCTTCTTGGCTTCGACGGCCGTGATGGTCTCGCGCCGCATGCGATCGAGCGACTCCGCTTCGTCGATGTCCGCCGCGTAGGTCTCGAGCTTGCCACGACGACGCATGCCGTCACGCAGTTGCGCGATCTGGTCGCGCACCATCTTCAGGTCGTGCACAGGTCAGTACGGAGGGATGCCGGAGACGAAGGCGCGGAAACCGCAGTTCGGATTGACGCGGGCCGACATCTTGATCCGCCGCTCCGACTCGATGACCGAGTCGACGAGGATGCGAGCGTAGATGTCCTGCAACGTGGAGAACTGGCAGAACTGCGTGGTGGCGCGGACGAGGAACGCCTGTCCGGGATTGATGAGCAGCACCGAATCCGCAACCCAGCCGTCGCGCGGCGCATCGATGATCTGATTGTACGCCAGCGACGTGCGCTGGAAGAAGATCTGCCGCGTGCCGGTCACGGGCGACACGACCGAGGAGACCGGCAGCACCTTCACGCGGCCATCCTGATCGATGTCGAACGCCAAGTCGAACGAGCCGGCCGCGTCGAGGCGCACCACCGCCGCCTGCGGCAACAGCACGCCCGACGGGTAGGCGGACGGCGAGCCCGTGATCGCCCAGACCTCGAACGTCGCGTCGATATTTGGGCTGCTGGCGGTGATCTCGAACGGGTCTTCGCAGGCCGCGACGATGGTGAGCGCGGCCAAAGCGGTGAGCCACACCGAACGGCGGCGCGGCAAGCGGGCGGAGGTGAGAGTCTTCACAAGAGGCAAGTTAATGGGGCGTCGTGCGATGCGCCAAGCGAACGTCGCTTGACTTCACTTTGGTGCGCGGTACACTTCGACAACCTTTCCCGGAGTGGCGATGCCTTCAATCCGCGACCTCGTCACGGCGATCCGCCGCCGCGAGGGAATCGATGCCGCGGTCGTCCTCGGACGCGACGGACTTCTGATCGACCATCTGGCGACCGCCGGCCTCGACGCCGAGCAGGTGGCGGCGCACGTCCCGTCGATCCTCCAGTTCGCCGACGACCTCGGCGCAGCGGCCCAGCAGGGTGAACTGCTGACCGCGGTGCACGAACACGTCTCTGGTACCGTCGTCATGGCTTCTATGTCACCGGAAGCCGTGCTTTTGGTTCTCGTGCGCCCCTCGGCCGACTTGGGCGCCCTGCTGTTCGACCTCCGCCGGCACCGCACCAACATCGCGGCGCTGGCCTGACCCGCTCTTCTTCCCCGCCGATGGCTGAGGGTTCCGTGAGCGCCGTCACGCCGTTGGCCGTCCTCGTCGCCGACGACGAGCCGCACATCGGCCGGATCATCAAGACCAAGCTCGAGCAGGGGCCGTTCGACGTGACACTGGTCTACGACGGCACCGAGGCGATCGAGGCCCTCGAGCGGACGCCCGACGTCCGCCTGCTGATCCTCGACCTCATGATGCCGCAGATGGGCGGGCTCGAAGTGCTCGACCGCGTGCGCGCGGACGCGCGCTGGAAATCCCTGCCCTGCCTCATCCTGACCGCCGCCGGCCAGGACCACCACGAAACCGATGCGCGCCGTCGTGGCGCCGACGACTTCATGACCAAACCGTTCAGTCCGAAGCGGCTCTACGCCCGCGCTGCCGCACTCACCGGAGTGCCGGTCCCGTGAGCGCACCGCTCTACGCCGTGGTGCTCGCCGGGGGCGTCGGCTCGCGCTTCTGGCCCCTCAGCACGCCGTCACGCCCCAAACAGCTGCTGCCGCTGATCACCGACGCGCCCATGCTCGCCGACAGCGTTGCGCGCCTCGTGCCGCTGGTCGGCGCCGAGCGGGTGCTGATCCTCACGAGTGAGTCGCTCGGCCCCGCGATCCTTGCGGCCGTGCCGGGATTGACGGCCGATCAACTGCTGCTTGAGCCACGTGCGGCCGGGACCGCCGCCGCACTCGCCTGGGCAGCGTCGGCAGTGATCGCGCGCGGAGGGCCCGATGCGCAGATGGTCTGTGTGCATTCTGACTGGGCCATCGGCGACGCGGCGACGTTCCGCCAGACGCTCGCCCAAGCCGCCGCGCTCGCCGCGGGGCGGAAGTCGCTCGCCACGGTCGGCATCGTGCCGTCGCGCCCAGACCCGGGGTTCGGCTACATCCAGCCCGGTGCCGACGTCGAAGGCGGCGCACGCGCCGTGGCGCGCTTCGTCGAGAAGCCCGACCGAGTGCGTGCGGCCGAGATGGTCGCGCAGGGGTTCCTCTGGAACTCCGGCATCTTCGCGTGGCGTGCGCAGGATCTGCTGGACGAGATCGCGGCCCACACGCCGGAGCTCGCTGCCGCCATGGCCAAGCGCCACGAGGGCGCCGCGGCGTTCTTCGGCGCGATCACCGACACGGTGAGCATTGACGTTGGTGTGCTCGAGCGCAGTGCGCGCGTGATCGTACTGGCCGGCGACTTCGGCTGGGACGACGTGGGCACGTGGAGCGCGCTCGCGCGGGTGCGTCAGCACGACGCGGCGGGCAACGCGACGCACGGCCGCGTGATCACGCGCGAGGCGAGCGGCAACGGGGTGCACGCCGAGGGCAGCGCGGTGGTGCTCGACGGCGTGCAGGGGCTGGTGGTGGTCGTGCGCGACGGCGTCACGCTCGTCACCACCGTGGAGCGCGCGAGCGACCTCAAGAAGGTCGTCGACACGCTCCCGAAGGACCTCAAGGAACTCCCGTGACGTCGTTCGTCCTCTACGACGACGCGATCGCGCGCGGCTTCGAGCCGTTCGCCCTCACGCGACCGGCGGGCGAACTCCGCGCGGGCGGTGAGCTCACGCGTCGGCGCTGGGCGCAGGTGCTCGGCGTACCGGCGCAGGGATTCATCGCGGCGCCTCATCTCGTGTCGTTCGAGGAGTTCGACGCCCCGACCGCGCAGATCGGTCCCGTCGACGCAGGCGCCTGGGTCGTCAACGCCCGCGCGCTGCCGACGCTGTCTTCTCGCGTGCCGGCTGGTGCCTCGCGCGTGATGATCGACGGGGAGGTCGCCGCCGTGCGCGTCGCGTCGTCGGTCGCACTCGGGCGCTTCGCCGACGGGACGCTGTCATTGGATGCGCTCGCCGAGGTGTCCGCGCCCGGCACGACCGTCGACGCCGAGGGCTGGTGGCTTCGCGCGGTGTGGGACTTGATCGGTCACGTGCTGCCGATGCTCGCGTCGGACGCGGTGGCGATGGCGCCGGCCGGTGCCACGCGACCCGCGCATCTTACCGTCGTCGGCACCGGTGCCGTGTTCGTGGACCCGACCGCGACCATCGAACCGCTCGTCGTCGCCGACACCGCGTCGGGCCCGGTGTTGATCCGCCGCGGCGCCACCGTGCAAGCGTTCACCCGGCTCGTCGGCCCGTGCGTCGTCGGCGAGGACGCCGTGGTGAGTGGTGGCCGCGTGGCGGCGTGCAGCATCGGCGAACGCGTGAAGGTCAACGGCGAGATCAGCACGTCCATCCTCATCGGACACTGCAACAAGGGCCATGATGGATTCGTCGGGCACTCGGTGATCGGGCGCTGGGCGAACCTTGGCGCCGACACGGTGACAAGCAACCTCAAGAACTCGTACGGCTCGGTCGCGCTATGGACGCCGTCGGGCGTCCGTGAGACCGGTCTGCAGTTCCTCGGCGCGCTCATCGGCGACCACGCGAAGACCGGCATCGGCACGCGTTTGACCACCGGCTGCGTGGTGGGGGCCGGCGCGAACGTCTTCGGCAGCGTGATGCCGCCGAAGGCCGTTGCGCCGTTCGCGTGGGGCGAAGCGCCCGCGTGGGAGACG
>JADYYN010000177.1 GCA_020853635.1 Gemmatimonadaceae bacterium
CCACGTACCGCCGGGGATTTCGCGATGGCCTAGCGAAGTTTCTGGCTTCAGCTCGTTCAGCACGTCCGCGCCGAACGATGCGTGCGCGGCGGCAAAGCTCGAAAACGGAAGCGCCGCGAGATCGATGTTCTTCTCCTCAGCCTCGCGCACCAAACGGCCGACGGCGCCGTGCGCTTCGCGAAACGTCACGCGCTTGCGAACGAGATAGTCGGCGAGGTCCGTCGCCATCATCGCGCCGCTCACCGCTGCGCGCATACGCGGCCGATCGAACGTCAGCGTGGCGATGGACCCCGCGACCGCCGGAAGCAGAAGCGACATGCCGTCGACCGCATCGAACAGATTCCGCTTGTCCTCCTGCAGATCCTTGTTGTAGCCGCTCGGCAATCCCTTGAGCGTCACGAGAATCGCGGTGAGATCGCCGAGCATGCGCGCACTCGACCCGCGGGCGAGCTCCAGTGCGTCGGGGTTCCGCTTCTGCGGCATCATCGACGATCCGGTCGAGTACGCATCGCCGAAGCGCACGAAGCCGAACTCGCTCGAGCCGAACAGGATGAGATCCTCGGCCACGCGGGAGAGATGGGTGCCCACGAGCGTCAGCGCGTACAACGCATCCGCGATGAAGTCGCGATCGCCGACGGCATCGATGGAGTTCGGCGAGATGGACTCGAAGCCGAGTTCGCGCTGCAGCTGCTCGCGCGGCACCGCGAACGCGCTGCCGGCGATCGCGCCGCTCCCGAGTGGGAGGACGGCCGCGGCACGACGCGCGGCAGCGAGACGAGTGCGGTCGCGTGAGAGCGCCCAGAAGTGCGCAAGCATCCAATGCGCGACCGAAACCGGTTGAGCACGCTGGAGGTGCGTATACGCCGGCATGAGCGCGTCGAGCTGTGCGTCGGCCTGATCGACGATCGCGCGCTGCACATCACGCACGAGGGCATCGACCCGAGTCAACGCGTCCATCGTCCAGAGGCGCGTGCCCGTCGCCACTTGATCGTTGCGACTGCGTCCGGTGTGGAGCCGCCCCGCCGGCTCACCCGCCTCCTCATGGAGGAGACGGTCGACGAAGGTATGCACGTCTTCGTCCGAGGGAATGGGCTGCTCCCCCGCGCCGATCCGCTTGCCCACGCGATCGAGTCCGGTTCGGATCGCGCTCACGTCGGCGTCGCTCAGTACACCCGCCGACCCGAGCGCCGAAGCCCAGGCTTGGGACAGGCGAACATCGAAGGGCCAGAGCCGGATGTCGGTCCCAATGGACCGGTTCACGGCTTCCAGCTCGGGCGCGGGGCCGCCGGCGAAACGCCCGCCCCAGAGTTTGTGCTGCGTACCGTCTGCCACGTGCACCCCGCGCGGACGTCGGTATCCGCAGAAAGGAAGGTCGGGTGCGCCGCTCAATCGCGGGCGCATGGATCGCTAAATGTGCTTCAAGAATAATCGCATAAGTATGCGAAGGCCATCAGCGAATACTAAGGGCGTCGGCCGAGGCTGCTGAGCCGCTTGGCAACGCGCTCCCGTGCCTGTTCGGAGCGGCAGATCATGAGAATGGTGTCGTCGCCGGCGATCGTGCCGAGGATGTCGCTGCTGGCCTCGCGATCCAAGGCGTGTGCAACGGTCTGCGCGCCACCCGAGACGGTCTTGAGCACGATCAAATGGCTCACGCCGTCCAGTCGCACGAAGAGCTGCGGCAGAATCGCCGAGAGCGGCGCGCGGGCGGCCTCTTCACCCCCGCCTTCCGCGACGACGTACCGCAGTCCGCGGTCCGTCGGCACACGCGCGATACGAAGGTCGCGGAGATCGCGGGACAGCGTGGACTGCGTGACTTCCCAGCCTCGCTTCAAGAGCAGCTGGCGGAGCTCCTCCTGGGACGCGACTTCGCGGCTCGCGATCAGCTCGAGGATGGCATGTTGGCGTTCGCGCTTGCTGACCGTCACGTGAGGCTCTCCGGGTTACGGGAGTCTAGCACCGACGCCCACCCGGCGGGAAGCCGAATATTGACATTGCAGTGCGGCATGAGTATGCATTATATGTGCATAAGATTCCAGTCGGCGTGCTCGGCGCCTCCGGTTACGCGGGGCGCGAGCTGTGTGCGCTCATCCAGCGCCACCCGCGACTCACGCTCGCGTACGCCACCGCGAACTCCCAGCGTGGAGAGACCGCCCAGCTTCCGGGTGGCGGCTCGGTCACGTTCGTCGCTGCGGACGACGTCACGCTCGGCCACGCGACGCTGGCGTTCTCGGCGTTGCCACATGGCGCGAGCGCCGAGTGGGTCGCGCGTGCGCGCGAGGACGGCGTGAAAGTGGTCGATCTCTCGGCCGACCTCCGAATCGGCAACGGATCGAGCGACGGAATTCCGTACGGACTCACCGAATGGAACCGTCAGGCGGTGCGCGGCGCGACGCTCGTCGCCAACCCCGGGTGTTATCCGACATCGGCGCTCATGGCGATCCTGCCGTTGCTCGAACAGGGGCTCGTCGCCGATGGCGCCACGATCAACATCAACGCGGCAAGCGGCGTGACGGGTGCGGGCCTGACCGCGCGCCTCGACCTGTTGTTCGGCGAAGTCACGGAGAACTTCCGTGCCTACGGCGTCGGGAACGGCCACCGTCATCTCAAGGAGATGCGCGCCATGGTCGCCGCGATGCCCACCGACGTCGACCTCATCTTCACGCCGCATCTGCTGCCGGTGGCGCGGGGCATCCTGTCCACGATCACCGTGCCCCTGCGAGCACCGCTGAGCGATCCGCTGGCGCCCTTCGCCGCGCGCTACGCGAACGAGCCGTTCATCGAGGTGTCACCAGACCTGCCCGAACTGCGTCATGTGCAAGGGCGCAACGTCGTGCGCCTCACCGTGCGCCGCCTCGAGGGGGTCCGCACGCCGACGATCCAGGTCTTCAGCGCAATCGACAATCTCATGAAGGGTGCCGCCGGACAGGCCATGCAGAACGCGAATCTGATGCTCGGACTCGACGAGACGATGGGGCTCCCCGCGTGACGCGGCAGCGCCGTCGTTCGGATCCGCATCACGTCGCGGTGCGTTTGCGCGCCGCGGCCACCGCGCACGTCGCCTCCCATACGACGCCCGACGTCTTCATTCGCGTGATCAAGATCGGTGGACGGGCGCAGGCGGATGCGCGACTCATGCCGTTGCTCCGCGACGCCGTGGCAACGCCGGGTGCGCGCGTCGTGGTCGTGCACGGCGGCGGCGACGAGGTGACCGCGCTCCAGCGCAAGATGGGTGTGGAACCGGTGTTCATCGGCGGTCGTCGCGTGACCAGCGCCGAGGACCTCGACGTGGTGCGGATGATCCTCTCGGGGACGGTGAATAAACGCTTGGTCGCACAACTCCTCTCGGTCGGCGTTCGCGCCGTCGGGGTGAGCGGTGAGGACGGGGCGTTGCTCACGGCGCGCGCGGGCGACGCCCAGTTCGGACGCGTGGGGCGTGAGGTGTTCGCGGATGCCACGCTCATCGCCGATCTCGTGAACGGCGCGTGGGTGCCGGTGATCTCGCCACTCGCACGTGATCGAGGCTCGTCCGATGGCGAAGGACTGAACGTCAACGGAGACGACGCGGCGGCCGCGATCGCCGCGAGTCTGGCGGCGGATGAACTGTTGTTCGTTGCGGATGTGCCCGGCGTGCTCGATGGGGGTGAGACGGTGAAGGAACTCGCCCCCGAAGCGGTGACCGCGCTCGTGGAGCGCGGGGTCGTCCAAGGCGGAATGCGCGCGACGCTCGAAGCCGCGCAGCGCGCCCTGCGGAACGGCGTGCGCAGAGTGCGCATCGCCGCCCTTGATGGCGTGACCGACCCGACGGTCGGCACCGCCATCATGCTCAACCACAATTCGTCGCGAGACCTGCCGTGACCGTTGCCGCTGCTCCCCAGACCGATGCCCTCTTGGGTCTCTATCGCCGTGCACCGATGGAGCTCGTGCGTGCCGATGGCGTGCGTCTCTACGACGCCGACGGCAACGCCTGGCTCGACTTCGCGGCCGGCATCGCCGTGAACGCCCTGGGCTACAACGACGCGGGTGTGAAGCAGGCGATGCTCGAGGCACTCGACACGGGACTGATCCACGTGTCGAATCTGTTCCGTACGGAACCCGGCGAGCGTCTCGCGGACAAACTCGTCGCATCGTCGTTCGCGGACCGCGTCTTCTTCTGCAACTCGGGCGCCGAAGCCAACGAAGGCGCGTTCAAGATGGCGCGCAAATGGGGCAAGGCCGAAGGTGGTGTGGGCAAGCACGAGATCATCTCGTTGCGCGGCGCGTTCCACGGTCGGTTGTTCGGCACGGTGGCAGCGACGGATCGTCCGCAATACCGCAACGCATTCCGGCCGCTCGCTGGTGGTATCCACATCCACGAGCGCGACCTGACCGAACTCGCCCGTGTGATCTCGGACGAGACGACGTGCGCGGTGATCCTCGAGCCGGTGCAGGGCGAGGGCGGCGTGCGCGTGCTCGACACCGGCTTCGTTCGCGAACTCCGCGCGTTGACGACCGAGCGCAACGTGTTGCTCATCCTCGACGAGATCCAGTGCGGCTACGGGCGCACCGGGACGTTCTTCGCCTACGAACAGTTCGGCATCACGCCGGACCTGCTGACGATCGCGAAGCCGATGGCCGCGGGACTCCCCATGGGCGCGGTGCTCCTCACGGAACGCGTCGCACAGGTGATGCAGCCGGGCGACCACGGTACGACGTTCGGTGGTGGTCCGCTCGTCGCGCACGTCGCCAACCACGTGTTCGACCGCCTCTCGGACCCTGATCTCCTCGCGCACGTCGTGAAGGAAGGGAAGTGGCTGGGCGCGCAGTTGGAGAAGATCAAGCAGCGCTCACCCAAGTTGCGCGCGGTGCGTGGACGCGGCTTCATGTGGGGCGTCGATGTGACCGACCCGGCGAAGGACGTCGTGGGACGCGCACTGGAGCAGGGGCTCATGATCGTATCGGCGGGTGATCACACGCTCCGTCTGCTGCCGCCGCTCGTGATGTCGCGCGACGACTTGAAGATCGGCGTCGAGAAGCTCGAAGCGGCGATCGGATGAGCTGACGGACCGACCTGCGGATGACATCCCGCGGTCGATCCGAACACGCAGATGGCCGTCGCGCAGCCGCGCGACGGCCTTCTGCGTTCATCGAGTCATGTCGCTCACATGATCGGCTTGGGCTTCGGCTTCGGAATGATGAGCCCCGGGATGTTCGCGCGTTCGAGCAGGCGATTGAACGCGGCGACGTCGGCGGTCTCCAGCACCTCGACCTCGGCGCGCACCTTCTCCCATGCCCGTTCCAACTCCGCGAGGCGCTCCTTCACGGGCGCGGTGAGCGCCGGGTGCCCTTCGACTTGGCCGAGCAAGAAGCCGAACTGTCCGTTGATCCCGTTGGCGTAGTTGATGATGTCTTGGCCGTTGCCGGCCTTGGTGGTCATCCGCGGATCGAGCTTGTCGATCTTGCCGGTGATCTGCTTGCCCTGCGTGGCGATCGAATCGGCGAGCGTCTCGTTGGTGGTGCGCGAGACGATCCCGGTGACCTGCGTCTTGAGATCGCGCACGCGAAGCACCGCGTCGTGGATCTCACCGATGCGCTTCACGAGATGGTTCGCGATCGAATCGCGTTCGGCGAGCACGGCCGCGGGGATGGGATCGAGTCGGGGATCCTGCAGCACGTCGAAGCTCCGCGTCTGCGATATGCCGCCCGCGGTCAGTCGAACCTGATAGCGGCCGGGCAGCACCTTCGCGCCGCCGCCACTCGGTGCGCCGAACAGCACGACACCTTGCAACGATGTGGGCGCCTCGCGCCGCAGATCCCACGTGAAGCTGTTGAGCCCGGCGCGTGGCGTGATGCGCGGCGCCCCGACCCCGGCGCCCGCGGCTGGGCGGCTTGAGTAGCTGCGCACGACCACACCGCGCGCGTCGAGGAACTCGAGCGAGACGCTCGTGGACGAATCCGCGGCGGCGAGTCGGAAGTGTACGGTCGCCCCGGTGGGCGGATTACGTCCGACGCGATTCCCGCCCCCACCGCCGAAGCCGCCACCACCCGGCAACAGGATCGCCGCACGCGGTTCGAAGAGATGCGCCGCCGCGCGCGCGACCTCGGCACTCCACTGCCGCAGCGGCGCGATGTCGTCGAGAATCCAGAATGCGCGGCCTTCCGTGGATGCGATGAGATCACCGTGGCGGACTTCGAGGTCGGTCACCGGCACGACCGGCATGCCGCTGAACGGCTGCCAGCGCGCGCCGTTGTCGACGGAGAACCAGGCGCCGGTCTCGGTGCCCGCGTAGAGCAGTCCACGACGCTCGGGGTCCTCGCGCACGACACGGACCGGCTCACCGTCGCGGAGTCCGTCGACGAGGCGTGACCAGGTGCGGCCGTAGTCGGTGGAGCGGAAGAGGTACGGTGCGGGATCGCCAAGGCGATCCTTCCGGAACGCCACCCAGACCGTCGCCGGATCGTGCGGGGAGACCTCGATCTCATTCACGAGTCCGTCGGTGGCGGTGGGCGGCGTTACGACCGTCCAGGTGCTGCCGCCATCGCGCGTGAGCTGCACCACGCCGTCGTCGGTCCCGACATAGATGGTCCGCGCGTCATGCTTGGATTCATGGATCACGAAGATGGTGCCGTACACCTCACCACCGGCGCCTTCGTTCGTGATCGGTCCACCGCCCCAGCCCTGACGCGCCGGATCGTCCTTGGTGAGATCCGAGGAGATGGGGCGCCACGTGGTGCCGCGATCCGTGCTGCGGAAGAGCACGTTGCCGCCGTGGTAGATCACGTTGGCATCGTGCTGCGAGACGACGATGGGCGCGGTCCAGTTGAAGCGATAGCGCGTGCTGTCCGTGCGCTCCGTGAGGTTCATCTCCGGCCACGGCATGATGTCGCGCGACAGGCCGGTCTTCTGGTCGAGTTCGTCGATCAATCCCTGATAACATCCGCCATACACGAAGCGGGGCTCCCGGGCGCTCACGCCGATGTTCGCGCTCTCGCAGCCGGCCCCGTTCCACCAATCGCGGATGGAGACCGAGCCTTCGAGTCCGCGGCTCCGGATGACGACGGACGAGTTGTCCTGCTGTCCGCTGTAGAGCTTGTACGGGAAATCATCGTCGACCGTGACGTGATAGAACTGCGCCGTGGGCTGGTTGTCCTGCGCGCTCCAGCTGCGGCCACCGTTGAGCGAGATCGATGCGCCGCCGTCGTTGCCGTTGATCATGCGCCGCGGATCGGTGGGGTCGATCCAGAGCGCATGATTGTCACCGTGCGTCGCCGGCACCGCCGCGAAGGTCGCGCCGCCGTCGATCGAGCGGAGCACGGGGGCGTTGAGCACCCACACCACATCGGCGTTCTTGGGGTCGGCGAACACCTTCATGTAGTACCATGAGCGCGTCTGGATCAGACGATCACCGGAGAGGCGGCGCCAGGTGCGGCCCGCGTCGTCCGAGCGGAACAGTCCGCCCTGTTCGGCCTCGACGATCGCGAAAACGCGGTCGGGGTTCGCCGGGGAGACCGCGACGCCGATCTTGCCCATGAGCTTGGGCAAGCCCTGTGACAAACGCGTCCAGGTGTCGCCGCCGTCGGTGGACTTCCAAAGACCACTCCCGGCGCCACCGGAGCGCACATACCATGGCGTGCGCTGATGGTCCCAGAACGCGGCGTAGAGGATACGCGGGTTGGTGGGGTCGATCGAGAGATCGCTCGCGCCGCTGTTGGCGTTCTCCCCCTTGAGCACGAGTGTCCACGAGGCGCCGCCGTCCTTGGAGCGATAGATGCCGCGCTCGGCGCTGCCCTTCCAGCGGTCACCCTGCGCAGCGACATACACCACATTGGGCTCGGCGGGATGCACGCGCACCGCCGAGATCTGGCGCGTGGCGCTGAGCCCGACATGCGTCCAGGTGCGACCCTGATCGGTGCTGCGGTAGACGCCGTCGCCGTAGGTGGACGACTGGCCGCGAATGGCGTGTTCGCCGGTCCCGACGTAGATCACGTTCTGATCGGACGGGGCGACCGCGATCGCGCCGATGGATCCGGTGCGGAACTGGCCATCGGAGATGTTGCGCCAGTTGATGCCGGCGTCATCGGTGCGCCAGAGGCCGCCACCGGTGTAGCCGGCGAAGAACGTGAGCGGTTCTCCGGGGATGCCGGAGACCGCGACGCTGCGGCCACCGCGAGACGGACCGACATTGCGCCACGACATCGCGGCCCAGTCGCGGACCGCGGAATCCGGGCGCGATTCGCTGCGCGCGTCACTCCGTGACTCCGTACGCGCGGTGCTTCGGTTGGACGATGAGGCCGCGGCGGCTTGCGCGTGCAGCAGGGCAGGGGTCGCGAACGCGACGAGGAGCAGGGCGGGGAGGCGCATTTCGATGGGAAATGGGTTCGCGGCACGTTCGCTGTCCCCGACCCATGCGTCAAGCGGTCGAATGAAATGTGTTCCCCTCTGGTGGGATGCCCGGTTCGTGAACACCGTTGCGGAAGTCCGTGGCGTCTTTCTTTCATCACATGATGCGACTCTCGATCCCCCGCTCCGCGCGCCGGCTGTTGCTCGCGTTGCCGCTCCTACTCGGCTGCCGCGCCAACGCGCAGGGCAGCACTCCGGCGCGTGTCGGCACGACGCCGGCGTCGACCTCGTCAGCGCGCAAGCCGACGCTGGTGCTGTTCCTTACCATCGACCAGTTCGGAAGCGACTACTTCGAGCGCTACGGTGGCAATCTCACCGCCGGGCTCCGCCGACTGCGCGACGAGGGTGCCGTCTGGATGCGCGGCCGCCACGATCACGCGATCGCGGAGACGGCGCCGGGCCATGCGACGACCATGTCGGGGCGTTTCCCAGTGCGCACGGGCATCGCCAGCAACTCGCAGGGCGTGAACACGGCCGACGCCCCGCTGATCGGGTCGAGCGACGCTGGTGCGTCACCGTTCCGGTTCCAGGGCACCACGCTGTTCGACTGGATGCGAGCGGTCGACCCCGCGACGCGTGCACTCTCGGTCTCGCGCAAGGATCGCGGGGCGATCCTCCCGATCGGGCGCGCGCGCACCGACGTGTACTGGTACGCGTCGAACGGCGTGTTCACGACCTCGACGTACTACCGCGACACGCTGCCGAGTTGGGTCCAGGCATTCAATGCGCAGCAGCACCCGCTCGCGTATGCCGGGAAGTCCTGGACGCCGTTGCTGTCGGATGATCGCTATAACGAGCCCGATACGGTGTTGATCGAATCGGGCGGTCGCGACTTCACGTTCCCGCATCGGCTCGCCATGGGCCGCGACACGGTGTTCCGCGACATCCGCGACACACCCTGGATGGATTCACTCACACTGGCGTTCGCGCTCGAGGGCGTGCGCACCCTCGGACTCGGCGCGTCGGCTGGTCGCACCGACTTGTTGGCGGTCTCGCTCTCGAGCACCGATGCGATCGGCCACAAGTACGGGCCGGACTCGAAGGAGATCCACGATCAGATCCTCCGACTCGATCGGTATCTCGGTGCGTTCCTCGACGCGCTCTTCGCGCTGCGCGGGACGGACAACATCGTGATCGCCTTGACGGCGGATCACGGCGTCGCCCCGTACCCGGAGCTGCGTTCACCGTACTATGACAACCATGGCGCGCAGCGCATCGATACACGGAACGCTTGGCGTGTCGCGTATGCCGCGCTCAAGGCGGCTGGCATGGATACGGCGGCCGTGGAGAACGACGATGGCTTCCGTGTGCGCGATCGCGCGGCATTCACGCGTGCCGGCGTGGACCCCGATGCGATCGCGGCACTCTGGGTGCGGGAGCTGCGGCAGTTGACCGGGGTGTTGCGCGCCGATCTCCTTCGTGACCTCGCGCAGGCGGACACCGTGCAGGATGTCATCGCGCGCCGCTGGCTGCACATGCTTCCGGTGGACGGCGCCGTGCGCGCGGTGGTGACGCCCAAGCCGTTCGGCTACTACCAGGGCGTGACCTACGCGACGCATGGACTCCCGCACGACTACGATACGCAGGTCCCAGTGTTGTTCTGGGGCACAGGGATCGCGGCCGGGCGGCGCGCCGGCGAGGCGCGCGTGGTCGACATGGCACCGACACTCGCCGCCCGCCTTGGCATCACTCCTCTCGAACGGCTCGACGGTCGAGCTCTCCCTCTCGCGCCATGACGCCGAAAGTCCTTGCCCCTCTCGAGCACCGCGCCCTCGGCCGACGCGACGGCGCGACGAGCATCCTCGGACTCAGTACACGACGTCTCGCCGATGCCGGTCAGCAGGAGACCATCCGCGTGGTGCGCGAGGCGATCGACCACGGCGTGACCGTGCTCGAGGTCGCGCCGGAGTACGGCGAAGGTCGCACCGAGCGCTGGATCGGGCTCGCGCTCAAGGACGGCTATCGCGAGCGCGTACAGCTGATCTGGCAGTGCTCGGCGCATCTGCGCGACTACAAGACGTCGATGCAGCAGTTCGAAGCCTCGCTCAAGCATCTGCAGACCGACCGGTTCGACTTCTGGTCCTTCTATCAGGTGATCTACGACAACGATCCGGAGTGGATGGCCGATCACGGCGGGCTCGACGCCGCGCAGGAGGCGCGCGACCAGGGTCTGGTGAAGTGGATCGCGTTCCACTGCGAGAAGTCGCCGCACATCGCGCTCAAGCTGCTCGCCCGCGGTTTCGCGTGGGACGCGGTGTTGATGCCGCTCAATCCGTTCGACGCGAGCTACCGCTCGTTCGAGAAGCAGGTGCTGCCCGAGGTCATCCGACGTGGGGCTGCCGTGATCGGCACAAAAGCGATGGCGGGTGGTGCGATCCCCAACGGGAAGGTCATCAAACCGGAGGAGGCGTTGCGATACGTCTGGTCGCTGCCCGTCTCCTCGGTGCTGGTGGGCTGTGAGTCGAGTGCGATCCTCAAGAAGACGCTGAAGAGTGCCACGGGATTCAAGCCGTTCCACGCCGGCGAGATGGACGCGTTGCGTCAGAAAGCGCGCCCGACCGCCGGGGATGGACGATTCGAACGCTACAAGTCCACGCAGGAGTTCGATGGCCTGCCGGGACGCATCGCGCACGGGTACGAACCGAAGTAGTCCCCCTCACAGAGATCCGGATGTCCATTCCTCGTTCTTCGCGATACCTCACCGCGGCGCTCGCCTGCGGCCTGTTGGTCGCCGCCGTGGCGCCGATCCAGGCGCAGCAGATGACCGGCTACACCGCCCAGCGTGCGGCCGCGCAGCGCGCCGCCGAGGCCGCCGCGATCACCAAGCCCGATACGGCACGCATCCAGTCACTAGTGCGCGCACTCGCCGACCGACCGCACATCGCCGGCACTCCGGCGCAGGCGCGCACGCGTGACCTCGTGATCGACGCGCTCAAGGACGCGGGGCTACAAACCGAAGTACGCGAGTATCACGCGTGGTTGCCGCACACGATCGAGTACGGCGTGTGGCGCATCGCGCCGGCGCCCAAAGAACTCGATCTGCGCGAAGGCCGCATCGCCGAGGACCCGACCACGCTCGCGCATCCCGAGTATCCCACCGTCAACGGCTACAGCGGCACCGGTGACGTGACCGGTGACGTGGTCTACGTGAACTACGGACTGATCGAGGACTACGCACAGCTCGACTCGCTCGGTGTGTCGGTGAAGGGCAAGATCGCGATCGCGCGCTACGGGCGGTCGTTCCGCGGGATCAAGGCGCGCGAAGCGGAGAAGCGCGGCGCGCTGGCACTGCTCATGTACAGTGACCCGGCAGACGATGGCTACGTGCAGGGCGATGTGTATCCCGAGGGCCCGTTCCGCAACGACCGTGGCGTGCAGCGCGGCAGCGTGATGAACGGCGCGGGCGATCCGAGCACGCCGGGATATCCATCCACCGCCACCGCCAAGCGGATCCCGCTCGAGGCGATGCCGGTGCCGCGCATCCCGGTGCTGCCGCTCTCGTATGGCAATGCGGTGGAGTTGCTCAAGGACGTGCGCGGGTCCACGATCCCGCGGGGATGGCAGGGTGGCCTCGCGTTCCGTTATCACGTCGGCCCGGGCCCTGTGAAGGCGCGCGTGAAGGTGTGGAGCGATTCCGCGACGGCCGCGATCAAGCCGATCTGGAATACCTTCGGCATCATCCGCGGGACCGACTTCCCTGACGAGGTGATCATCATCGGCGGGCATCGCGACGCGTGGAGCCCGGGTGCCGTCGACAACGTGTCGGGCACGGTGAGCGTGGTGGAAGCCGCGCGGGCGGTGGCGGCGCAGATGAAGAGCGGCTGGCGTCCGCGTCGCACGCTGTTGTTCGCCACGTGGGACGCGGAGGAGTGGGGCTTGGTGGGGTCGTCGGAGTACGTCGAGGACGACTCGCTGCGACTCATGCGCGGCGGGGTGGCGTATCTCAATCAGGATGTGAGCGCGAGCGGACCGAACTTCGGGGGCGGTGGGACGCCCACGCTGCGCGCGACGCTACGTGATGTAGCGCGCGTGGTCCCCGATCCGAGTGGTGGCGGCAGCGTGTACGACGTGTGGCGGAAGAAGGCCAATGTGCGCGCCGACGACGAACCCGCGATGGGCGATCCGGGCGGTGGCTCCGACTTCGCCGGCTTCTACAACCACCTCGGCATCCCGCACTCGGACTGGGGCTTCGGTGGCGGTAGCGGCATCTACCACTCGAACTACGACACCTACACGTTCATGGAGCGGTTCGGCGATCCGGGGTATCGCTACCACGCCGCTGCGGCGCGCATCGGCACCGCGATGATGATGCGACTCGCGAACGCCGACGTGCTCCCCTACGACTACGTCGAGTTCGCGCGCACCATGCGGCGCTACCTGCCACCGATCGACCAGAATCTGAAGTCGAAGGGCTGGCCGGTGTCGAGCGCGCCGCTCGCGGGGGCCATCGATCGCCTCGAGCGCGCAGCCTCGGCGTTCGCCACGGCGCGCGATGCGGCCCTTGCGACCTCGATGACGAACGCGACGGCGCAGGCGACGAACCGCGCGCTGCTCCAGGTGGAGCGTGCGATGACACGACCGGAGGGCTTGCGCTCGCGGCCGTGGTATAGGAATCTCATATACGTCGCCGACGTTGATAACGGGTACAGCAACATGGTGTTCCCGTCAGTCAACGAAGCGATCCGCTACGGCGACGCGGCGCTGTTCGAGCGCGAACTCGCCGATCTCGTGAAGCGGTTCGATGCGGCGTCCGCCGCACTCGATGCAGCACGGATGGCGGTGCAGCGGTAGTATTCTGTAGCAGTCGCACGTTTCCCCGACGACGCGTCGCGCGTCACAGGGAAGAGCGGGGGTGGTTCCGGGACCACTCCCGCGCACGACGGAAGGGGCATCATGCGGCCGACGGCCCGTGATGCCCCTTCGCGTATATTCCTCCGATGCCGCTCACTTCCGACGAACTCCAGCGCTACGCGCGCCACGTCGTACTGCCGCAGGTCGGCAGCGATGGTCAGGAGCGACTGCGTGCCGCGTCGGTGTTGATCATCGGCCTCGGTGGGCTCGGCTCGCCGGCTGCGCTCTACCTCGCCGCGGCGGGCGTCGGGCGGCTCGGACTCCTCGATGGCGACACGGTCGCGGTGCACAACCTGCAGCGACAGGTCCTCCACGACACGGTGAGCGTCGGCGAGGCGAAGACGCAGTCTGCACGCGTACGAGTGGAGGCACTGAATCCGCACGTGCGGGTCGAGACTTGGCAGACCATGCTCACGCGGGAGAACGCGCGCGGCATCCTGAGTGACTACGATGTGGTGATCGACGGCACCGACTCGTTCGCGACCCGGTACCTGATCAACGACGCCTGTGTGCTCGAACGGCGTTCGCTCGTGCAGGCCAGCGTCCACCGCTTCGAGGGACAGCTCTCGGTGTTCGCGACCGCTCACGGACCCTGCTACCGCTGCCTGCATCCGGAGCCGCCGCCCGCTGGCTCGGTGCCGAACTGTGCCGAGGGCGGTGTGCTCGGCGTGCTCCCCGGGTTGCTCGGAACGCTGCAAGCGACCGAGGCGCTGAAGCTCCTTCTTGGCATCGGGACGAGCATGGCCGGGCGTCTCCTCGTCGTCGACGCGCTCACGATGCGATTCCACGAGGTCGGCATCGAGCGCGACCCCGCGTGCGCGTGGTGTGCGACGCGTACGGCCACCGCGCTGCTGGACGACTACGCGGCGTTCTGTGGCGAATCCCCGGCGACGGTCGCGACGACGAGCGGGTCCGCTACCGCGGCGATCACCGCTGATACTCCCACCGAGATCGCTCCCGCCGCGCTCGCCGTGCGCCTCGCCCGCGGCGATGCGCTCCGCGTCATCGACGTGCGCGAGCCGTGGGAGCACCAGATCGCACACCTCGAGTCTGCGACCCTGGTGCCGATGCAGACGATCCCATCGGCGCATCACGCGTGGGACCGTCACGCCGAGTATGTGGTGTACTGTCATCACGGGATGCGCAGTGGGATGGTCGCGGACTATCTGCGCGCGACCGGATTCACGCGCGTGCTCAATCTCGAGGGCGGGATCGACCGCTGGAGTGTGGAAGTGGACCCGAGCGTGGCGCGCTACTGACGATGGCGAGCGCACTCATCTGGCTCGGTGGTGTGCTCGTGGCCGGGTGGGCGCAACGCGCCGTACGTGCCCGACTGAAGGAGTGGTCGTGGCGCACGCGTTTCCCGGCCAATCCCGACGGCGTCGCGCGCGGTGCGGAACCGCGCACGTACGGTGCGCATGGAGGCCGTGCGATCCTGCTCATCCACGGGTACAACGACTCACCGCACTCGCTCGACGCGATCGGCAAGGCGCTGCAGGCGGCCGGATGGACCGTGCGATTGCCGCTCCTGGTGGGGCATGGGCGCTCGCTCGCGGCGTTCGACGCGTGGACGGCCGACGAAGTCGTCGCGCAGGTGCGTGATGAGTACGCGGCGCTGCGCGCGACGCACCACACCGTAGTGGTCGGCGGGCTCTCGATGGGCGGCGCACTGGCGTGCTGGCTCGCCTCGGAAACGGATGCGGCGGGAGTGGTCCTCTTCGCGCCGATGTTGTTCGTTCCCGCGCCGATGCAGGTGGCGGTGAGCACCGCGCGATTGTGGGGGCTTGTCACGCGCTACATGAGCGGCGGTGGCAAGCGCAGCATCCACGATCCCGAGGCGGCCGCGCGGATGATCTCCTACGGCTGCTCGACGCGGCGCTCACTCGAGGCACTCGAGCACATCGCGAAGGGGACGACGGTGCGGCTCGGGTTCGTGCACGCACCCACGCTCGTGTTCCAGAGCGAAGAGGACAATCGGCTCCCGCACGAGCAGTCCACGCATGCGTTCGCGCGTATCGGCGCGGCAGATCGCACGGTGGTGTGGACCCGCGGTGCGGGGCACGTCATCACCGTCGACCACGGCTGGGAGGCGTTGGCCGCGCAGACCGTGGACTGGCTCAACGCACGCTACGGACCGCGCGCGTCTCACCCGGATTGAGGATCCAGAGTCGGTCGGCCGCCCAGCCGCGGTGCGCCCACCCGATCTGTGTGCGTCGCGGCGGTTCGTCCATCGGTTCGTCGGTGAGCGTGAACGTCCCCCAATGCATCGCCACCATGATCGTCGCGTGCGTGTCGTGCGGACGCGTGAGACCGGCGAACGCCTCCAAGGCTTCGTCGGGATCGAGATGCACCGGCTTCATGAACCAGCGCGGCTCGTATGCGCCGACGGGCATGAAGACCATGTCGATGGGACCGAGACGCGCGCCGATCTCGGGGAAGAGTGGATGGAATCCGGTGTCGCCGACGAAGTAGATACGGCGGTCGCCGATGGTGACGGCCCAGCCGCACCAGAGCGTGCGGTCGCGGTCGAACGGCGTGCGACCGGAGAAGTGTGCTGCCGGCACACAGGTGACGGCCGCGGCGCCCACGTGGGCGGAGCCCCACCAGTCGCGTTCGACGATCTCCCGCACGCCCCGCTCGCGCAGTCGTGCCGCGACACCGAGCGGCGCGCACCAGGTGGCGGCCGGATGTGCCTGCGCGATGTGACGCACCGCCGCATCGTCGAGGTGGTCGTAGTGGTCGTGTGACTGCAGCACGATATCGATCGGCGGCAGCGCCTCGAGCGCGAGTCCTGGCTCGTGGTGCCGACGCGGCCCCGCAAACGGCAGCGGGGAGGCGCCTTCGCCGAACACGGGATCCGTGAGGATGTTGAGTCCCCCGATCTGCAGCAGGAACGTCGAGTGGCCGATGGCGGTCACGCGCAGGTCGCTCGCCTCGCCGCGCGGTCGCACGACGGCGGGCGTGTGGAGTTGCGGCGGAGCGGGCACAGCGGGTCGCGTCTGCCGCGAGCGCTCGATCGCCCAACGGAAGAGTCCGGAGAAGCCGGTGGGTGTAGAGCCCGGCCACGGATTCCGGAAGCCCCCGGTCGGCGCGTGATGCGATGGCGGGCTCTGCGTCGAGGGCGCGAGCGGTGTAGATTCCGGGTTCACGCGAAGGGAATGGAGTGGAGCGCGATGGCCGAGATCACGTGCCAGAAGTGCGGGACCAAGAAGGAAGGATTCGACCGACCCCCGTTCCCCGGGGCGATCGGCGCGCGTATCCTCGAGGGCACCTGCAAGGACTGCTGGGGCCTGTGGTTGAAACAACAGACCATGCTGATCAACCACTACGGTCTGAACGTAATGGATCCGCAGGCGCGGCAGTTCCTCACGCGCAACATGGAAGCGTTCCTGTTCCGCACCGGCGCGACGGACGAGGTCGACACCTCCAAGCAGGGCACCATCACGCACTGAGGTCGTGTGTGCGACGCACACGTGCGTGAGGTACGTTGCAGTGGCCGGGTTGACTTTAGTAGCTAGTCGATACTTATTAGGCGGACGATGCGCGACCGCACCTCCTCTGTCGCGCGCGCCGGCCGTTCGCCGGCCGCCGCCTCCCTCGACCTCGTCTGCTGCAGCGCCGAGCACCGCCGCCTGGTGGTGGCTGTGGACGTCGCGGCGCGCGGACCTGCGAGCATCCCATGGCAGGCACTCGACCCGTCGGTGGGTCTCGATGCCGCCGCGGCACGCCTTGCACGCGAACGACTCGGCCGCGCGCCGGCGTGGATCGCGGCCCTCGGCGCGTTCGGTGACCAACGGAAGCATCCGTCGCAGGCGGCGCTGTCGGTGGGCTACGTCGCCGTGGTGCCGATGGGCACCGCCGCACCGGTGGGGATGGTCTGGGCCGATGTGACGGACCTCCCCGCGCTCCCGGCGCGACAGGCGGCGATGGTGACCGCAGCCGTGTCAGCGTTGCGCGACCGGATGGATCTGGTGCCGATCGCATTCCGCCTGCTCCCGTCGGAGTTCACACTCAGTGAACTGCAGGAGATGTACGAACTCCTGTTGGGGCGCCGGCTCCACAAGGCGAGCTTCCGCCGCGCGCTGCAGGGCGCCTATCTGGTGGAGCCGACGGATTCGTGGCGTTCCGAAGGCCGGGGTCGGCCGGCGCAGCTCTTCCGATATGCGCCGCGGCGGCGTCGCGGGCATCGGCGGTCGGTGCGGTTCGAACTCCTGACCTGACCCGCGACGGGATCGCGACAGGGCCGTGACACCATCTCCGCCTCGCGGAGTAGTATTATTAGTTGCAAGGTGTACATAACGGCCAAAGGAGGGGGGAATGCTCGCCTACCTGGATGCCCTGATCGCGGCGCTCGCGGCACGCGACATGATGGAGATCGACCGGCTCATCACGCACCCGCTCGCGCGGATCCTCCCGCCCGACGTGCGTGACGAGGCCACGGTGTTCCTCTCCGGTCACGCGGATCCGCTCGCAGCGCCGCTGCGTGCGATGCGGCTCCGGCACCAGACGGCTGAGCTTCTCCGCGAGGTGCCCGAGGTCGCGGATCGTCCGTCGGTGGAGCCGGCGGCCCAGCCCCTCGCCGCGCGGCGCCCGGGTCGCGAATCTCATGTAGCCGTCCGGTCCGCGCAGGGTGCCGGACTGGCGCAGATGGAGCTCTCGCTGAGCGCCTGACCACGGAGTCAGCGTGGAACGAAAAAGCCCCCGTGCCATGGCACGGGGGCTTCGTACTTCCGCTGCGGCGGTCTCAGACCTTGGTGACGTTCGCGGCCTGCGGACCCTTCTGCCCGTCGACGATCTCGAACTCGACCTTGTCCCCCTCGGCGAGGGACTTGAAGCCGTTCGATTGGATCGCGCTGAAGTGCACGAAGACGTCCGGCCCACCCTCACGCTGGATGAATCCAAAGCCCTTCGCGTCATTGAACCACTTCACGGTGCCACTGATTCGTGCCATTGCCTTCGTACTCCTATGACGGGAGGGGTGAGGGTTACGCGGCGCCCGCGATGTAGCGAGCGACACGTCCGCAGGCGGTGCACTTGAGCGTCACGTGCGTCCGGGGCGGTGGAGGTGCATTACCCGGCTCGCGCAGAATCGATCCCGCGCAGGACGGGCAACTGAGCGCGTCGCCGTTGCGATCGCTCGAAATAAGGTGGAGGGCCTGCGCGGGGTTGTACGAATTCGGTCGTGGCTTCCGCATACGGTCTCCGGCTGAGTCTTGCGCGGCAAGCCGTCCGTGGATCGCCGCGGCTTACATGGTTGGTAACTTAATCCAAAATCAGCTAAAGCCAATAGTGGCTACAGGTTGCGCTAATTTTACACATGAACTAAAAATCAATTCCAGACCACGTAGTCCGATAAACCCTTGCGCCGCAACAGTTTCCGTTCGCATGTCGAACTTGTACAGCTGCTCAGGAGCGGGCTCGTCAATGCGCGTCTTTGTGTCAATTCGGGCCGCTTTGCGGAGCGGGCGCACATCCGGTCGTTCGCCGCGTGTCGACGACCGAGAAGACGCGCCATCGACCCTCTTGCCGGTGCAAGAGGAACGCATCGACCCCACAGTGGGAAAACCGCTCGCCTACATACAGCCAGTAGTCGACCCAGATCGACGCCAGATCCCCATCGACATGGATGACAGGATTCGCGAGGCGCTCATCGATGACCACGCCCGCGGGTGCCCGCGAGACGCCGGTGAGCCAGCCGTCGATGGGCTCGAACGAGACGCCGCGCTGCGGATGCAGCGACTGCATCGCGGCGTTGGCGACGAACGCACTCCGCATGGCCGCAGTGTCCCGCGCCCGCATGGCGTCGAACAGGCGCGTGACGACCTGATATGCGGCATCCTGGTCAGCGGACTGCGCTCGCGCCAAGGTGCTGGAAACGCAGAACGTCGCGGACAGCCCGAAGGCCGCCGCGACGAAGCGGAGCGAGGACGTGCGAAAGACCATGTGAACGCTCGGACGGAGGGTGGGATGATCCGAAGCGAGCGTGGACTGCGGGAACGACCCGGAAGCTACGCGCGCCTACCCCTGTAGTACCGGCAATCCTCGAATCCGTTCCTTCCACTCCTTCGGCCCCGATTCGTGCACGTTCTGTCCCGCCGCGTCGACCGCCACGGTGACCGGCATCTCCTCGACATCGAACTCATAGATCGCCTCCATGCCGAGGTCCTCGAAGGCGACGACACGGGAGGCGCGGACGGCTTTGGACACCAGATACGCCGCGCCGCCGACGGCCATGAGATACGCCGCGCGGTGCTTGCGGATGGCGTCCAATCCGGTCGGCCCGCGCTCGGCCTTGCCGATCATGGCGATGAGGCCCGTCTTCTCGAGCATCATCTCGGTGAACTTGTCCATGCGGGTCGCGGTGGTCGGTCCGGCCGGGCCCACGGCTTCGTCGCGCACCGGATCGACGGGACCGACGTAGTAGATGACGCGATCGGTGAAGTCGACCCCCGGCGGCAGTCCCTGGCCCGAGGCGTAGAGATCCGCGATGCGCTTGTGCGCGGCGTCGCGGCCGGTGAGCAGCTTCCCGTTCAGGAGCAGGCGATCACCCGCCCTCCACGTGGCCACCTCGGCGGCGGTGAGTGTGTTGAGGTTCACGCGCTTGGCGTTCACATCGGGCTTCCAAGTGACGTCCGGCCAATCGGCGAGCTTGGGCACCGGCAGCGTCGCGACTCCGGAGCCATCGAGCGTGAAGTGCGCATGACGAGTCGCCGCGCAGTTCGGGATCATGGCGATGGGCTTCGACGCTGCATGCGTGGGATAGTCGAAGATCTTCACGTCGAGCACCGTCGACAGTCCGCCCAAGCCCTGCGCACCGATCCCGAGCGCGTTGACCTTGTCGTGCAGCTCGATGCGCAACTCTTCGATCTTGTTCTGCGGTCCGCGCGCCTTGAGCTGCGCCATGTCGATGTGTTCCATCAACGCCTCCTTGGCCATCAGCATCGCCTTCTCCGCGCTACCGCCGATGCCGATGCCGAGCATGCCCGGCGGGCACCAGCCGGCGCCCATCAAGGGCACGGTCTTGAGCACCCAGTCGACGATGGAGTCGCTCGGGTTGAGCATGGCGAACTTGCTCTTGTTCTCCGAGCCGCCGCCCTTGGCCGCGAGCTTGACCTCGACGGTGTTGCCGGGCACGATCTCATAGTGCACGACGGCCGGCGTGTTGTCGCGCGTGTTCTTGCGAGTGAACGCCGGGTCGGAGACGATCGAGGCGCGCAGCACGTTCTCAGGCAGCAGGTAGGCGCGACGCACGCCTTCGTTGACCATCTCCTGCACGGACATGGTCGAATCCCATCGGACGTCCATGCCGACCTTGAGGAAGACCACCACGATCCCGGTGTCCTGGCAGATCGGACGGTGGCCCTCGGCGCACATGCGCGAGTTGGTCAAGATCTGTGCGATCGCGTCCTTCGCGGCGGCGCTCTGCTCCTTGTTGTACGCGTCCGCCAATGCCGTGATGTAGTCGAGCGGATGGTAGTACGAGATGTGCTGGAGCGCGTCGGCGATGGACTGGATGAAGTCCTGCTGCTTGATGGTCGTCATGCGGGAGTCGGCTCAGGGGGCGGGCGATGATGCAAGTTAGTATCGACCAGCGGTGAGGCGAACCTCGCGAAGTATCAGTCCCAACCGTGCGCGCGGCGCCACACCCGCCGCTCGAGCCGCCATGAGCGGCGCGACGAGAACTCGGCGTCCTCGGAGGAGAAAATCTCGCTGTCGGTCATGGCCTCATTGAAGTCGTTGCCCTTGGCCGACGATTGATCGGCGTAGTGCAGGAGTTCGGCTTCGAGCGTCATGGGGCGGACGGCGGCGCCGAACTCCGGGATGCCATGATGCGACTGGACGAAGTGATGCAGCTCCAGCCGCTGCGCCTCACTGACGGTCCCCGCCGGCAAGGTGCGCAGACGTTCGTCGAGCATGAGCGAACCAAGCACGATGTGGCCGACCAGTTGGCCGGACTGCGTGTAGTCGAACCCGGCGAGGTCCACGCTGTACGATTCGACCTTGCCGATGTCGTGGAGCAACGCGCCGGCCGTCACGAGGGGGACGTTGCCGCGCATGGTCTGCACCGAGGCGCGCGCGATATTGGCGACCTCGCAGCTGTGCAGCAGCAGCCCGCCGATCATCGCGTGGTGCCCTTTGGTGGCGCCGGGCGCGCGCGCGAAGCGTTCGCGGAAGACATCATCGACGAAGAAGAGATCAACCGCAGCGCGCAGCGGGCCCTTCATCTCGGCGCGCCACGCGTCGACCCGCGACCACAGCTCGTCGATGCTGACGCTGACGCGCGGAAGGAACTCGTCCGCATTCGCGGCCGAGTGGGCGACGACGCGTGGTGCGGTGGTGAGCTTGAGTTGCTTGGCCCCGCGATAACTCTCCACGGTCCCGATGACCTGCACCACCTGCCCGGGGCGAACGCCCTCCATGAGCGGCACGAACTCCTTCCAGACGTTCACCGTGAGCTGGCCGGTGGCATTGCCCAGCTTGAGGATGACGAACGGATCGCCGGCCTTGGTGGTCTTGTCGTCGCGCTCGCGGACGAGCAGTTCGTGCTGGACGCGATCACCGATGGTGAGGCGTGGGATGTCGAGCGGGACCATCGGCTACTCCGTGAGCGCGGGTCGGTGCCGTGCGCTACGCACGCGCTACGCACGGGCGACGCACACCAGCCAGGATTGTGGGACGTGGCGGAACTCGTCGAGGAGCCCCTGCGCGGTCGCCGCCGGAAGATCGGACAACTCCGGGTAGTCGGCCACCGTGCGCGAGGCGATCTCGATGCGTTGGATATGGTGTGACGAGGCGAACCGTTCCGACAAGCGCGCCGTCACGCCGGGCCGAGCGAAATCATGCGTCTCTATGAGGAGGTCGGCACGGCGCAGGGCGGGTGCTACCATGGGATCGAGCAACGAATCTTCGAAGCCTTCGCAATCGACCACACAGAGCGCGCGAGCGCCGTCCGACGCGCCAGTGCCCTCGCTGACGCTCGCCAGTTCGCGTTGCAGCGCCGGCGCGTCGAGGAGGACATGATGGGCCAGCCGGTCAGCGACATGATTCTGCTGTGCTGTCTCCCGGCAGGCGCGCTGCGCGATGGGATCGGGGTCGACGGCGAGGACACGGGCGCCAGGGACGCGACGCGCGAGCCCGACGACATAGTACCCGTCGCCGGAGCCGATGTTGATGATCAGCGTCGGTGCACGTGCGATGAGGCCCTCGAGCGCGTCGTGCAGCTCCCGCTCGTACGCGCCGAGGAGTTTGGCGGCGTGGACGATATCGCCGCGCCGACGGGGATACCGCATCGCGGCGAAGGGTCCGCGTCGCACCTGCGAGGCGAGTGCCGCATCGAGCCGCGTGGCGGCGTCGCGCAGTCCACGTGCGGCGAGGAGTGACTCCGCCTGACCGCGCGTGCGCCAAGCGACGAGGGCGCGTCCGGTCGGCGTCCGCTCCAGCCACCGACGCAGGAGCTGTCGCGGTGACGCCGGCGTCACGCTCAGCTCTCGAACACGATGTCGCCGTCCGCCTCGAGACCGAGCTCGCTCTGGTAGCCGCAGACTCCGCAGGTCCGGGTCACGACCCAGACCGCACCGAGTTCGGCGGTGATCGACTCCGGTGCGGGCTTCACGACGAGCTTCTTGAACGAGTATTCCTTGCAATGCGTGCACGCGTGGGACTTGCCGATGCGTTCCGCGCGCTCGCGGGTGATGGCGGCCACTACTTGCCCTCGCCTTTGAGCGGCCAATCGGTCGGTGCGACCGGTGTGACATCGCCGCGAGGCGCACCGCTGGCACGCAGCAGTTCCTTGATCCCGCCGATCGCCCCGAGCACGCCGGTGGCTTCGCTCGGCAGGAACACCGTGGTGCCCTTGCCTTGCGCCAACTGCGGCAACGCCTCGAGGTACTTGAGCCCGAGCAGATACGTCGCCGCTTCGCCGGGCGGCAGCGCCGCCGCGATACGCTTCACGGCCTCCGCCTCCGCGTCGGCCATCGCGAGACGCGCGGTCGCGAGTCCCTCGGCGCGCAAAATCGCGGCGCCCTTCTCGCCTTCGGCTTTGCGGATCTGCGCTTCTTTCTGCCCCTCGGACTCGAGGATCGCGGCGCGCTTGGAGGCTTCGGCGTTGGTGACCGCCGCGCGCCGTTCGCGTTCGGCGCGCATCTGCAGTTCCATCGACTGTTGGATGTCGCGCGGCGGTTCGATGCTCTGCAGTTCGACGCGTGTGACGTCGACGCCCCAGCCGATGGACGCCTCTTCGATCACTTCGCGCATCTTGCGATTGATCATGTCGCGCGACGCGAGCGTCTGGTCGAGTTCGATGTCGCCGACGATGTTGCGGAGCGTGGTGCGCGTGAGCGTCTCGAGCGCGTAAGGGAGGTTCTGCACCGAGTACGTGGCCTTCTGTGGATCGGCGACGCGATAGTACATCACCGCGTCGATATCGATGGTCACGTTGTCCTTGGTGATCACCGGCTGCGACGGAAAGTTGAGCACCTGTTCGCGCAGATCGATGCGCGACGTGGTGCTGGAGACGATCTTCTTCAGGCCCGTGACGTCGGACTCGAAGTAGCGGACGTCGATCGACTTGGCGCGTTCGATGAAAGGAATCAACAGGTTGAGTCCCGATCGCGCGACGCGATGGAACGCGCCGAGTCGTTCCACCACGAGCACCTCCGCCTGGCCGATGATGCGGATGCTCTTGACGAGCAAAACGGCCACTGCGGCGACCACCAGACCGATCACGACTTCCATTGCGTCCCTCCGGGGAGATGCCGTGATACTAGCGAGGGACCCGGTGGGCGTCCACCGGGTCCCTCGGTCGTTGTCACAGCAGGCGTCCGATCCTCACGCGTGGGGCGATGCCTGACGCGGTGCTGGCGGCGCTATTCCCAACGGAAATCCGCCACGAAGACGTTCGTCTCGCCTTCCGTCTTGGCATTGCGGTTGCTCGCCCAGAGGAGCTGCTTGCCGTTGGGGCTGAACATCGCGAAGCCGTCGAACGACTCGTGCGTGGTGATCTTCTCCAGCTTCTCGGCGGTCGCCATCGACTCCGACGCGTCGACGAGGTAGAGCTCGAAGTTGCGGCTGCGCGGCGCGACGAAGTTGGACGAGAAGATGATCTGCGTGCCGTCCGGGCTCCATGACGGGCCGAAGTTCGCCCCGCCGAGCGCGGTGACCTGTCGCTGCTCGGTGCCGTCGGCGTTCATCACGAAGAGTTCGACCTTGCTGGGGCGGATGAGGCCCTGTGCCAGGAGCTCCTGGTACTGCAGCAGCTCGGCGGCGTCCTTCGGGTGGTGCGCGCGGTAGACGATCTTGGTGCCGTCGGGCGACCACCAGGGTCCACCGTCGTAGCCCGGCGTGTTGGTGAGCCGGCGGACATCGGAGCCATCGACGTTCATCGTGTAGATGTCGAGGTCGCCGTCCTTGAGCGACGTGAACACGATGCGCTTGCCGTCCGGGGAGAGGACGCCTTCGGCGGTGTACACGTCGTAGTTCGTGAGGCGCTTCATCTCCGTTCCGTCACGATTGGCCGTGTAGATGTCGTACTTGTCTAGCGGCCAGACATAGCCCTTGGACGGATCGGGGCGCGCGGGGCAGATGGAGTCGTGTGCGGTGGACGACGCGAAGAAGAGCTTGTCGCTGCCGGGGAAGAACCAGCCGCAGGTGGTCTTGCCGCGGCCATCGGAGACACGAGTGATGTCGGAGCCGTCGGCGCGCATGACGAACTGCTCGTCGCAGGTACGGCCGTCGCGTGTGGACTGGAACGTGATCCAGCGCGCGTCGGGGCTCCAATACGCTTCGGCGTTCTCGCCACCGAAGGTGAGCTGCCGAATGTTGGAGAGGCGGGTCTCGCCCGCTTCGGGGGCAACGGTGACGGCGGGCGTGGACGACGACCGGTCACAGGCCGACGCGCTGATGAGCGCGACGGCCCAGAAGAAACGCTTGGACATCAGAGAGGGGGGAGAGTCTATTGGGTTACATCAGTCGCGTCGGGCCGGCGTGGCCGGAGCCGTGCTGGCGAGCGCGATGAGTTCGGCCGTGGTCCGGCCCTTCTTGAGGAGCTCGATGGCGCGCGTGAGCTGCACGTCCTCGGAGACGTCACGACGCTTCCAGGTGGAATCACCGAACGCGCGGCGCGCGATGCGGTCCGAGAGCAGACGATCGACGTAGCGGCGTCCGGCGTCCCACTCCGCGCGATCGAGGTTCACGCCCTTGGCGACCAAGCGCTTGTGCAACTCATCGCGCATCGCCGGCGTGACGGCGAACTGTGGCGTCAGACCGCTCTTGAGGCTGAACGCGTACTCGTCGAGCACGATGTAGACCTCCTGCGAGCGCGGCACGATCGCGCGCGCGAGCTTCTGCTCGGCGGTGGTCAGCGTGTCGTAGGGCACGATGACGTCCGGCGTGATGGCGCCGCCGCCGTAGACGACACGACCGCTGGCCGACTTGAACGTCGGGCGGGCGAGTCGATCCTTCTCGGTCTCAAGCGAGTCCGGGTGCACCTCGACGAAGTTGCCCGCGGCATCGAGCACGCGCTCCTTCTGGATGCTGCGGCCCGCGGGCGTGTACCACTTGCCCGTGGTGAGCTTGATCGCGTAGCCACCGTCAAGGCGATAGACCGACTGCACCAGGCCCTTCCCGAACGAGGTCGTGCCAAGCACCACCGCGCGGTCATGGTCCTGCAACGCTCCGGCGACGATTTCGGACGCCGAGGCCGTGTAGCCGTCGGTGAGCACGACGATCGGGATCTTCGGCGCGATGGGATCGACTTCCGCGACGTAACGTTCCGGCGGACCCACGCGACCGCGCACGGTCGCGAGTTCCTTGCCGCGCGGCAGGAAGAAGTTCGTGAGTTCGAGCGCCTGGTCGAGATAGCCGCCCGTATTGCGGCGGAGGTCGATGACGAGACCGGTGGCGCCTTCGGCGGTGAGGCGGCGGAGATTCTCCGCGAACTCGCGCGTGGTGGTCTCGTTGAACTGCTGCAGCGGGATGTACGCGGTCTTGCCTTCGAGCATGAGCGCGTACGGGATGGCTGGGATGCGGATGGTGCGGCGGGTGAACTCCACCTCGAACGGCTGCGGCACGCCCGGGCGAGCGAAGCGCGCTTTCACGCGCGAGCCCGGCACACCCTTCAAGCCGGCCGACACCTGATCGACCTTCCAGCCCGCGGTGCTCGACGTGTCGACAGCGACGATGCGGTCACCCTCGCGAATGCCGGCCTCTTCGGCCGGCGTATTCGGGTAGACCTTGGAGATCATGATGGTGCCGTTCTGGTCCTCGATCAGCATGCCGATGCCGCCGTAGAACCCGCCGGTCTCGACGTTGAACTTCTCGAGATCCTTCGGCGTGAACAGCTCGGAGTACGGATCCTTGAGCTCCGCGATGAGTCCGCGCGCGGCCTTCTCGTAGAGGGCGCCGGTGCCGACCGAGTCCACGAAGCGATCGTTGACGATCGCGAGGACCTGATCGAAGAGTCGGGCGCTGTTGAGCGTGGCGCGCGCCTGCACGACGAACGCCCCCCCGGCGAGCGGGATGGCGATGAGGGCGGCGAGAGCGAGCGTGCGCGAACGGGACATGCGGATGACCTCTCTGAGGGCAGAGGGAAGGTTACAGAGGAAATACGCCCGGGGCCACCGTAAAGTTCGGGGGTGGACGGGATCCGGGCTGCCCAGTGTGAGATTGTGCCACCGCGGGGGCCGGGGAAGCTCTTGCCGGCGCCGGACGGCGCCGGTCAGCGTCCGTACACCGCCGACCAGGCCCGTCCGTCCTGCAGGAAGCGCGCGTCCTTCACGATCTCGGCCGCCAGCAGCATCTCATGGGCTGGTTGGAGGACGCGCTGCAGGTGCGAAGGGTATCGCTGCGCGAGCGGCAGGAGCTCGGCGAGGCGCTCCAGCGGTACCGTCCACGGCGTCCCCGTCTGCAGTCCGACGGCCTCGAGCAGCCGATACAGGCGTCGTGCGACGGGTGACGTCAGCTCGAAATAGCGCGGGGCGTTGAGCGTGGTGCTGAAGCCGGCGAGGAGGTTCGCCCGGACCTGCGTCGCGAGGACCACGCGCGCGTCGCCGGGTTCGTTCGAGGCGAGCGCGGGGAACAGCGCGAGTTGATCGCGGTCCGTGCTGCGCCGCCGATCGATCGCCACGCTCGAGAGCAATGCGAAGCGGGTGTGGCCCGGCTTGCCGGTCTTCGCGTCGAACCAACCGCCTTCGCTCTCCAGCACGGTGCGTTCAAGCCGCCCGAGCGCGCCGCGGAGCTGCTCGTACGTGCGACCGTCGACGCGGCGGCCCATGGAGCGGAGGAACGCGTGCAGCGTGAAAGTGAGCGCTCCGTCGGCCGGCTGCTCCGCCTCGTGGAATCGGCGCAGAAGCTCGACGAAGACGTCCTGGTCGAATGTGCCCGGGATCCGCTCGCCGGGTGCCGGCAGGACACGCCAGCGCCCGCCGTCGTCGGTGGTGAAGGAGACAGCGGCATCCTCCGAGCTATCCGAGAGCCGGAAGAGCGGAAGGAGTTCAAGCGCGCGGTCGAGAATGACCGTGCGCGAAGGCGGCCGGCGACGCGGGGCGGCGGGCATCAGACTCTAATGTTGGTCCGCACGTGATTGCAGGCAAGAGGCACGCCGAAGATTTTCGTCCGCCCGCCCGGACCACCTCAGCGATGTTCTTCTCGCCCCAGCGCGGCGCGCGCGGACTCGCGGATCGCGATCAACGTGCTCTCGCGCGCGGCGGGTGAGTCCTCGCGGACGTGCAACTCGATCCCGTCCGCGATCTGGACACGGCGCCAGGCCGCGAACGAGTCGTCGGCCGCGCGGCTGACCACGTCAGCGCCGACGCCCAGCGCCGGTGCGAGCGCGGTGGCGACGCGTTTCTCGAGCTGGTCGCCTTGCACGTCGGCCAGCTCGCCCTTGATGATGTCGAGGGTCTGTCCTTCGCGCTGGCGGATCTTGATGGCGAGCAGCTGGAGCAGGTGGCGGTAGTGATACGTCGCGGCCGTTCCCTTGCCCTCGGGATGGTCGAGCAGGCCGTTGGCGACGTAGAACCGGATCGCGCGGGCACTGGGGGTGGCGCGCGCAGAGGTGTTGGTGGGGCGCATACCCGCAGCATCGACGAGCGCGGTCGCGTGTGAGGCGAGACCACGTGCGTTCCACGGGGCGTGACGCGCGTGAGCGCGAAGCAGGGCGACGGGCGAATCCGACATCGTGGGGAAAGATTAGCGCGGATCGGGACTGCTGGATAGGCGATGCTCGCCGACTGCGGCCCCTTGCCGCGCGCCGCGCGATGGCGCAGCACAGAGCCCGCCGGTGCTGGGCACCGGCGGGCTCTGGTGATGACGCGCTGAGCGTACGGAGGGGCGGCTACTTCTTCCCGGCCGGCTTCTTCTTGGCGGCGGGTTTCTTCGCCGGCGCCTTCTTCACGGGCTTCTTCGCGGCCTTGGCGGGTTTGGTCGCCTTTTTTGCCGCAGGCTTGACGACCTTCTTCGCTGGCTTCGCCGCCGGCTTCTTGGCCACCTTCGCGGCAGGCTTTGCGGCAGGCTTCGCCGCGGCCTTCACGGCCTTGGCCGCGGGCTTCGCTGCCGGCTTGGCGGCGGCCTTCGCGGAGGACTTCACGGCGGACTTGGCTTCCACCTTCGGCGCCGGTTTCGCCGGAGCCACGGGTTTCGCCGCGACCTTGGCTGCTGGCGCAGCAGCCTTGGGCTGGGCTACCGGCTTCGCGGCGGCGGGCACTTCGCTCTCGCCCGTCTCGAAGATGCTCGGCACCCGCGGCTTCTCGGCCGGCTTCCGTCCGCGACGGCGCGGGGCGATGGAGTCGCCGAAGAGATCGGACTCCTCGTCGTCCTCGCCCGCGTCGGCGACGGGGGCGACACCACCCTCTTCGTCATCATCGTCCGAATCGTCGGTCGAATCCCACAGCGAGTCGGAGTGGTCCTTGTTGATGGCCCACCCGCCGTCCTCGTCCTCGTCGTCGTCGTAGGAGGCGCTGCTGCCGCCACCACCACCGTATCCCGATTCCTCGGAGTCGTCATCGCGATCCGAGAACAACGCATCGATCAAATCCCAGCCGAGCGGCATCGTAGCCTCCGTTACAAGTGTTTCGCCGTACGCTCAGGACGCTGAATACACTAGAGGACCCCGTTCCGTCAAGCGGGATTCTCCGCGCGCTGATCGGCGAGGACCGGAGTGTCGCGGCGGGCCCCCTCTTCAGCCCGGGGTTCGGCGTCCCGACGGCCGAGCGCCCAGCCAGCCATATCGTCGAGCAATGTATAGACTGCGGGGACCACGAAGAGCGTGAGCAGGGTCGACGTGATGAGCCCGCCGATGACCGCGTGGGCCATGGGGGAGCGCTGTTCGGCGCCTTCGCCGATCGCCATAGCGAGCGGGATCATGCCGAAGATCATCGCGGCCGTGGTCATGATGATGGGCCGCAGACGGATGCGCCCGGCTTCGAGGATCGCGGACATCCGATCCTTGCCCTCCGAGCGCGCCTGATTGACGAAGTCGATGAGCAGGATGCCGTTCTTGGTGACGAGACCCATGAGCATGATGATGCCGATCATGGACATCACGTTGAGCGTGCCACCGGTGATCCACAGTGCGAGTGAGACCCCGAGGAGCGAAAGCGGCAGCGAGAGCATGATCGCGAGCGGCTGCAGGAACGAGCCGAAGAGCGACGCGAGGATCAAGTAGATGAAGATGATCGCGAGCACGATGGCTTCGAGCACGAAGCCCTTCGTCTCGTTGAGGTTCTGCACGTCGCCTGTGAACACCGTGCGATAGCCGGCCGGGAGCACCAGCGAGTCGAGCGCGCGCAGCGTGGCGTCGGCAACGTCACCCACGGGTGCGCCCGGCAGCACGCCGGAGGACACGGAGATCTGGCGTTCGAGCTGGCGGCGTTCGATCTGCTGCGGACCCACGCCGGCGCGCACGTCGGCGACCTGCGCGAGCGGGATGGCGACCGGGAGCCCTGTGCGCACGTCCATCGCGGTGCCGGTGACCGGGATGTTCGCGACGTCCTCGGCCGAGGTGCGCAGGGAGTCCGGATAGACCACGCGCACGTCGTGGGTGTAGCCCTGTTCGTCCTGCCAGAGCGTGGCGCGCGAGCCGCTGAAGAGCGGCTGCAGTGTCGCCGCGATCGAGCCCACGCCGAGTCCCGCGGCCCAGGCCTGCTGACGATCGACGCGCACGTCGAGCTGCGGGATATCGCCTTGGTCGCTGGAGGTGGGTTCGCCCATGCCGGGGATGTCCTGCATGACCGCGAGCACCTGACCGGCGATGAGCTTGAGGCGCTGCGGCTCGGGACCCTGGACCTTCACGTCGATGGGTTGACGGTAACCGCCGAAAATGGAACGCGTGCCGTCGATGCTCGCGCGCGCGCCACTGACCATGCGCAGTTTGGGACGGAGGTCATTCTGGATCTCGGCCATCGAGCGCGTGCGGTCGTGCTGCGGCTTGAGTCGCACGAAGAGCTGCCCGCCGGTTCCGGACCCACGCCCGCCGCCGCCGCCGACGGTGAGGTACGTGAACTCCACTTCCGGGATACGCTTCACGATGGTGTCGAGCGACTGCCCCTTGCTGACGACGTATTCGACGCGCGAGCCCGGCGTGACGCGATACGAGACGTTGAACTCGCCTGCGTCGTAGTCCGGCATGAATGTGAAGCCCAACTGACCGGCGATGAGGAACGCGATGACGACCGAGCCGACGGCGCCACCGAGGACGAGCCAACGGTGCTGGATCGCCCGATGGAGCAGTGGCGGATACTTGTCGGAGAGCCGCTCGAACCAGTCGTCGAAGGCGAGCGCGATACGGCGGATCGGGCCGGCCTTGGCGCGCGCTTCGGGTCCGTGCTGCTCGGCTTCCGGGTCGTGCCAGATGCTCGAGAGCATCGGGTCGAGCGTGAACGACACGAAGAGGGAGACCGCCACGGCGAACGCGACCGTGACGCCGAACTGATAGAAGATCTTGCCGATCATGCCGCCCATGAAGGCGACGGGCACGAACACCGCGATGACGGCGAGGGTCGTCGCGAACACCGCGAGCCCGATCTCGTCGGTGCCTTCCTTGGACGCGCGATGATGGTCTTTGCCCATCGCGACGTGGCGCACGATGTTCTCACGGACCACGATGGCGTCGTCGATGAGCAGGCCGATCGCGAGCGACAAGGCGAGCAATGTCATGGTGTTCAGCGTGAAGCCGAACATCCACATCGCGAAGAAGCTGGAGATGATCGCCACCGGGAGGGTGAGTCCGGTGATGACGGTGGAGCGCCAGGAGTTGAGGAACAGATAGATGATCATCACCGTGAGCAACGCGCCGAGGACGAGCGTGAGCTCGACGTCGAAGAGCGCCTCGCGGATCTTGCTCGAATCGTCGCGGATGATGGTGAGCGCGATGTCGCTCGGGAGTTGCTCCTGCAGTTCCCCGATGACGATGCGGACCTGATCGGCGACTTCCACCGTGTTGGAGCCGGTGATCTTGAGCACCTCGAGCGAAAGCGCCGGATCGATGCCCATGAGCGAGGCGCTGCGCTTCTCGGCGGTGCCATCGACGACCTTACCGACATCGCGCACGCGGATGGGCGTGCCGTTGCGGACGACGACCGTCACGTCACCGAACGCGAGCGGATCACCGACGCGACCGGTGATGCGCACCAGTCGTTCGGAATCGCCGCGCTGGATGCGGCCCGCCGGCACTTCCTGATTCTCGCGCTGGAGCGCCGCGACGACCTGAGCCGGCGAGATGCCGTAGGCGCGCAGCGCGGAGGGGTCGAGCTCCACGCGGATCTCGCGGGCTGTGCCACCGACCACATTCACGCCGCCGACGCCAGGGATCGACTCGATCCGCTTGCCGATCACCTCTTCGGCGAGGTCGGTGAGCTCGCGCATGGGCCGCGTCTGGCTCTGCATGACGATGCTCATGATGGGCCGGTCGTTCGGATCGAAGCGGATGATGACCGGCTCTTCGATCTCACGCGGCAGCACACGACGGATCCGTGCGACCTTGCCCTGCACCTCCGGCTGCATCTTCATCACGTCGACGCCGAGGTTGAACTGCAGGCGGACGAACGAGGAGCCTTCGGTGGAGGTCGACGTGATCTCCTTGAGACCTTCGGTGGTGTTGAGCGCTTCCTCGATCGGCTTGGAGACCTCGCGCTCGACGACTTCCGGTGATGCCCCGGGGTACGCGGTCTGCGCGACGATGACGGGATACGTGACGTCGGGGTACTCGTCGACCGCCAGGCGGAAGAACGAGACGCCGCCGAGCACCACGAGCGCCACCATGAGCATGGTGGCGAAGACGGGGCGCTTGATGGAAACGTCGGAGAGGAACATCAGTGGATCCTAGGTAGAAGGCAGCGGAACGCGGGGCGCAGCGGCGACAGGGACTACGGTCGTCCGCGGTTCGCTTCGGTCCCGATCACTTGCACTTGCATGCCGGCACCGAGCAGGCCGACGTTGCCGACGACGATCTCATCGCCGGCTGCGAGGCCTTCGACGATCTGCACGACGCCACGCGCCTCGTCGACGATGCCGAGTCGCACATCGGCGCGGGCGAGGGTGCCGCCACCGATCTTCCACACGAACGTCTGAGCCCCGGCATTCTGTGCCGTCTGGCGGATCGCGGCGGCGGGGATGACCAAGCCGTCTCGGATGGTGTTCTCGATGATCTGACCGGTGGCGAACGCATTGCCCTTGAGCGCGCCGTTGCCATTGGGCACCTGCACGAAGACCGTGACCGACTGCGACTGCAGGTCGATCGTCGGGCTCACTCGTGAGACCCGGCCCTCGATGGTGCGGCCATCGGCCGTGAACCGTACGACCTGGCCGCGCTTGAGCGCACTCGCGCGCCGGGCCGGGACCGCGGCCGTGAGTTCGAGCACGTCGTTGCGCACCACGGTGAACAGCTCGGCGCCGCGGGAGACGCGTTCTCCGTTCTCCACGTTGCGGCGTTCCACCATCCCGTCGACGGGCGAGACCACTTTGGTGTCCCGCGCGAGTGAGCTGGCTGCGCGCACACGCGATTCGGCGGCCGCGAGCCGAGCCGTCGCGGTGAGGGCGGTCTGTTCGGCCGTGCGCATGTCGCGTTCGGCGACCGCGCCGGCCTTGAAGAGGTCGCGCGTCTGCTCGAGGTTCCATTGCGCGGTCTGCGCGTCGGCCTTCGCCGCGAGTTCATCGGCTTCAGCCGACCGGAGGGCGGCTTCTTGCTCGGAGCGCTCGAACTCGGCGAGGACCGTTCCGACGCGCACCGGATCGCCCTCGCGCACGAGCAATGCGGTGAGGTCGCCTTCGATCCGCGCGCGGATGCTCACGGTCTCGACCGGGCGCAGGTTCCCGCTGATGGCGATGCCGGCTTCGATGAGTCCTGGTCCGACCTTGTGGATGTCCGCGCCGGAGAGCACCACGGAGCCGCCGGCGCGGCCGCCCGGTCCGCCGGACGGTGCGCCCGGACTACCTGGGGCCTTGCCGGACGCCGGGGCATTCCCGCCGCCGGGGCCGGGTGTCGCGGCGGAGGCGGCAGAGTCGTCACCGCCACAGGCGGTGAGCGCCAGCGCGAGCGTGAGTGCGAGCGTGAGTGCGCCGAGCGCGCGCGACGGCGCGTGACGGGTGCTGCGATGGCAGGACTGCATCATCGGTGAGGTCATCGGGTGGCACCGGGCGTGACGGTGCTCCCGTCCGGAAGCGGGATGGGTTTGGCGCGCACGCGAGCGAGCTCGGCGACGGCCAAGTGAAGATCGAATGTGGCGCGGGCCTCGGTGGACCGCGCGGTGAGCAACGCGAGTTGCGCGTCGGAGACTTCGAGCTGCGTGCCGATGCCACGCGCGAAGCGGAGCGACGCGAGCTGGAACGCCTCGTCGGCTTCGCGGACGTTGCCTGCTCGCGCAGTGAACGTCGCGCGGGCGCGGGTCAACTCGGCGCGGGCGCGTTCGATGTCGACCGACGCCTGCTCCCGTGCCTGCCGGACCTGAAGATCGGCGACGCGGGCCTGCGCCTGCGCGAGATCGATCGCGCCCTTCGCGCGGAACCCGTCGAAGACCGGCCACGTCAGCTGCACGTTGAAGCTCCGATCCGGGAACCAGCCGTTGTTCTGGCAGGGTCGTGTGGCCGTGCCCGGATTGGGGCAGAACGCGAGAGACGTCGAGCCGCGCTGCGTGGGCAACCCGTTGAAGGCGGGGAGCGCGAGATACCCGAACGTGAGCGAGGCGTTGAGCGTGGGCAGGAGATCCGCGCGTGCGACCTTGATGGCGGCTTCCCGTGCGCTCGCCGTGAGCTCGATCGCACGCACGCCGGGGCGGACGCCGTCGGGCGAGGCATCGTCGATGGCCGCTTGCGCGAGAGTGGCGATGGCGGCGCCGTCGAGTTCGGTGGTGAGCGCGACCGGCTGTGTCAGTGGCAGTTGCAGCAGTCGCTTGAGCTCCAACTCCGCCGCGGCGCGATCGTTCTCCGCCTGCAGGGCGAGGGGTTCGAGGTTGGCGCGTTCGACGCGGGCCCGCAGCACATCGTAGCGTGAGGCCCGGCCGGACTTCTCGAGTTGTTCGACCTGCGCGAGTCGCTCGTCGGCGATCACGAGGTTGCGCCGCTGGATGTCGACGAGCCGGCCCGCGAGTGCGGTGGTGAGATAGGCCCGCTGCGCGAGCACGGTGAGTTCGCCGCGGGTCTCGTCGCGACTCAGCCGTGCCGCGCGCTCGGCGCGCGCAGCCACCTGCGAGGCGGCGACGATGCGCCCGCCCTGGAAGAACGACTGCTGGAGCAGGAGGTTGGTGTTGTACGTGTAGGCCTGACCGAAGACGTTGCCCACGATGAGGGCGCGGGCGTTCTCGATCTGCTGTCCGTAGGTGGAGTTGAGGCGCAGTTGCGGCAGCCCCGCCGCGCGGGCGGAAGTGACCTGCGCGTCGGCGACATCGACCTGCGCGCTCGCGATGCGAGCCTCGTCGGACGAGCGGAGCATGCGCTGTACGGCGTCGGCGATGGTCAGCCGAAGCGTATCAGCGGACTGCGCGTGCAGCGGTGGCGCGAGCAGCAGCAGCGCGGCGGACACACGCGCGAGAAGGAATCTGGACACAATCATCAGAGGGTTAACGTAGAACCCCGCCGTCCCGTTCAAGATTCCCGGGCAGGGCGGGGGTCAGGTCTGACGATCGGTCGGGGCGGCGGGTTTTACTCGTTCGTGGCGTCGAGGAATTGCAACGTCTTGCGGCGTGTGACGACGACGTGCAGGGCCTCGAAGACGATCGGGTCGATGAGTGTCCCCTTCCGTTCGTGCAGGAACTCGATGGCCGCCTGCGGCGTGAGCGGGTCGCGCCAGGCGCGGCTCGAGGTGAGCGCGTCGAAGGCGTCGGCTGCCGCGAGGATGCGACCGCCAAGATCGATGTCCTCGCCCTTGATGCCGTTCGGGTATCCGTTGCCGTCGAAGTGTTCGTGGTGGTCCCGGATGGCCGGAAGGATGCGGGCGAGCGGCTTGAGCGAGGCGAGGATGTTGAGGCCGATCTGCACGTGTTCCTTCACGTGCCCAAACTCCTCCGCCGTGAGGGCGCCGGGCTTGTTGAGCACCGACTCCCGGATGCCGATCTTGCCCACGTCCATCACGCGGCCGGCGAGGCGCATGTCCTCGACTTCGTCGTCGTCGAGTCCGAGCTGTGTGGCGATGGACGCCGCGAGATCGGCGACGCGGTCGGAGTGCCCGCGGAGGAACGGGTCCTTGGCTTCCTGCGCGTTGACGAGCGCTTTGACGACGTCGACAACGACGCCGTGCAGCATGAGGCGCTCGCGCTGGAGCTCCTCCGTCTGCGCGGCCACTTCCTCGCGGATGAGCCGTTCGACTTTGCGCTGCTCGATCGAGAGATCGCGCTTGTGCAGCACGCGCTCGACGGCGGCCGCAAGGTCGGCGAGCTCGATCGGCTTCATGAGGTAGTCCATCGCCCCGTGCGCGAGCGCTTCGGTGGCGGTGGGCGCGTCGTTGACGGCCGTGAGCATCATCACCGCGAGATCGGGGTCGATCGCGAGCGCCGCCGGTACGAGGGCCAAGCCGGTCATGCCGGGCATGCGCACGTCGGCGAGCATGAGGACGTGCTTCTCGCGCTCGAGCGCCTCAAGCGCGGCGGGCCCCGAGTCGCAGGTGGAAACTTCGTACCCCTTGGAGCGAAGGAACTTCGCGAGCGCACTACGGATCAACTCCTCGTCGTCGACGACGAGGATACGGCGCACCTGGGGCTCGGTGATGGCCCGGATGGCGCGGCTGAGTCGAGAAGGTTGGGAGATACGACGATCAGTCATGAGGGACGGACGTCCACGAGGGGGCCAGAGGTGCCATGGCTAAGATATGCCCTGGCGCGGGAAGGGCCACCCGTCGCCGCGGGGTCCCCCAAGTATCGGACCAAGTAGAGAAAATCGGGGTGATGGGCGCTCGAGGGACCATCCGCGCCGGAATGGACCGCAAACGCACATGCCGAACGAGCCGACCTAACGAACAATCGCGCCTGTCCGGGAGTGAGACTCGAACGACGATAATCCGTACTGTGTCTTTATAAAGGCGCTTTAGTGCCTTTTCAGTGTCGCTATTTGGACTAGCACTAAAACAGCTTCAACTACCTCGGAGACGGTGGAATCGTAGGCGGGACCACCGTCGGGCCACTGGCTTCGCGGATGGCCGCATCGATATCCGGGCCGTGATCAACGTACTCGGAGAGGTTCTTCGCGCGCTCGGAGCGCGCGAGCAGCAGCAGTTTCTCCGCGTAGCCGCGCCGAGCGAGCGTGTCGCGTTGCATGCCTGCGGTACGCATCGCGAGCACGAGGCCGAGGAGATGGCTCGGCTGCTGCGTCAGGATGCTGTCCGCTTGGGCCCGCGCCATCAACCCGTCGCCAGTGACCAAGCCGAGCAAGCCGAGGTCGTAGCGGCGATGGGCGTCAAGCGGGCTGAGGGCCATCATTGATTGGATCGCCATGGGGGCGAAGAACTGCACGCTGTCCGTCTTGCCCTCCGCGACGTACGTCATGATCCGCTGGAAGAGTCGATCGGCGCGCTCTTCGGGGCTCATGGCGGAGATGTCGGGTGCGCGTCCCGGTGTGTCGCCGCTCGGCAAGGCGGCGGTCGCCGCAGCCGGAGCGGCCGGTGCGCGTCGGAAGTTCTGACCGACGATGAAGGCGAAGAGACAGAGCAGCGCGATGCCCGCGACGCTCCAGGGAAGGATGTTGCTCTTGGTGCCGGCCGACCCCGCGACGTGCGGGCTGATCGGGGCGGACCCGTCGGTCGGAGTGCCGCAGCGGTGGCAGAACTTCGCGGTGGCGCTCAGGGGGGCGCCGCAGCTGACGCAGAATCGGGAAGCGGTCATCGTGCGCGAAAACTAATCGCTCGCCGGTCCGCAGCGTGGCGTGGGCCGCGCTCCGGACCGATATTGGGGGACGATGAACGCTCCACGTCCAGTCCCTACCGACCTGTCCGGCGCCACCGCGAAGGACATCCTCGAGCTCGCGCACTCCCACCAGGTGCGTTTCCTCCGGCTGCAGTTCACCGACATCCTCGGCGTGAACAAGAACGTCGAGGTGCCGGCGTCGCAGTTCGCGAAGGCGCTGGAGGGCGACATCCTGTTCGATGGTTCGAGCATCGAAGGATTCGTGCGGGTGGAGGAGTCGGACATGCTCCTCGCCCCGGATCTCTCGACCTTCCGGATCTTCCCGTGGGGAGAACCGCAGACTCGGGTGGCGCGCGTGATCTGCGACGTGACGACGCCCGAGGGACAACCGTTCGCCGGCGACCCGCGGCAGGTGCTCAAGCGGCAGGTCGCGCGCGCCGCGAAGCAGGGCTACGTGATGAACGCGGGCATGGAAGCGGAGTTCTTCCTGTTCCGTCCGGCCGCCGATGGGTCGGCAGCGACGCTCACGCACGATGTGGGGAGCTATTTCGACCTCGCGCCGATGGACCGTGGCGAGGAGGCGCGGCGCGCCATCGTCGCCACGCTCGAACAGCTCGGCTTCGAAGTGGAAGCCGCCCACCATGAAGTCGCGCATGGGCAGCACGAGATCGACTTCCGTTACGCCGACGCGCTCACCACTGCCGACAACATCGCGACGTTCCGTTTTGTGGTGAAGCATGTCGCACAGCAGTTCGGCCTGATCGCGTCGTTCATGCCCAAGCCGATCTTCGGGCAGAACGGCAGCGGGATGCACACGCACCAGTCGCTGTTCAAGAAGGGCGAGAACGCGTTCTTCGATGCGAAGGGCGAGTATCAGCTCTCAAGCGTCGCGCATCACTACATCGGCGGGTTGCTCAAGCATGCGCGTGGCATGAGTGCCATCACGAACCCGCTCGTGAACTCGTACAAGCGGCTCGTGCCGGGCTACGAAGCGCCGATCAACGTGGCGTGGTCGATGCGCAATCGTTCACCGCTCATCCGCGTGCCGGCGCGTCGTGGGACCGGTACCCGCGTGGAGCTGCGCTCGCCGGACCCGGCGGCGAACCCGTACCTCGCGCTCGCGGTGATGCTGGCCGCTGGGCTCGACGGCATCGCGACCGAAGCGACGAGTCGCGAGCCGGTGAACGAGAATATCTGGGAGATGAGTCATCGAGAGCGGCGCCGTCTGCGGATCGACGATCTGCCGCGCGATCTCAACGAGGCCTGTGACGAACTCGAGAAGGATGCCGAGATCGTCGAGGCGCTCGGCGAGCATGTGACCGCACACTTCCTCGACGCGAAGCGCTCGGAGTGGCGCGAGTACATCTCGCAGGTCTCGGCCTGGGAGTTGGATCAGTATCTCGCGAAGTACTGATCCACGCTCGGGCGAACCCTGACAGGATGTGAGGAAGGTCGCCATCGACGGCGGCCTGTCGGTGCTACATCGTGCAAGAGCAGCGATGTCGCAACGGTCCCCTCGTGGCGCGGGAGTGCCTCATGATCACGACCATCCTTGTTCCGGTCGACGGCTCGAAGCTCTCTGAGCGCGCATTGGCACTGGCCATCCCGCTGGCGGAGCAGCACGGTGCCAGGATCGTCACGATCCTGGTGCATGAACCGATCCTCCCGCTCGTGTCGGGTGGTGGCGCACCGGTACGTGATGCGGCACTCGACGAGCGTCATCGCGCGGAGCAGGAAACGAGCGTGTTGAAGCTCGCGCAGCGGACGCGGAAGCTGACGTCCGCGCCCGTGGAGGCGAAGTTCGCCTACGGACGGATCGTCCCGACGCTGGTGGAGCAGGCCAAGTCGCTCAACGCCGAGTTGATCGTGGCGAGTACACACGGGCGCGGCGGGATCCAGCGCTTCTGGCTTGGGAGCGTGGCCGACGGACTGGTGCGTCACGCCTTGGTGCCGGTGTTGTTGGTGCGCGGGAATCGCCCCACGGCAAAACGCGTCGCAGGGGCACCGGCGTTCACACGCGCGCTTGTTCCGCTCGATGGATCGGCGCGCGCGGAAGAGGCCGCGGACGCCGCGGTGACGTTGCTGCGCGGCGTGGCGGCCAAGCTCACGCTGCTGCACGTGGTCCACCCGATGACGGCCGTGGCCGCGGCGGCGTCGGAGTTGCCTGATGGACCGGAACAGGAAGTGGTGACGAACTACCTCGAGCCGGTCGCACGCCGATTCGCGAGCGCTCAGCTTGAGGTCCGCCTCGACGTGCGCGTGGACGCCAATGTGGCGCGCGTGGTATTGGAGGCCGCCGAGGCACACGACGCCGAGCTGATCGCCATCGCCGGGCAGGGCATGAGCGGCGTGCAGCGGTTCATCGTGGGCAGCGTGGCGGACAAGCTGATTCGGACATCGCCGGTGCCGGTGCTCGTGGTGCCGCCGCGCGGGTAGCGGTACAATAGAAGGATGACGAATTCATTCTCTGTGCGGCGCTCGTCGCGGCGCCTGTGCTCGTTCTTGCTCGTCGCGACGATGTCGGCGGCGTGCGCCGCATCCGCTCCGGCGACCGAGGAGGCGCCGGTGCCGCTGGAGGATCCGGCGCTCGCCGCACCGGTGGGCGAAGTGGAGCGCACAACGTTCGCGGATGATCTGAACGTCGTGCTGCTCGCGATGACGCGGCTTCCGACGGGGATCTACTATCGCGATATCGAAGAGGGCAACGGCGTGCCGGCGATGCCCGGTCGCGAAGTGCTGATGACCTACGTCGCGTATCTCTCCGACGGAAAAGAGGTCGATCGCACGGCGCCCGGGGCGCGGCCGCTCGCGTTCAAGGTCGGCGAGGGGCAGGTGATCCGCGGCTGGGACCTGGGCGTGCGCGGCATGAAGACCGGCGGCACACGGCAGCTGGTGGTGCCGTCGCGCTATGCGTACGGCTCACGCGAGGTGGGGAAAATCCCGCCCAATAGCGTGCTGGTGTTCGTGGTGCGGTTGGATGGCGTGCGCTAGCGGCGCGAGACTGACGCAGGGACGCAGCCACCGTGGCGCGCCGGATCGGGATGATCCGGCGCGCTGTTCGTTGTGGCCTACTTCGGAACCTGCCGCGACCCGGTGAACTTCGCACCGCCCTGACCGGCGAAGTCGACGAAACCCTGGAGGTTGTCCTTGTCCACGACGACACCCGCGAAAGTCAACGTGACGCCATCGGGCCCGTTGGCCGCGAGATCGAACTTGATCGAGTCGCCCTTCTGCGTGCCGGAGATCGCGCGCACGCCCATCATGCGCGACTCGTACGTGCCGGAGATCTTCTCGCCTTCCTGCTTGATCTTCACCGTCGGCGTGCCGGTGCCGTTCTCGGTGATGACCTGGAAGTCCCAGGTCCCGGTGAGATCGTGCGCGATGACGGCAGCGACCGCGACCGTGGCGGAGAACGCGAGGGCGAGTACCGCGGCGGCGACACGCGAGAGGGGACGAACGATCGGATGACGACGCATGGGAAGTCCTCGGGAAAAAGAACGGGGGCGCGCCCGGTAGGACGCGCCCCCCGTGATACCCCAGAAACTAACTAGGGCATCGTGATGGCGAGACCCGTAGTTCTCAGGGTCTCGTTCACTCCGCCGATCTTAGCCATCAAGGCATCGGCTTCCTTCATCGCATCGGCGAGCGCCTTGCTCGCGTCGGCGGCCTGCTTGAGGCTCGCGGCACTCGGCGTCTCCCACACGCCGACCAGCAGCCCCTTCACCTGTCCGACGCGGCCGAGTGCGTTGTTCGCTGCGGCGAATCCGCCGCCGAAGCCACCGCCACCGCCTGGGCCACCGGCACCCGGACCACCAGCGCCCGGCGCCGCCGCACCCGGTAGACGACCCGGCTGCACCCCGAACTTCACGCGGAGATCGTCGAACTCCTTCTTGAAGGCGGTGTAGCGCGACTTCATGTCCGGCGTGACGGACGCCGTGGAGTCGATCTTCGAATCCATGATCGCGACCTGCGTCGCGAGCGTCGTGAGCTTCGCCGCGGTGGCGGAGCCGGTGGTCTGCAATGCGTGCAGGTCGTTCACGACCTTGTCGTACGCGATGCGCGCCGAGCCCGTGAAGTGCTTCTCGACTTCCGGATCCATGACGATGGTAAGCGGCTTGCTGTCGACGACGTTGCCGTCGGCGACGAGGGCGACGGTGTACGTACCAGGCGTGGCGTACGGGCCTGCGTTGGCGCCGCCTCCGCCGAAGCCGCCGAAGCCCCCACCCGGACCACCCGCCGCACAGGGGTTGAGCGGCTGATACCCTGCGGTGGGCAACGGTGCACGCACACCGGGTACCGGACGCGCCGCGCCCTGGCCGCCTCCGAACTGGCCTCCGCCTGCACCGCCGCGTCCGCCGGGACCGCCGGGCTGCGGGCCGGCCGCCGCGGGGATCGGCGCCGTGCGCTGATCCCAGCACACGGTCTGGATGCCCGGGCGGTTCTTCGCCGCGGGCACCGGGATCTCGCGGATCACGTTCGCACCGCGTGAGATGCGCAGCGTGAGCTCCTTCGCGGTGCCCTTCACGTTGAACTGGATGACCGCGTCGGTCGGCGGGTTCTCGCCGATGAACGTCTGATGGCCCCAGAACTCATCGTTGCGATCGTCCTTGAACTTCCACTGCAATGCCGTCGGCACGGTGAAGAGCCGCGACTGTGCGGCGCTCTGTGTTGCGGCGTACTCCTGGATGGGCTCAAGGTGGTCGAGCACCCAGATAGAGCGGCCATGCGACGCGACGAGCATCGCGTTGTCACGGTGGTGGAGCGTGATCTCGTCGACGCGGACGGTGGGGAAGTTCGCCTTGAGGCGACGCCACGTCTTGCCGCGATCGATGGTGAGGAAGATGCCCGACTCGGTGCCCGCGTAGAGCACGTCGGCGTTGCGATGGTCTTCCGTGATGGTGTGCACCACTTCACCGGCGAGTCCGCTGTCGATGCGACGGAACGTCGCGCCGAAGTCGTTGCTCACCCAGATGTAGGGGTTGTAGTCGTTCTCGCGGTGGTTGTCGACCGCGATGTAGACCGTGCCCGCCGCGTGCGCCGACGGCACGACTTCCGCGACGAACGCGTTGGCCGGGAAGCCGCTGAGGCGCGACGTGATGTCGGTCCACGTCTTGCCCGCATCGCGCGTCATCTGCACGACGCCGTCATCGGTGCCCGCGTAGAGCAGCCCCGCCGTACGCGGCGACTCGGCGAGTGCGACGACCGCCGGCCACGCCGAGATGCCGTCGTTGCGCGCGAGTTTGATGTCGCTGTTCTTCACGCCCATCGTGATGAGGTCGTTGCGACTCTGATTGCGCGTGAGGTCGGGGCTGATCATCGCCCACGAATCGCCGCGGTTGTCGGTGCGGAACACGCGGTTCGCGCCCACGTAGAGCACACCCGGATTGTGCGGCGAGCGGATGAGCGGCGTGTCCCAATGGAAGCGGAACGCTTCGCCCGCGGCCGGCGCCGGCGTGACGTTGAGCGGCGTGGGCCGGATGGAACGCGACTCGCCGGTCACCGTGTTGCGACGGATCAGGTTGCCGTCCTGCGACTCGGTGTAGACGATGCGCGAATCGCGATGGTCCGGCAGCGCGACGAAGCCGTCGCCGCCGAGGATCTGGAACCAGTCGTAGTTGTAGATGCCGGCGCCGTGGCGCGAGGCGCTGGGTCCGCACCAGTTGTAGTTGTCCTGCATGCCGCCGCAGATGTTGAACGGCCGCTCCATGTCGTAGCTCACATGGTAGAACAGTCCGACCGGCAGGTTGGGGATAAACGACCAGCTCTTGGCCTGGTCGTACGAGACCGCGAGACCACCGTCGTTGCCGATCAGCACGTGCTGCGGATTGCGCGGGTTCACCCAGATGGCATGCACGTCGTCGTGCGTGACCATCGCCGCGTCGGTCTCCACCGACTTGCCGCCGTCGATGCTCATCTGCAGACCGACGCCGCCGTAGTACACGGTCTCGGCGTTGGACGGGTCGATGCGGAGCTTGGAGAAGTACATCGGACGCGGGTTGGTGTTGCTCACCTTGCGCCAGGTCGCGCCCGCGTCGTTGGAGCGCCAGAGGCCCGTCTTGCCCGAGTCGAGCGGGACCGCACTCGGCGCCTCGACGAGCGAATACACGATGGACGGATCGGACGGCGCGATATCGACCGCGATGCGGCCGAGGTCACCGGTGGGGTAGCCACCACCGAGCTTGGTCCAGTTCTCGCCGCCGTCGACGGACTTGTAGAGCGCCGAACCGGGGCCACCGCCGTTCATGCAGCAGGTGGTGCGGCGGCGCTGATACATGGAAGCGAAGAGGACCTTCGGATTCGCCGCCGACATCACGACGTCGTTCGCGCCCGTGTCGTCGTCACCCTTGAGGATGAGGCGCCAGGTCTTGCCGCCGTCGATGGTCTTGTAGACGCCGCGCTCGCCGCCGGAGCCCCAGAGCGGACCGGTCGCAGCGACGTACACGATGTCGTTGTTCGTTGGATCGATGACGATCTCGTTGATGTGCTTCGAGTTGCGCAGCCCCATGTGCGCGAAGGTCTTGCCGCCGTCGGTCGACTTGTAGACGCCTTCGCCCCAACTGATCGACTGGCGGTTGTTCGATTCACCCGTGCCGACCCAGAGCAGGTCCGGATTGGTCTGCGAGATGGTCACGTCGCCGATCGACATGAGCCCCTCGTGCTGGAGGAGCGGGGTCCAGGTGGCGCCGTTGGACGTCGTCTTCCAGACGCCGCCGTGTGCGGTGCCGACATAGTAGACGGCCGGGTTCGCCTCGTAGACCGCGACGTCGGCGATACGGCCCGACATCGTCGCCGGTCCGACAGACCGGAAGTGGAGCGACTCGAACTCGGTCGCGACGGGAATCTGAGCTTGGACCGCGGTCGCTGCGAAGGCGCTCGCGAGAAGCGCGGCAGCAAGGGTCCGGGAACGCTGGTGGATCACGGTGGATCTCCACGCACTGGGGTGGGATGAGCAGGGACAACGCTAGAACGTACGACGCTCGTGCTTCGCTGGGGAGGACGCGTAGTTTCCAGCCATGCGCCGACTCTCCCGCTTCCTGACGGGCCTGCTGCTCGTCCTCTTCGTGCTGGCTCTGGCCTTCTGGTTTGGCGGGCGATCCTATCTCGCCAAGTCGGTGGCGAAGGAAACCGGCAGCGTCACGCTCGCCGGCCTCGGGGCGCCGGTGGAGATCCTGTTCGATGCGCGCGGCGTGCCACAGGTGTACGCGAAGACGAACGCCGACGCGCGCTTCGCGCTCGGCTGGGTGCATGCGTCGGAGCGCTTGTTCCAGATGGAGCTCACCCGGCGCATGGCGCGCGGGCAACTCTCGGAACTGTTCGGGCCGATCGCCAAGGACCTGGACGCGGCGCAGCGGCGGCTCGGGTTCGATGGGCAAACCCGCCGCGATCTCGCGTCGCTCGACCCGACGGTGAAGCGCGAGCTGGACGAGTACGTGGCGGGGGTGAACGCGTGGGTCGCGCAGGCGCGGCCCCTGCCGCCCGAGTTCACGCTACTTGGCTTCGCGCCGGCGCCGTGGACGGCGGAGGACGTGACGCTGGTGGGTTTCTATCAGAGCTGGTTCGCGCTCACGCTCATGGACCGCGGCGCGGACTTTCGCGAGATCTTCGATCGATTGGGCGGTGATGCCACCCGCTTGGCGGCCGCGGTGCAGGCATGGTCGCCACCGACGGTACCGAGCGCGGTCGCGGCGATCAGTGGCGGCGCGCCCAAGATGACGAAGGCGTCGAACTCGTGGGTGGTCGCGCCGGTGCACTCGAAGAGCGGTGCGGCGTTGCATGCGTCGGATCCGCATCTCGAGCTCTCGAGCGCACCAGGGCTCTGGTACGTGGTCGGACTCCACACGCAGGAAGGGCTCGATGCCGTTGGGGTCACCGCACCTGGGATCCCGGCGATCTCGATGGGCCACAACGGCACGATCAGTTGGGCGTTCACGGTGGCACCCATCGACCTCGTCGACGAGACGCTGGAGATCATCGAGGGTGCCGAGACGGATGCACCGCGCGTACGCACCGCCGAGGGGTGGGCTGACGTGACGGTGCAGGTGGAATCGATCACGGTGAAGGGCGAGCCGCCGATGGTCGTGCGCATGCTTCGCACGCCGCGGGGCCCGGTGATGGACCTGCGCGGCGATACCGCGCGGGTCATGCACTGGGCGGGCTACGACTTCCCGGCGTGGGGTGTAGTGGTCGGCGCGGGGTCGCTGATGCGCGCGAAGGACTTCGCCGCGTTCCGTTCGGCCGTGACGATGGCTGGCGCGCTGAGCGTGAACTGGACTTACGCGGACAAGTCCGGGAACATCGGCTACCAACTCGGCGCGCCACTGCCCGAGCGCGGGGCGTACGACACGTTCACGCCGCAACTCGGCACCGACAGTGTGGCGGCGTGGCGCGGATACCGCCTGCTCGCGCAGACGCCGTACGCACTCAACCCGGCACAAGGATGGATCGCGACGACCAACAGTCAGATCGTCGATGCGAACTGGCCGTATGCGATTCCCGGCTTCTACAACGTGGCGCGCAAGATCCGCGCGAGCGCGCTGTTGTCCGCCGCCATCGCCGACAGTGCACGGACGGACGCGGCCGCGATGACCGCGATGCAGATGGATCTCGTCTCGGGGAACGCGGTGAAGTGGAAAGAACTCGCGGCAGCCGGCGCGCGGGGTGCCGGTGATGCCGCGGCGGCCGCACGCATCGAGCGGTGGAGCGGTGCGATGACGGCGAGCGATACGGTCGCCTCACTCTTCGCGTACTGGTGGGCGCGGCTGCCGCGCGAAGTGTTCGAGGATGAGCTCGGTGAGGCGTGGGGCAAGGCAGCGACGCTGGTCCCAGCGGTGCTGAGCGACAACGCGGCCGCGTTCGTCGACGATGCGCGCACCGCGACGATCGAGACGCTCGACGCGATCAGCGCACGCGCGATGCGCGCCGCACTCGCCGAGCCGTGGCAACGGCCGTTCGGCGATGTGCAGACGCTCACCATCCGCCATCCGCTCGCGACTGTGCCGGCGCTCGATCGCTGGCTGCGTCTCACGCGTGGGCCGTACCCGAGTGCCGGCGACGATGCGACACTCAATGCCGCGTTCGTGCGGTTCGACACTGCCACGCGCACCTTCCACAACGAAGCCGGCCCGAGCATGCGGTTCGTGATGGACTGGGCGGACATCGACGGGTTCACGCTGAGCCGCCATCTCGGACAATCGGGCAATCCGTTCAGTCCGCACTTCGACGACTTCCTTCAGCCGCATCTCGCGGGTGAAACCTGGCCGCTGCCGTTCTCACGCTCGCGGGTCGAGTCGCGGGCGGTGAACACGCTGCGACTGCTACCGGCTCCTCAATAGAAGGGGAGTCCGGGCGGGGCTCACGGTCCGGCGACTGCCGCCGATACTGATGGCGAGCCCCTATGCCCACTCCTACTCCGCTTCGCCTCATCATCGGGTTCCTCGGAGCCCTCGCGGTCCTCGGCAGCGCGGCTTGCGCCAAGGATGTCGCGGCACCTGCGCCGCTGGCCTCGATCGTCGTCGTGCAAGGCGACAATCAGTCCGGTCAGGTGGGGCGCGCACTCTCGACGCCGGTGATCTTCCGTGCGCTGGACTCGACGGGGTCGGCAGTGGAGGGGCGCACGCTGACGTTGTTGGTGGGCGCGGGCAGTGGCACGGTGACGCCGACCGCAGCCGAGACGAACGCGACCGGTGAGATCACCGCGACGTGGACGCTCGGCCCGAGCGAGACCGCGCAATCGCTGATGGCGACGGCACCGGGACTCGAGCCCGTGATCGTGTCGGCGACTGGCTTGGTGCCGGCGCAGGTGGTGATCGCGCAGGGGAACAACCAAAGTGCGCGTGCCGGGAGCGCGTTGCCGGTGCAGATCGTGATCCGCGTGCTCGGCTCTGGGAACGTGCCGCTGGTCGGTGTGCCCGTGGCGTTGCAGGTGACGTCGGGCGGTGGTTCGTTCACGCCGCAGACGGCGCTCACGAATGCGACCGGCGAAGTGACCGTGCGGTGGACGACGAGCACGACGGCTGGAACGAACACCGCGAGCGTGCAGGTGTGGACGCTCGATCCGGTGACGCTGACCGCGACCGGGACGCCGTAGGCGGGAGCTGCGCTCCGCGCGGACGCTACCAGCCGCCGCTACCAGCCGCCGCTACGCCCACCACCCGACGAACCACCGCCACCGCGCGATCCACCCGAGCTCGAACTCGGCGCGGACACTGCGGCGGCCATGCCGCCAACGGCTGACGCGAAGCTCGCGCTCGCACCTGCGCCAGAGAAACCACCACCGCCTCCGAACCCACTCCATCCACCGGAGCCGCTGCTCATGCTGCCGCCGCTCGATGCAGTGCGTCCGAGCGCGCTCGTGGAGCGCGCGGCGGCGGTGCCGGCGAACGCACGGAACCACTTGTCGACTGAACGCCCGAGCCCGAATGCGATGAGATACGGGTACCACGCGTCCTGCAGCTGCGGCGCCGGTGAGCGCAGTTGCTCGACGAAGAACCGACGCGCGGCCATCAAACGTTGCCGCAGCGCGATGCGCTCTGGTGCGTGACGCGTGTACGCGGAGTTGGCGACGCTCTGTGTGAGCATCGCCCCCCAGAGCGCGATGCCGAGCCACGTGAAGAACCCGGCCTGGAGCGGGAGATAGAGGGCGAAGGCGGCGAACGCGACGGCGAACACCGAGACCGGCACCACGACCAGGAGTGCCGTGATCACGCCGATCGACGCCGCATGGCGGTACGCGGTCGCGAGTCCCGTGGCGACGACCAGGGCGAAGAGACTCACGAACACCGCGAGGAGCGACATCGGGATCTCCTCGACCCGTTGCATCGCGCCGATGATCATGCACGCGATCGCCGTGACCGCGAGGATCGCCGTCCGGCGCGCCGAGGTCTTGGTCCCGGCACCCGTCGCGGCCTCGAGTGCGCGTTCGAGGTGTGGCTTGATGAGGTTCGCGGGATTGAAGCCCGTCTTCTTGTAGCGCTCGCGCACGCGCTGTGTGTCGGTGGTGTCCTCGTGCTTCTGGAAGAGGCCGTCGATGAGCGCGCGCTCGTGCTCGGTCAGCACATTGCGCCGCACCTCGAGCTTGAGATGCAGGATCTCGTTGGAGAAGATCCAGAGTTTCTCGGTTTTCACCTCGCTGGAGAGTTTGCCCTCCTGCACCAGGCGTGCGAGTACCGCTCCGACCTCGGCCGCGGAGGTGTTCTCGTCCCATGCGGCCCCCGCGACTTCCGGCAGCATGGAGAACACGTGCTCCTTGAGCCACTCCGGCGTGATGCTGCGATGGTCCGGGATCCGGCGGAACCGACCGAGCTGTGCCTCACGCGCGAAGTGCACGATGAGCAGGACGAGCGCGAAGACACCGAGGGCGCTCGCGATGGCGAGCCGTGCGCTGCTCGTTGCGCCGTGGAAGACACCGGACGGGCGTCCGGCACCCAGGAAGCGCAGGGGTACGGTGAGCACGATTACGGAGTCCGCCGGCACGACGATGTGCTCGACGCGCAGCGGCATGGGGAGGTCCGTCGCCCACACCGAGTCCATCGTGAACGTGAGTGAGTAGTCCTCGATCGGCGACATGCGTGCGCCGATACCGAAGTCATGGTCGAAGCTGTAGCCCTTGCCGTTCTCGAATCGCAGCAACTGCTGGTAGGTATAGACGAGCGTATAGGTGCGCAGCACGCGATCGAACGGCGGGTCCTCGGGCAGACGTCCGCGCCACCGCAACGTGCGTGAGTCGGTCCAGTCGAACTCGTCGACTCGCGCGAGATCCCCCGCACGCAACGCGCGCCCCTCGCCGGTCTCGCCGGAGTCGAGCCGCGTGAGTGAGTGCAGCGCGACCTCCTGTCCGCCACGCAGATCGAAGTAGCGCTCGCCGCCGTTCCAGTCGCCGGTGAATCGGATGGTCTGCGTTTCGCGCACGTGCAGGGCGCCGGTGGAATCGAGGTGCGCGGCGACGGTGACGCGCGGCCACTCGAGGAGGCCGCTCTGGGCGGGGAGGAGTTGGGGGGCGACTGCGAGGATGGCGCCGAGGAGCGCGGCGCGAAGACGGCGTGAACGGCGCGTGTGCATGGGGGGAATCTCCCATTCAATGTGTGGATGCGCCAATGCGGAGGCTATACGTCGCATCGGCTGCGTGACCTGAATCACACGACTAACACCGCGCCGCCTCGTGCGTCCCATGTGGAGACGCGCCAATCCCGGCGCACCCCACCACACAGAGGACCACACCATGCGCCCCACCATCTTCGTCGCCACCCTCGCTGCGCTCACCTTCGCCGCGGCTCCGGCCACCGGCGAGGCCCAGGACGCCAGCAAGGTCAAGGTCACCCGCAAGTGCGCGGAAGGCAGCAAGTGCGACACGGTCGAAGACCGCGTCGACCGACGTGAAGACGTGCGCGACCGCCGCGAGAACGTGCGGGACCGTCGTGAGGACGTCCGCGATCGCAAGGAAGACGTGCGCGACAAGCGTGAAGATGTGCGTGATGCGAAGGTCGACGGCGGGAAGCTGGACAAGCTCGAGGACCGTCGCGACAAGCGCGAGGACGTGCGCGACAAGCGGGAAGACGTCCGCGATCGCGCCGAGGACCGTGCAGACCGTCGTGAGAACGTCCGCGACAAGCAGGAAGACGTGCGCGAGAAGAAGCGCGAAGTGAAGAAGCCGGGCCGCTGAATCGCCGAGGGCCAGCTCGCGCGCTGCAGGCTAACGCGGTGCGCGCAGTACGACGGTTGCGATGACCGGGCGGTGATCGGACGCAAGGCGTTCGGTCACCGCCTTCGCCGTTCCCGGGCCCCAGGCGGCGGCCGGCGCGACGAACACGAAGTCAATCTCCTTGACGGGTTCGGTGCTGGAGAACGTGAAGTGATCGTCGCGCGGCTTCTTCAGTTCGGTCGCGCGCGCCTCGAACAGTGACAGGGTCCGCGATCCCGGCTCGTCGTTGAAGTCGCCAAGCAGCACATAGGGCACGGAGAGTGTGTCGAGCACTCGTGTGAGCGCGGTGGCTTGGGCGAATCGGAAGCCGTCGTCCTTCACCCAGTCGAAGTGCACGTTCACCACGGCGAGCGGGCGCCCGTCCGGCAAGCGCACGCGCGCGAGCAGTGCGACGCGCGGCTCGTTACCGTCGGGGAGCCGAATCGCGGTGTGTGACTCTATGGGATACCGCGAGAGGATGGCGAGGCCGTACTCCCCACCCTGATACGGCATGAACGCCCCGAACGCGTGTTGCATGCCGAGGGAGCGTCCGAGCCAGTCGGCTTCGTTCACGCGGCCGCTCCGCTCGACGCGATCGTCGACTTCCTGCAGTCCGACGATGTCCGGCGTGAGCGTGCGGAGCACGTTCGCGGTCCGCGCGAGGTCGAGGGCGTCGTCGCTGCCGCGTCCATGGCGGATGTTGTAGGACGCGATGCGCAGCGGGGTCTCGCGCGTGGTGACGACCGTGGCCGGCGCCGCGCAGGCGGCGGCAGAGAACAGAGCCGCCAAAAGAAGCAGCGAAGTTGGAACGCGGGTGGCGCGTGATGGTGGCATGCCGAAACATGCCTCCGTCACGCCGCCGCCGGTACGCGCGAGTGGTTCGGCGGCACCTGACCCAGTAGTCTTCTGGGTCTCGTGCCCGACGTTCTTCCGCCAGACGACCTCGCGTCACTCGACGTCTCTCCCGCGCACATGCAAGCGATGGGTGAGGCGGTGGTCTCGCGTGCGGTGGCCCACCTCGCCTCGCTCGCCGCGCAGCCGAGTCATGGCGATCTCGATGCGGCGGCACGCTGTCGTGCGTTGAGCGAACCTGTGCCGGAACACGGGACCACGCTCGAGCCGCTACTCGATCTCCTGTTCGACGATCTCATCCCGCGCTCGTTCACTACCGCCGGACCGGGCTACCTCGCGTACATCCCAGGCGGCGGCGTGTACCCGGCGGCACTCGCGGACTTCATCGCCGACACCACCAACCGCTTCACGGGCATCCGGGCCGCCGCACCGGCGCTGGTGCAACTCGAAGCCACCGCGCTCGACTGGCTGCGCGACTGGATGCAGTTCCCGGCCACCACGCGCGGGCTCTTCACCACCGGTGGCTCGATGGCGACGTTCAACGCCATCCTCTGCGCGCGCGAGCGGCACCTCGGCGTGGACATCCGGCGCGGGACGATGTACACGTCGTCGCAGGCGCATCACTGCGTGGAGAAGTCGGCGAAGCTCGCCGGGGTCGCGCATGATCGGGTGCGTCTCATTCCGGTGGATGCGCAGCACCGGATGCGCGTCGACGCGCTCGTCGACGCCGTGGCGGCCGATCGCGCGGCGGGACTCACGCCCTTCATGGTCGTCTCGAGCGCCGGAACGACGAACACCGGTGCCGTGGATCCGCTGGACGCCATCGCGGATGTCGCTGCGCGCGAAGGCCTCTGGCACCATGTCGACGGCGCCTACGGCGCCTGCTTCCACCTGGTGCCCGACCTGCGTCCGTTGCTCGCCGGCCTCCCCCGTGCCGACTCGCTCACGCTCGATCCGCACAAGGGCATGTTCCTGCCGTACGGCACCGGGGCGCTGCTCGTGCGTGATGGCGAAGCGCTGCGTGCCGTGCACGCGTCGACGGCGGGTTACCTCCCCGAGAACCAGAGCGAGTTCTACGACCCGGCGCAGTACGGCCCGGATCTTTCGCGCGGATTCCCGGGCCTGCGTGTGTGGCTCACGCTCAAGATGTTCGGCGCGGCCCGCTATCGCGCCGCACTCGCCGAGAAGCGGGCGCTCGCGGTGTGGGCAGCGGATCAGGTGGCGGCGATTCCCGGGATCGTGCTGGACGCAGCGCCGCAGCTCTCGTTGTTCGCCTTCCATGTGCAGGCCCAGGATCTCGCAACGGAGAACGCGGCCACGCACGCGGTGATCGACGCCGTGACCGCGCGCGGGAAAGTGATGCTCACCGGTTGCATGGTCGACGGGCGTGCGCTGGCGCGGGTCTGCGTGTTGAGCTTCCGCACACGCCGCGCCGAGGTGGAGCTCGCGGTCACGCAGCTCCGCGAGGAGACGGCGCGCATCCGCGTTGCGATGGGCTTGAGCGAAGGACCGTCGTGACCGCTCCGCGCGACCCGTACATCGCACTCCGCCAGCCGCACTTCACGCGCTATCTCGTCGGCCTTTTCACGCTCACCATCGGCATCCAGATCCAAGGGACGGTCGTGGGCTGGCAGATCTACGATCTCACCAAGGACCCGCTCGCGCTCGGCTTGATCGGGCTCGCCGAGGCGTTGCCAGCGATCTCGTTCGCGCTCTACGCGGGACATGTGGTCGATCGCCACGACCGGCGACGCGTGGTGATGCTCGCGCTCGCGGTGCTGGTCGCGTGTAGTGCGGCGCTGTGGGTGTTGGCCGCGCCGTTGAGCGAGGGTGTGGTGGCGTCGGCGCGGATCAACGCGATCTATGGTGTGATCGTCGTGAGTGGGATCGCGCGGTCGTTCCTGCAGCCGGCGCGCCAGGCGTTGTCGGCGGAGATCATGCCGCGGCACTTGTTCGCGAACGCCATCACATGGCGCAGCGGCACCTGGCAGCTGGCGGCCGTGCTCGGACCTGCCATGGGTGGCGTGCTGTACGCACTCGGTGGGACGACCCTCGCGTACTCCGTGGATGCGGTGCTCATGGTGGTCGCCTTGGGGGTCTTCGCGTCGATCGCCCATCGCTCGCCGGTGCGCGAGGAGACGCATGAGGGCGTGTTCGAGTCGGTCGCTGGCGGTATCCGGTTCGTGTTCCGCGAACCCGTGCTGCTAGGTGCGCTTACGCTGGATCTGTTCTCCGTACTCTTCGGCGGGGCGGTGGCGCTGTTGCCCATCTTCGCCGCCGAGATCCTCGCCGTCGGGCCGACGGGTCTCGGGGTCCTGCGCGCCGCACCGGCGGTCGGCGCGGTGGCGACGAGCATCTTCGTCGCGCGGCACCACGACTTCACGCATACCGGACGGGTGCTGCTGATCGCCGTCGCGGGCTTCGGGCTGTCGATGATCGCGTTCGGACTCTCGACGAGCTTCTACCTCTCGGTGGCGATCCTCGTGGTGAGCGGCATGTGCGACATGGTCAGCGTGGTCGTACGGAGCACGCTGCTGCAGTCGCGGACGCCGGAGGGCATGCTCGGGCGCGTCTCGGCGGTGAACCAGATCTTCATCGGCTCGTCGAACGAGATCGGCGCGTTCGAGTCCGGCGTGACGGCCCGCTGGTGGGGCGCCGCACGCGCCGTGGTGGTGGGCGGCGTGCTCACGCTCGGCGTGGTCGCGAGTGTGGGGTGGTTCGTTCCCGCGCTCCGACGGCTGGGGCGGCTCCACCCGGAAGAGAAGAGCGGCGTCTAGGCCAACAGGGCGGGCGCCGGATACGTACGGTAGCGAGTCGCTGGTCCTCCCCCCACTTTCCCCTGAATGTCCGCACCCGCGCCGGCCAAGCCCAAGAAGACCTTCGACCGTTCCATCGTCGAAGGGCCGATCATCGCCTCGGTGTGGAAGATCGCGTGGCCGACCGTGTTGCAGAACGTGATCGGCGGTCTCCAGGGCATCGTCGACCACGCGATGGTCGGCCACTACGTCGGCTTCAACGGCAATGCCGCGGTGGGGGTGGCGTTCCAGATCTTCCTGGTGGTGATCGTGTTCGTGATGTCGATCTTCACCGGGATGGGTGTGCTCGTCGCGCGATTCGCTGGCGCCGGGGACGAACACGCGGTGAATCGCACGGTCTATCAGGCGTATCTCGCGACGCTGGTGCTCTGCCTCGGGGTGTTCGCGCCCATCGGCTGGTTCGCGTCGCCGTACCTCCTCGATCTCGTGCACGCGGCCCCCGCGGTGCAGGTGGAGGCCATCGCGTATCTCCGCACGATGTTCGTCGGTGGGATCGGCATGATGTCGCTGTTCTTCCTGGGCGGCGCGTTGCGTGCGGCGGGCGATGCGAAGACCGGACTGCACCTGGGCGTCGCGATGACCGTGCTCAATGTGCTCCTCAACATCGTCTTCATCCGTGGGCTCGGACCGATCCCGCCGATGGGCGTGATGGGCGCAGCGCTCGGTACGGTGATCGCCGGAGTGATCGTGAGTGCGTACGGCTTCTCCAAGCTCTTCTCGGGCAAGCTCGTGATCCACTGGGAGCCCGGGATGGACCGTCGCTGGGACTGGACGACGGTGAAGCAACTGTTCCGGTTCGGATTGCCGGCCGGGCTTCAAGGCATCGCGATGATCGTCGGTGGTGTGCTGCTCCTGCGCTTCATGGGCTCGCTGAAGAACAGCGCCGAGACCCAGGCGGCGTATGCGGTGGGCTACTCGGAGCTGTTCTCGTTCATCACATGGACGAGTGTCGGGTTGATGGGCGCGGCGGCGACGGTGGCGGGGCAGAATCTCGGCGCGGGGAAGCCCGAGCGTGTGGAGCGCACCGTGCAGATCGCGTCGCGTTTGGGACTCGGGATCGCGGTGTTCATCGGTCTGCTGTTCCTCACCATCCCCAAACTGCTCCTCGGCATCTTCGGCATGGATGATCCGACCGTGCTCGGCATCGGTACGGAGCTGCTGCGTTGGTTGAGTCTCTCGGGGCTCTTCATCACGGTGGCGCTCACCTACACCGGCGGCTTGCAGGGCACGGGCGATACCAAGGGCCCGCTCTACATCACGTTGGTCTCGCAGCTCGGGATCCCGCTCGGATTGTTGACGGTGTTGCAGCTCACGCGGCCGTTGGTGCCGTCGGACATCTGGTTGGCGATCCTGCTGGGGCACATGATGCGCGCGACGTTGAGTGTGCGGCGATTCAAGGCGGGAGCGTGGCGGTCGATCCGGATCGAGGCGGAGCCGGCGCGGGTGGGGTGAGGGGCTGACGCGCGTCGCAGACTTGTAGGCGATGATGTGGCACAAAACGGACTGGCGCGCGGACGAGACCGGCGGAATTGTTTGGGCATGAACCGTCTACATTTTGTCCTCTCCGCCTTCGTCTTGCCCGCGATGCTCGCGTGCACCCCGCGGCAGCAGACCGTTCCGGCACCGGTCGCACCGGTCGCACCGGTCGCACTGGCGCGGATGACCAGCGCGGTGTCACCGCCAGCCGAACTCTTCGTGAGCGACTCGTTCTCGGTGCGCGTGTGGGTTGATGCGAGCGGGCGGCCGCGGATGGAGACGTTCGAGACGACAGGGCTTCCGTTCCCGAGTCAGGTGGCGACTGCTCGTGCGTGGGTCGAGCGCGCGACATACACCGTGCCGACCAAGGACGGCATCTCAGTTGCAGCACCCTTCCAACTCATCGCGCGCCGCAGCGCGGCTACTGCGGCACAGCAGTCCCGTGACACGGAGATGGGGACCGCGCGCGAGATGGGTCTGGCCGCTGGCGGCCGAATGGAGTTCGCCAGCATGGTCCCCATGTCGGCTCCGCCGCGCGCCGCGCTGGGAGATCAACCACTCACGGTCTCGGTGACCATCGGCGCTGATGCGCGGCCACGAATGGAAACCATCGTCATCGAAGGGGCCTCGTCGAGCGCCGCGGAACTCGCCATCCGGCAATGGATCGAGTCAGCGACGTATCGAGTCCCGATGCGAGATGGAGTCCCGGTCGAAGCACCACTTCGGGCGCGGACACAGATCGCGCCGGACGGACAGTTCTCCATCGGATTCAGTTCAACCGTCAGTCGGAGCCCGATGCGCCGGCGCGATGGTGACCTCGATGCCGCCGCACGCCGCGCTGCGGCCCCAAAAGCGGCGCGACTCAGCATCGATGTTGATACGCTTCGTCTCCGTCCCGGTCAGCGCGCCGGTTTCGGCGAAGCGTTTCGCGTGATGGTCATCGACAGCACCGGCGCATCGCTCGGCTACCTGGGTACATTCACCAGCCAACTCCGAGGGGACGCCGCGACGATCGACGGCTCGTCGGTCACCGGCGTCAAGCCAGGAGTCGCGCAACTCCGGCTCCTCTGGCCGACTGCACAGTGGGAAGGACGAAGCGACCCGCCGCTCTCGGTGACCGTGTTCGTGATCGTGGGCGAGTCACCGTAGCGGAAGCTCGGCCACGGTACCACCTTCCCCCGCATGGCTCCCACGCGCCACACGCGCACCTGCACACTTTGCGAGGCCATGTGCGGCCTCGTCATCACCACCGAGGGCGACCGCGTCACCGACATCCGCGGTGACGCGGATGATTCGCTGAGTCGCGGGCATATCTGTCCGAAAGCGGTCGCGCTGCAGGACATCCACACCGACCCCGACCGCATCCGCACGCCGATGCGCCGTATGGGCACGCGATGGGAAGCGATCAGCTGGGACCAGGCGCTGCATGAAGCGATCGATGGACTCGCCCGTGTGCGCGCCGCCCACGGCCGCGATGCCGTCGCCACGTACGCGGGCAACCCGACCGTGCATTCGCTCGGCGCGATGCTGTTCCTGCCGGAGTTCACGCGCGCCCTCGGCAGCCGCAACCGCTACACGGCGACCTCGGTCGATCAGCTGCCCGCGCACGTCGCGGCGATGCACTGCTTCGGGCATCCGCTGCTCATCCCGATCCCCGACCTCGATCGCACCGAGCATCTGGTGATCCTCGGTGCGAATCCGGTGGTGTCGAACGGGAGCTTGATGACCGCACCCGGTGTGGGTGATCGGTTGCGGGCGATCCAAGCGCGCGGCGGACGGGTGGTGGTGATCGATCCGCGCCGCACCGAGACCGCTGCGCTCGCCGACCAGCACCTGTTCATCGTACCGGGCACGGACGCACTGCGGCTCGCCGCATTGCTGCAGGTGATCTTCGCCGAAGGACTCGCGCAACTCGGTCGACTCGGCACGTTCACGCATGGACTCGATGCGCTCAAGGCGGCGGTCGCACCGTTCACGCCCGACCGCGTCAGCGCCGCGACAGGCATCGATGCGCCGACCATCCGCACACTGGCGGTGGACATCGCCACGGCCACGCGCGGCGCGGTGTACGGTCGCGTGGGTGTGTCGATGCAGGAGTTCGGCGGTGTCGCGACCTGGCTGATCACGGCGCTCAACGTGGTGTGCGGGCGAATCGACGCCGAGGGCGGCGCGATGTTTGCGACGCCGGCGGTTGATCTCGTCCGCGATGATCAACGCGGACGCGCGGTGCGCTTCGGTCGATGGACGAGTCGCGTGCGCGGTCTGCCGGAGTTCGCCGGCGAACTGCCCGTCGCCACGCTGGCCGACGAGCTCGACACGCCGGGCACGGGCCAAGTGCGCGCACTCGTCACGCATGCGGGCAATCCGGTGTTGTCCACACCGAACGGCGGGCGACTCGACCGAGCGATCGCGGGACTCGATTTCTTCGTCGCGATCGATTTCTACCGCAACGAGACCACGCGTCACGCACATCTGATCCTTCCGCCGACATCGCCGCTGGAGCGCGAGCACTACGATCTCGCGTTCCACATGCTCGCCGTGCGCGACACCGCGAAGTACTCGGCGCCGGTGTTCCCGCGACCCGCCGAAGCGCGCCATGACTGGGAGATCCTCGCGGCGTTGACCGCCGGACTCGGGGACTCGGCCACGATCCGCTGGCGTGCGCGAGTGCTCGGCACGCTCGGGCCCGCGCGCATGCTCGACCACGCGTTGCGCACCGGCGTGTACGGCAGTGGCTACTCGCCGTTCGGCAAGGGCGCTTCACTGAGCCAGCTGCGCCGGGCGCCGCACGGCGTCGACTTGGGCGCGCTCAAGCCAGTGCTTCCGGATCGGCTCCGCACTGCCGACCGCCGCATCCACCTCGCGCCGGATCTCTTCCTGCGCGATCTGTTGCGGCTCGAGCAGTCGCTCGCGCAATCATCGAACGGTCTCGCGCTCATCGGTCGCCGCGCACTCCGCTCCTGCAACAGCTGGATGCACAACAGCGAGCGATTGGTGCGCGGCAAGCGCCGCTGCACCTTGCTCATGCATCCACTCGATGCTGAACAACGCGGTCTCGCCGACGGCGACCAGGTCCGCGTGACGTCGCGCGCCGGCAGCGTGGATGTGGAGCTCGAGGTCAGTGATGAAGTCATGGCCGGCGTCGTGAGCCTGCCACACGGCTGGGGCCACGGGCGCGACGGCACCGCGATGGGTGTCGCGGCGCGACACCCTGGCGTGAGCATCAACGACCTCACCGACGAATGGCGCATCGACGTGCTCACCGGCAACGCGGCGTTCAGCGGCGTGCCCGTGAAGGTCCAGGCCGCCGCGTTCGTCCCTGACTTCGACACCGCAGGATTGCGCGCATGACTTCTCCCGATTCGTCGAGCCACTCGACCGCCACCCCGCGCACACACACGTTGTCGAAGTCGGACTTCAAACTCGCGCGCAGCTGCCCCAGCAAGCTCTACTACCGCGAGCTGCGCTACCCCGACGTGCTCGCCGAGGACGAATATCTCGCGTTCCTCGCCGAGGGCGGCTACATGGTGGAAGCGCTCGCCAAACAGCTCTTCCCCGGCGGCATCACGCTCGAGTACGGGAAGAGTCCGCAGCAAGACTATGAGACCACGCGTGCACATCTCGATGCGGCAGCGACGGTCACGCTCTTCGAAGCCACGCTGTTCGACGGACAGCGCCTCGCGCGCGTCGACATCCTCAAGCGCACGCCGGCCGGCTTCGACCTGTACGAGGTGAAGTCGTCGTCCTTCGATCCCGAGGACGCGACGAAGCGCTTCGACAAGACGGGCAGCTACTTCAAGAACATGACCAAGCCCTTCAGCATCAACGCGAAGTGGCGGGACTATCTCGAGGACGTCACATATCAGGTCGCGTTGCTCAAGGACCTGTTCCCGGGTGTGCCGGTGCGGCCGCACCTCATCCTCATGAACAAGGACAGCGTCGCCGCCTACGACGGCATGCCGAGCTGGGTGCAAGTGCGCCGCAGTCCGGACGGGCGATTGCACAGCGCGGAGTTCGTGGGTGACGCAGAGGCCGTGCGTCGCGACCCGCTCACCATCGGACTCGATGTGAGCGACGAGGTCGCCGAATTGGAGCGCGAGGTGCGGGAGGCCACGCAGATGTTCCTCGGCACACTCGCCCCGCAGCTCACGCGGTTGGTCGCACCGCTGGGCAGTCATTGCAAGAAATGCGAGTTCCGCGTCGCTCCGGAGGAGTCGCGCAACGGCTTCCTCGAATGCTGGGGGGCGCGCGGCAACGTGACACCGCACGTACTCGATCTCTATCGCGGCGGCCCGCTCGTCGACACGCTCATCGAACTGGGCGTCGATCACCTGCATGACATCACCGAAGAGCACTTCGGTGGCAAGTCCGGCGTGTACGCCGAGCGGCAGCGCGTGCAGGTCACACAATCAAGAAAAGGCGAGGAGTGGTTCGACGCCGCGTTGCACGAAGCGATGGCCACGGCGCGGTATCCGCTGCACTTCGTCGACTTCGAGGCGGCGACCATCGCGGTCCCGCACCACAAGGGCATGGGACCTTACGGACAACTCGCGTTTCAGTGGAGCTGCCACACGCTGCGCGCACCCGGCGCGCCGCTCGAGCATCGCGCGTTCCTTAACCGCGACGACCGTTGGCCCAACGAGGAGTTCGCGCGCACACTGCGCGACGCACTCGGCGCGGCCGGCACGATCCTCGTGTGGTCGGACTTCGAGCGCACGGTCATGAATCGGGTCGCTGGCGAGCTCACCACACTCGGCAGCGGTGACGCGACACTCGCCGAGTGGCTGACGCTGGCCGCACGGAAGCCGGGGGACGACGGCGCGCGCATGCTCGATATGCTCAAGCTCTGTCGCGCGTTCTACTATCACCCAGGCATGGGGGGCAGCAACAGCATCAAGATGGTGCTCGACGCACTCTGGAAGTCGTCGGAGACCGTGCGCACGCGCTTCGTCGCACTCGCCGGCCGCGACGGCGATCCGGAGCGCGGGCCGTATGCGACGCTGCCGTCGTCATTGATCGACGAGTCCGAGGAGAAGGTGAACGAAGGCACCGGCGCCATGCGGGCCTACTTCGCGATGGCCTACGGCGCGGAGAAGGACGACCCTGCGGCGAAGGAGCAGTGGGCCAACCTCCTGCTCGAGTACTGCAAACTCGACACACTCGCCATGGTGCTCATCTGGGAGCACTGGGAGCGGCTCATGGGACGCGGGGCGGCACCCGGTTGAGTGCCCGCGTCGCCGGTGCGACCGATTGCGTACGCTCGTCGCCCTGCACTTCCCACTTGAGCACGTACGAACGATCCGGCGGCAGGTCGCAAAGGATCCATCCCCCGTCCTCGTCGGTCATCGTCTCGCGCACGTGCTCGCGCGCGCCGAACGTCGTGCGGTCGATGATCACCGGCTCGTTCCACACCGCGCGCAGCACGATCCCGCTCGCGGTCATCGTCGAGTCGTCGACCGGAAGCTTGCCCTCGGCCACGGCCGTCGTGCGCCCGACCGCTCGCTCGGCACAGCGAGTCGCGGCGCGTGACGCGGGGATCGCGTCCGTGATCGGATCGCGCTGCCAGATGGTGCTCCCCTCGCGACCGACGGCCGTCATGAAGCCCCCGAGCGAGCGATACCCCGTCACGTCGGTCAGCATGGTGGACGAACGCACGAACGTCGTCACGCCATCGACGGTGCGATAGCCGAGGAGCGGGAAGCGCTGCTCCCACGACGTGATCACGTGGTCGCCGCTGCGGAGGGCGGCGATCTCGAGCATGCCGGCGACGAGCGGTGACCGCTCGTCCGCTTTGAGCCCCTCGTACTGGAACTCGACCCGCGACAACGCGAGCGTCTGCGCGTTGAACCGATAGCTTCCCGAGATCTCGACGAAGTTGCGCGCTTCCCGTGTGGGACGGAACCGCAGCACCGGGACGACGTCGCGTTCCAACGCGAGCGTGAAGCAGTGCCGCTCCGTGAACCAGGGATCCGCGAGAATCGCGGCGCTCGGCGCGCGATACACGCGCTCGCCGGCGATGTTCGCGAAGAATCCGTCCTTCTCGAGTTCCTGTACCGTGGTCGTGCGGAACGTCTCCGGCGGGGCGCCCTGCACCCGCCGGAGCATCGTGCGCAGGGTGTCCTCGCCGTTCTTCGCGGTGCGATGGTCGTAGAGCACGGCGCGCGCCTCGAGATCGCGGTCGCCGATGCGCGACTGCACGATGTCGAGCGTCTTGCGCGCTTCCTCGAGGAGCAGCGCGACCTGCGCGCGGTCCTCCTTGCTGCCTTTGCAACTGCTGGCCCCGACCTTCCACGCCGGACGTGCCACCGGCTGATCGTCGAGCGTCGCGACGAGATCCACGACCTCGTCCGTGGTGAGACGCTGCGACGGCAGTACGTGGTCCTCGAAGCCCGGACGGAGCAAGCGCACGGTGAGTGTCGTCGCGCTGTCGACGAACAACGCGAAGTCACCGGATCCGCGGGTGATCGCGCGGGCGATCACGCGGTGCGCGGTGTCGGTCGCGACGACGAGCACACCGGGTGCTGGGGTCGCACCGTCCGACCGAAGCACCGTGCCGAGGATCTGCTGCGCGCGCGCGGGGACTGCGAGCGCGACGAGCAGTCCGAGCGCAGTGATCGCGAGACAGGGGACGGAGCGGGCCAGCATCCCTCAACCGTGCGTCCCGCGATGCACGAGCGCAAGTCACAATCCTGTCGATTGACTCCGTGACGGGTGCGTCGCATCTCTCTGCGTATGCCAACGACCCTGCGTTCCCGCCTTCGCGACTGCCTCCGCCGTGCCCTGTGCCTCGTCGCGCTCGCACCATCCATCCTCGTCGCGCAGTCACGGCGCACGGAGCACGTCGTGCTCATCGTGAGTGACGGGGTCCGCTGGCAGGAGGTGTTCCGCGGCGCCGAGCAGCGACTCCTCAGTCGGTCACCCGGCGGAGTGGCGGACACGACTGGACTCCGTCGCGACTTCTGGCGCACGTACTCCGCCGAGCGTCGCGCGACGCTGATGCCGTTCCTCTGGAACACCGTGGCGCGCGACGGACAGCTCTACGGCAATCAGGACCTCGGTCGCGTCGCCGAGATCCAGAACCGATTCAAGTTCTCGTATCCCGGCTACAGCGAACTCTTCACGGGGTTCGCCGACGAGCGCATCGACAGCAACGAGTATCCGCCCAATCCGAACGTGACGGTGTTCGAGTGGTTGGCGCGGCGACCCGAGTTCCGTGGTAAAGTCGGCGCGGTCGCCACCTGGGACGCGTTCGGTCGCATCTTCAATCGGGAACGCGCGGGCATCGACGTGTTGTTCGGGTGGAACGCACCGTTCCCCGAAGAGACCGACGCGACCTCACGTCGGGCCATGCTCAACGAGTTGTACCGCACCGGCATCCGCTACTGGCCGAGTGTCAGCTTCGACGCGCCGATGCATCAAGTGGCGAAGGAGTACATCCGCAGCAAGCAGCCCCGCGTGATGTTCATCGGGTACGGCGAGACCGACGAGTGGGCGCACGGCCGTCGGTATGATCTGGCGCTGCGTGCGACGCAGCAGGTCGACGCATACATCGCGGACCTGTGGACGATGATGCAGGCGATGCCGGAGTATCGCGATCGCACGACGTTCATCATCACCACCGACCACGGGCGCGGCAGTGGTGGCGATGACTGGACATCGCACGGCGAACGGATCGACGGCGCGGAAGACATCTGGATGGCCGTGCTCGGTCCCGACACGCCGCCGCGCGGGGACCTGGTTCAGACCACCCGCGTGACGCAGTCACAGGTCGCGGCGACCATCGCCGCCGCTCTTGGCCTCGAGCGCGAGTTCCTGGCCGCCTCTCCCCGCTCGGCGCCGGCGGTCCGGGAGGCGGTCGCCGGGCGCCGCTGACCGAACGGAAGACCGGTCGGACCCTTCGGGACCCCTTTCATCTTGTAGAAAGTGAACTGGGCACCCATCTTGCAAAGCTGGTCGACGGTGGGTCCGACCTAAGTCCTTGTGGAGTAATGACCTTGAGCGTGGTGTGGCGCAATTCGGGTGACTTGCCTTCCGTGAGGTCAGCCGAATGATCGGCGACTCGGTTCGTCGTCGTGGACGGTTCGCCGCAGTCGTCGCGATGTCGGCGACGGTGTTGTTGTCGAACTGCCGCTTGAATGAGCTCCTCAGTCCTGGGGAGCTCGGCACACTCTCGGCTGCGCCGGTGTCGTTGATCGACTCCGCGCGCGTGGGAAGCACGGCCGCGCGTGTGAGCACGGCATCGCTCACGATCAATGGTCCCGGTGAGCTCATCCAGTTCGCCGCACGTGCCGCGCAGAACAGCCCGTGGCTCGATCTCAGTGCCGCGACGGGCAGCGCGCCTGGTGACTTCGTTGTGTCGCTCGATCCGACCGGACTCGCGGTCGGGGAATACCTCGATACACTCCGCCTGACGGCAGATGGGCCCGAAGAGCGCACGCTCGACATCCCCGTGCGCTTCACCGTGCAGCCCTGCGCGATCACGGACATCGACGCGGTGCCCGCCACGATCACCGGTACGCTCACGACCGCAGACTGTGGGTCCGCCGCGCAGCCCGGACGCTTCGCGCGTCGCTATCGCTTCGCGGGCACGGCGAACGATTCACTCACCATCCAGGTCGCGGCGTCGGGCTTCGGCGCCTCGGTGGCGCTGGAGACGGACGGCGTCGCGACGCCGATCAGCCAAGCAACCAGCTGCGCCGTCGTCGGGTCGGGCGCCTGCCTGCGCTACGTCGCCCTGCCGGCGACGGGCAACTACATCGTCGAGGTTTCCTCGACTGGGGCCGCGGGTGTCGGCGCGTTTGACCTCACCATCGGACGACCGCGGGCGCCGAGCGCCCCGTCCCTACTCGACCAGCGCACGGCCGATGTCGCCGCACTCGCCGTCGGCGTCGGTGGGACCATCACCGCGCGCCAGATCTCGCTGCGCGGCACCGTGACCGACCCGGATCTCGACTCCCTGCGGTTCGACATCGAAGCCCGCCCCATCGGCACGGCGCTGACCGGCGTGCCAACGGCCTCGAGCGCACTCGGACGCGGCGGCGATTTCGCCGTGATCGCCAGCGGCTTGCTCGACGACACCGGCTACCACTGGCAAGCGCGGGCCGTGGACGTGACGGGTCGTGCGAGCGCGTGGGTGATGTTCGGCGCGAACGCGGCCGGCGTCGCGGACTTCACCGTCGCGGAGCCGCAGGCACCGGGCGCGCCGACGCTCTTGGTGCAGCGTCGCAGTGATGGTGTGACTGCCATCGCTTCGGCGGGGACCACCGACGAGACGCTGATCCGGCTCGGTGCCACCGTGAGCGATCCCGACCCGAGCGACGTGCTGCGCCTCGAAGTCGAACTGCGGCCGGTGGGTCAGGCATTCACGAACGTGGCGACCGCGTCGAGCGCACCCGTGTCGTCGGGCACTGCGACGCTGGTCACGCTGCTCGGTCTCGCGGACAACGTCACGTACCAGTGGCAGGCCCGCACCGTCGATGCGAGTGGACTCGCCAGCGCCTGGGTGGGCTTCGGCACCACCGGGACCGACTTCCGTACCGCGTTCGCGGCGTCGCGTCTCGCGATCACCGCGGGTCCGTCGACGACCGCCGCAGGTGCCGCGATCACGCCGGCGATCACTGTCGCGGCGCAGGACGCGGCAGGCAACACACTCGCCAGCTTCACCGGTGCCGTCACCATCGCGCTCGGCACCAACCCGTCGAGCGGTGTGCTGACCGGCACGCGCACCGTGAACGCCGTGCAGGGTGTCGCGACGTTCACCGACCTCGCGGTCGATCGCGCGGGCACGGGCTACACGCTCGTCGCCAGCGCGGGCGCGTTGACCGCGACGAGTGCGGCCTTCAACGTGACGGCGGCCGCGGCCCAATCGCTCGAGATCGGTACGATCGCGGCGAGTGTCGTCGCGGGCGCGACGATCGCGCCGAGTGTGCAGGTGACGCTGCGCGATGCGCTGGGGAACGTGGCGACCGGGTTCACCGGGGCCGTCACGCTCGCGCTTGCGCCGAACGTGCCGGGCGCCACGCTGCTCGGCACCACGACGGTGAACGCCGTCGCGGGCGTGGCGACGTTCTCGACGCTCCGCGTGGAACGCGTCGCGACCGGTCTGGCGATCGTCGCGTCGTCGACCGGCTTGGCGAACGTGACGAGCCCGACGTTCAACGTGACACCGGCCGCCGCCGCAACGCTGCGCATCCTCACGCAGCCGGCCGCGTCTGCCGCGAGCGGTGTCGCACTCACCACGCAACCGCGTGTGATCGTCGAGGACGCGTTCGGCAACGCGGTCACCACCGCGGGGCGCAGTGTGACCGCGACCGTCGCGACCGGACCTGCCGGCTCCTCGTTGAGCGCGGCGACCGTCACCACCGCGGCGACCGGGATCGCGACGTTCACGTCACTCGCGCTCACCGGCGCGTCCGGGAGCTACACGTTGTCGTTCGCATCGACCGGTGTGCCCGCGGTGGCATCGACCGCGATCACCGTGGGTGCCGGAGCGGCCACGCAACTCGCGTTAGTGACTGCGGCGTCCTCGACGGCCGCGAACGGCGCGGTGCTCGCCGTCGGTCCGGTCGTGCGATTGCGTGATGCGGCGGGCAACACCGTTGCGCAGGCCGGTGTGGCCGTCACCGCGAGCCTCGCGAGCGGCGGCGGGACCTTGGGTGGCACCACGGCCGTGGTCACCGGGGCGAACGGCGATGCGATCTTCAGCGATCTCCGGATCACCGGCACGGTGGGCGCGCGGACGATCGCGTTCGCGGCGACCGGGCTCACTGGCGTGACTTCGAGCGCGATCACCATCACGGCCGGTCCCGCCACGCAGATGGCGATCGAGCGCGGCAATGCGCAGACCACGCTCGCGGCCGGCGTCGTGGCGATCGCGCCCGCGGTGGTGGTGCGCGATGTGAGCGGCAACCCGGTCGCGGGCACGAGCGTGACGTTCGAGGTGACCGGCGGCGGTGGGACGATCGCACCGACCACGCCGGTCGTGACCGCTGCCGATGGGATCGCCTCGCTCACGTCATGGACCCTCGGTGCGACGGCGGGCGCGAACACGATGACGGCGCGCGTCGACGGACTCACCGGCAGTCCGCTCACGTTCACTGCCACCGGCACCGCCGGAGCGGCGACGCAGTTGACGATCACCGCCGGCAACACGCTCACGGCTCCCGTGGGCACGACACTCGGCACCGCGCATGAAGTGCGTGTCACCGACGTGAACGGCAATCCCGTCGCGGGCGTGACGGTCAACTGGGCCGCGGTGGGTGGTGGCTCCGTGAACCCGACCTCCGCGGTGACCAACGCCGATGGCCGTGCGACGACCATCCGCACGCTCGGCCCCACGGCTGGGCTGCAGTCGACGACGGCCACCGCGACACTGGCCGGCGGTCCCACGAGCGTGACGTTCACCGTCACGGCGACCGTGGGTGGTGCGACACAGATGGCGTTGCAGGCCGGTGACGCGCAGGTCGATACCGTCGGTGCGACACTCGCGACGCCGCTCGCGGTGGTCGTGCGCGATGCGTTGAACAATCCGGTGCAGGGTGTGACGATCACCTGGAACGTGATCGACGGTGGTGGATCCATCGCACCGCTCTCGTCGGTGACCAACGCTGCGGGCATCGCGACCACCGCGTGGACACTCGGCACGACGACCACCGCGACTGACAGCACGCAGATCGCGCGCGCGACGGGCGTGGGTGCGCCGGTGAGCTTCATCGCCACCGCACGTCCCGGGGCCGTGAACGCGGCGCAGACGCAGGTGTCCGTGGCACCGACCTCGGTGGCGGCGTCGCGCACGACCCCGGCGACGGTGACCGTCACCGCACGCGACGGCTTCGGCAATGCGATCCCCGGACGGACGGTGACACTCGCCGCGACCGGCACGGGCAACACCATCACGCAACCGGCGGCGGTCACCACCGCGAGCGGCGTGACGACCGGCGCGATCGGCGCGACCGTGATCGGTGCGCGCATCATCACCGCGACGGTGAACGGGACGGTCGCCACACAACAGCCGACGCTCACTGTTGTCGCCGCCCCCGCGAGTCGTTTGATCTTCACCGTGCAGCCGTCCAACGCGGTGGCCGGCGCGGCCTTCGCACCGGTGCCCGCGGTCGGCGCGGTCGATTCGCTCGGCAACGTCAACAGCAGCTTCGCGGCTAACGTCACCCTCGCGTTCGGCGCGAATCCGGGGCCGGGCACCCTCAGCGGTACGCTCACGCGCGCGCCCGTGACCGGCACGGCCACGTTCCCTGGCGTCTCGGTCAATCGCGCCGCCGCCGGCTACACGTTGACCGCGACGTCCGCGGGCCTCACCAGCGTGACCAGCAATGCGGTCACCATCTCGTCCGGCGCGGTGAACGCCGCGCAGTCGCTCGTGAGTGCGGCACCGACGTCGATCGTCGCGGGCGTCGGCACGAGCACCGTGACGGTCACCGCACGTGATATCAACCAGAACCCCATCGCCGGCGCGACGGTTGTGCTCGCGGCCACGGGCACCGGCAACACAGTCACGCAGCCGATCGGCGTGACCAACGCCAGCGGTGTCGCCACCGGCACACTCGCGTCGACGGTGGTGGCGAGCAAGACGGTCAGCGCGACCATCAACGGCACCGCGATCAACCAGACCGCGGCGGTGACGGTGACCCCGGGCGCCGTCTCGCCCACGTTGTCGACCATCACCGCCACGCCGGCGTCGATCGTCGCGGGCGGTGAGACGAGCACCATCACCGTCACCGCGCGCGACGCGAACGGCAACGTCGTGCCTGGCGCGACGGTGATCCTCGCTGCGACCGGCACCGGCAATACGCTCACACAACCGGTCGCGGTCACCGATGTGAACGGCGTCGCCACCGGAACCATCGCCTCCACGGTCGCACAATCAAAGACGATCTCGGCCAGCATCGCGGGCACGGCGATCACGCCGACGGCCGCGGTCACCGTCACACCGGGTGCCGTGAGTGCGGCGACGTCCACCGTTACCGCGGCGACGACGTCGATCGTCGCGGCCGGTGCCGGGAGCACGATCACCGTCACCGCTCGTGACGCGAACGGCAACCTGATCAGCGGTGCCACGGTGGTGCTCGCCGCGACCGGTGCAGGCAACACGCTCACGCAGCCGGTGGGCGTCACCAACGCCAGCGGCGTCGCCACCGGCACGCTCGCCTCCACCGTCGCGGCGAGTAAGGTCGTCTCGGCCACCATCAACGGCACGGGCATCACGCAGACGGCGACCGTCACGGTGACGCCGGGCGCCGTGAGTGCGGCGCAGTCCACCGTGATCGCGTCCACCGCGTCCTTCGCCGCCGGCGTGAACACCACGGTGACCGTCACCGCGCGCGATGCCAGCGGCAATGTCGTGCCCGGCGCCAGCGTCGCGCTCACCGCGACCGGCACCGGCAACACCATCACGCAGCCGGCCGCCGTCACCAATGCCAGCGGTGTGGCGACCGGCACGTTCAGCTCCACCGTCGCACAGGCCAAGACCATCTCGGCGAGCATCGGTGCGGTGGCGGTCACGCAGACCGCAGCCGTGACGGTCACGCCGGCGGCGATCTCACCCACCGTCTCGACCTTCATCGCCGCACCGCTCACGATCGCCGCCGGCGGACCGACCACCACACTCACGGCGACCATCCGCGATGCGTTCGGTAACGCGATCGCGGGCGCGACGGTGGCCATCGCGTCCAATGGGACGGGCAATACGATCATTCAACCGGTAGCGGCCACCAATGCGGCCGGTGTCGCGACCGGAACACTCAGCTCCACACTCGCGGCGGTGAAGCGCATCAGCGCGACTGCCAACGCCATCGCGCTCGAAGACACCGCATCGGTCACGGTCACCGCAGGCGCGGTCTCGGCGGCGCTCTCCACCGTGGCTGCGGCTCCCGCGTCGATCACCGCGGGTGGCGCGGGCAGCACCATCACCGTCACCGCGCGTGACGCGAACAACAATCCGATCGCCGGCGCCACGGTCGTCATCGCCGCGACCGGAACCGGCAACACCATCACGCAGCCGGTCGGTGTGACCAATGCGAGCGGCGTCGCCACCGGCACGGTGAGTTCGACCGTCGCGCAAGCCAAGACCATCTCGGCGAGCATCAATACCGTAGCGATCACGCAGACGGCGGCGGTCACCGTCACACCGGGCGTCGTGAGCGCCGCGACGTCTACGGTGAGTGCGGCACCCGCTTCGATCGTCGCGGGCGCCGCCACCAGCACCATCACCGTCACCGCGCGTGACGCGAACAACAACCTGATCAGCGGCGCGACGGTGGTGCTCGCCTCCACCGGCACTGGCAACACGTTCGTGCAACCGGCGGTCACCAACGCGAGTGGTGTGACCACTGGCACCATCGCGTCGACCGTCGCGCAGGCCAAGACCGTCTCGGCGACCATCAACGGTGTCGCGATCACGCAGACTGCGGCGGTGACCGTCACCCCAGGACCGCTCAGTATCGCAACGTCCACGGTCGCGGCGGCTCCTGCATCGATCACCGCGGGTGGCGCGGGCAGCACCATCACCGTCACCGCGCGCGACGCGAACAACAATCCCATCGCCGGCGCGACCGTGGCTCTCGCCGCGACCGGCACCGGCAACACCATCACGCAGCCGGTCGGTGTCACCAACGCGGCCGGCGTGGCGACAGGCACCGTCGCGTCCACGGTGGCCGAGGCCAAGACCGTCAGTGCGACCATCAACACACTCGCGATCACGCAGACCGCAGCGGTGACGGTCACGCCAGGCGCCGTGAGCGCCGCGGCGACGACGGTCGCCGCCGCACCGGCGTCGATCACGGCCGGTGGCGCGGGCAGCACCATCACCGTCACCGCGCGTGACGCGAACAACAATCTCATCAGCGGCGCGACCGTCGTGCTCGCGTCGACCGGCACGGGCAACACCATCACGCAGCCGGCGGTCACCAACGCGAGTGGCGTGACGACCGGCACACTCGTGTCGACGGTCGCGGCAGCAAAGACGGTCTCGGCGACGGTCAATGGCGTGGCGATCACGCAGACCGCGGCGGTGACCGTCGTGCCCGGCGCGCCGAGCGCGGCGTTGTCGACCGTGGCAGCGGCGCCGGCGTCGATCGTGGCGGGTGCGGCGACGAGCACGATCACCGTGACGGCGCGCGACGCGAACAACAATCTCATCAGCGGCGCGACGGTCGTATTGGCCTCGACCGGCACAGGCAACACGTTCGTGCAACCCGCCGTCACCAATGCGAGCGGTGTGACGACCGGCACCATCGCGTCGACCGTGGCGCAGGCGAAGACGATTTCCGCGACCATCAACGGTGTGGCGATCACACAGACCGCGGCGGTGACGGTCACGCCTGGCGCGGTGAGCGCGGCCACGTCCACGGTGGCGGCGGCACCGGCGTCGATCACGGCCGGCGGCGCCGGCAGCACGATCACCGTGACGGCGCGTGACGCCAACAACAACCTCATCACCGGTGCGACGGTGGCGCTCGCGGCGACCGGCACCGGCAACACGCTCGTGCAGCCGGCGGTCACCAACGCCAGCGGTGTGACGACCGGGACGATCTCCTCGACCGTGGCCCAGGCCAAGACGGTGTCGGCGACCATCAACGGTGTCGCGATCACGCAGACGGCTGCCGTGACCGTGACGGCGGGCGCGGTGAGCGCGGCGACGTCGACCGTCGCAGCGGCTCCTGCTTCGATCACTGCCGGTGGCGCGGGCAGCACCATCACCGTCACCGCACGTGATGCGAACAGCAATCTCATCGCGGGTGCGACCGTGGTGTTGGCCTCGAGCGGCACCGGCAACACGATCACGCAGCCGGTGGGCGTGACCAACGCGGCCGGTGTCGCCACGGGCACGGTCGCGTCGACGGTCGCCGAGGCGAAGACGGTCTCCGCGACGATCAACGGTGTGACGATCACGCAGACGGCCGCGCTGACCGTCACCGCCGGTGCGTTGAGTGCCGCGGCGTCGACGGTGGCGGCGGCTCCGGCGTCAATCACGGCGGGTGGTGCCGGGAGCACGATCACCGTCACCGCGCGTGATGCCAGCAACAACCCGATCGCGGGTGCGACCGTGGTGCTCTCCTCGACCGGGACCGGCAACACCATCACGCAGCCGGTCGGCGTGACGAATGCGGCAGGTGTGGCGACGGGTACGGTCGCGTCGACCGTGGCCGAGGCCAAGACCGTGAGTGCCACCATCAACCTCGTTGCGATCACTCAGACCGCCGCGGTGACGGTCACGCCTGGCGTGGTGAGCGCGGCGACCTCGACGGTCGCCGCCGCACCGGCCTCGATTGCCAGTGGCGGACCGACCAGCACCATCACCGTCACGGCGCGTGACGCGAACAACAATCTCATCAGTGGTGCGACGGTCGTGCTGGCGTCGACCGGCACCGGCAACACGCTCGTGCAGCCATCCGTCACCAACGCGAGCGGTGTGACGACGGGGACGATCTCCTCAACGGTGGCCGAAGCGAAGACCGTCAGCGCGACCATCAATGGCGTGGCGATCACACAGACCGCGGTCGTGACGGTGACCGTCGGTGCGGTGAGTGCGACGACCTCCACCGTGAGCGCCGCTCCGACGTCGATCACCGCGGGTGGCGCCGGCAGCACGATCACGGTGACGGCGCGCGATGCGAGCAACAACCCGATCGCCGGCGCGACCGTGGTGCTCGCCGCGACCGGCACCGGCAACACGATCACGCAGCCGGTGGGCGTCACCAATGCGGCCGGCGTGGCGACGGGTACGGTCGCCTCCACGGTCGCCCAGGCGAAGACCGTCTCGGCGACGATCAACGGCGTGTCGATCACGCAGACGGCGGCCGTGACGGTCGCCGCCGGCGCATTGAGCGCGACAACATCGACCGTCGCTGCTGCGCCGGCGTCCATCACGGCGGGTGGGGCGGGAAGCACGATCACCGTCACCGCGCGTGATGCGAACAACAATCCGATCGCGGGCGCGACGGTGGTGCTCGCCGCCACCGGAACGGGCAACACCATCACTCAGCCGGTCGGCGTGACGAACGCGACCGGCGTGGCCACTGGCACGGTCGCCTCGACCGTCGCCGAAGCGAAGACCGTCAGCGCCACGATCAATCTCGTCGCGATCACACAGACCGCCGCCGTCACAGTCACGCCGGGCACGGTGAGTGCGGCCACTTCCACGGTCGCCGCCGCACCGGCGTCCATCGCAGCAGGCGGACCGACGAGCACCATCACGGTGACCGCGCGTGACGCCAACAACAATCTCATCGCGGGGGCCACAGTGGTGCTCGCCGCGACGGGCACCGGAAACACACTCGTGCAGCCCGCCGTCACCAATGCCAGCGGCGTGACGACGGGAACAATCTCGTCGACCGTGGCGCAAGCGAAGACCGTCTCGGCGACGATCAACGGCGTGTCGATCACGCAGACGGCGGCGGTCACGGTGACGGCGGGCGCGCTGAGCGCCGCGACGTCGACTGTCGCGGCGGCGCCCGCGTCGATCACCGCGGGTGGTGCCGGAAGCACGATCACCGTCACCGCGCGTGATGCGAACAACAACCCCATCGCGGGCGCGACGGTGACGCTGGCGGCGACCGGAACGGGCAACACCATCACGCAGCCGGTCGGCGTGACGAACGCGGCCGGCGTGGCCACTGGCACGGTCGCCTCGACCGTCGCCGAAGCGAAGACCGTCAGCGCCACGATCAATCTCGTCGCGATCACACAGACCGCCGCCGTCGCCGTCACGCCAGGCGCGGTGAGCGCGGCCACCTCCACGGTCAGCGCGACGCCCGCCACCATCGCCGGCGATGGACTGGAGACGACCACCATCACCGTCACCGCGCGCGACGTCAACAACAACGTCATCAGCGGCGCGACCTTCGCGCTCGCTGCGACAGGCACCGGCAACGCGCTGGTGCAGCCCGCAGCCACCAATGCGAGCGGCGTGACCACCGGAACGCTCGCGTCCACGGTGCCAGAGACGAAAACCGTCTCCGCGACCATCAACGGCACCCTCATCACCGCGACGGTGGACATCACGGTGACGGCGAGCGCAGGGATCGAGCTCCGCGTGACCAACCTGGCGGTCGCTCGTGATGTCTCGGGGGACCGTCTCCGCTCGACCGCACTGTCGCTTCCGCTCCGGGGTACCACCCGCATGACCCAGCGCCGCGTCGGCTCCGAATGAAGTGCTCACGCTGTTCCGTCGCAGAGATCTCGCCGCTCACCGGAGCGTGCGAGCTCTGCGGGTTCGTGCCCGGCACCACCGTGGCCGTCGAGCACGCCGATGCGCTCGTCGAACTCGCGACCAAGCAGCTCACGCACGAGTTCGAGTTCCTCACCCCGATCGCGATCAGCCCGTACTCGGCACTGCTCCGTGCGCGCGAGCTCTCGTCCGGTCGCACGTTGCACCTGAAGATCCTGCCGCGCCGTGCCGACGAACGGGACGCCGAGGAGACCTTCCGCGCGACGCTCGGCGCGTTCGCGGCCTTCGATCATCCGCACATCGTGCCCGTGCTCCGCTACGGGAGCACCGACTCCGTGTTCTGGTACGCGATGCCGGAGCTCTCCGCCACGTCGCTGCGCACCATGCTGCGCGACAAGGGCACACTCGACGCGAGGACCTGTCGACGGGTGCTCACGCAGGTCGTGAGTGCGCTGGAGTACCTGCATCGGCATGGGGTCGTGCACGGAGCGATCAAGCCGGAGAACGTCCTCATCGATCGCGATGGGTGGGTCTCGGTCTCGGATCCGTCGTTCCAGCGGCTGCATCAGAAGCGGATCACACTGGCGCGGCCCGATGACGCAGGGACCACCCGCGAGATGCTCCTGCCGCCACGTCCCACTTGGGTCGCGCCCGAGGACCACGAGCGCGGGGAGCGTTCGCCGGCATCCGACCAGTTCGCGCTCGCGGCACTCGGATACGAGTGTCTGAGCGGGCGCCCGCCGGCAGCGCGGCCCGAGTTGTTGCAGCGCCTCCGTCCGGACGCCACCGTCCAGACCTCCCGCGCGATCGAGCGCGCGCTGAGCGAGGACCCGCGTCAACGCTATGCCTCGTGCGCGGATTTCCTCTGGGCGATGGAAGCGTCGGTGCCCTCGGCGGACGCGAACCGCCCTGCGGACCGCGTCGCGCAGGACGTCGTGCTGATCGACGAGTGGACGCCGCCCGCAGACCCGCGTCGGTACCTCCAGCTCGGCGGTCGCGTCGCCGCCGTGCTCGGCATCGGCGCCGTCCTGCTGCTCGCGGCGCGTGAACTCCGCAGCATCCTGCGGCCCGAGCCGGTCGCACTCCGCCGCGACGCGCCGACCGCGACCTCGAGCTCGACCTCGAGCTCGACCTCGAGCTCGACCTCGAGCTCGACCTCGAGCGCGACTCCGACCGCAGCGCCTGGCGCTGCGGTGCCGGGTCGCAATGCTCCCGCTCCGGCCCCCGCACCTAGCGGCGCTGCCTCGGGGTCATCGAACGCTCGTCCGACTGCACCGACGTCGGCTGCAACTCGACCGACAACCACACCGCCGAAATCGGCCCCGCCGTCGAGCGCCACACCGGCCGTCACTCCGTCCGCAGCTCCCGCTCCCGCCGCCGCACCCGCGAAACTCTTCGTCAATGCGACCCCGTGGGGGCAGCTGTTCGTCGATGGACTCCTCATCGGCAACACGCCGCGCGCGAACGTGGAGCTCACACCGGGGTCGCATCTCATCCGCGTGGTCCGTCCCGGATTCACCACCTTCGAGCGCACCATCCGTGTGAGTGCGGGAGAGGTTGTCCGGATCACCGACATCGTTCTCGTTCCGGCCCAACCCTGATGGTCCGATCCTCCGTTCGACTCGACCGGGTCCACCTGCACGTCCCGAACGCACTTCGGCGCGCGATCGCACTGGTCGCACTGACCATGCTCGTCGCCGCGATCGCGCCGTGGATGTCCACCGTCCAGGCGCAGCGCACCGATCCGCTCGCCCGCGCGATGACCGCCTACCGCGGTCTCGACTACGATGACGCCGCGACGCGTTTCCGCGACCTGCTCAACTCCACCACCATCGCGCTCACCCCGCTCGAACGCTCGCGCGCCCGCATGTTCCTGGGAGCGACCGAGATCTTCCGCGGGCAGCGCGAAGCCGCGATCACCGCGTTCCGCGATCTCCTCATCGCCGATCCACGCTACCGGCCTGATGAGCTGATCTTCCCGCCCGAAGTCTCGGCGCTCTTCCAGGAGACACGCCTCGGCGTGCGGGCGGTCACGGTCACCGTGCCGGCGAACGCGGAGATCCGCCTGCCGGCCGATCGGCTGCCCATCCGCGTCTACGCCGCCGCCCTCCACGAGATCCGTGCCCAGATCGTCGGGCCGACCGGTAGCGTCGAGAGCATCCTGCATGTCGGGAGTGTGGGAGATAGCCTCGAAGTGCTCTGGAATCCCCGCGATGCGCTGGGACGCCTCCGAGATCCCGGCCGCTATTTGGTCCGCGTCGCCTCCCGCGGCCCCGACGGCCGTACCGAGCGCGAAGTCGAAGTCCCGCTCGACATCGAACGCATCCAGCAGGACTCCCTCCCGCATCCCGATCCACTCGCACCCTCCGCACTCCGTCCCGAGACCATCGTGCGCTCCAGCGGCGTACGCCCCCTCCTCACCGGACTCGTGACCGCCGCCGTCATCGCCGTACTGCCGTCCGTCGTCGGCAGCGAAGAGCCCGGCATGGGCGTCCGCGTCGGAGTCGCCGGCGCCGTCGGAGTCGCCGGTGTGATCGGCCTCACCCGCGCGACGACCCCGCGCCCACTCCCCGAGAACATCGACTACAACCGACGGCAACGAGACCAGTGGCAACGCGAGGTCGATCGCGTCATCGCGGAGAACGCCGCCCGCCGCGCTGCCGCGCGCCTGCAGATCCGCGCCGGCGTCGTCGCACCGGTGAAGACCCGATGACGCGCCTCGCCCTGCTCGTCCTCGCCCTCGTGACGGCGATCGCATCGCCCGCGCGTGCACAGGAACGCATCGAACTCGGCGGCGCGGTCGATGTCGGCACGCTCCGCGCCATCCGTTCCGTCACGCAGATCCGCACCTTCAGCGGTCCCGTCCTCGGCGTGCAAGGCCACCTCGGCTACAAGCGCTTCGCCCTCGACGCGACGTACGCGCAAGCGAACCTCACTCCGTCCGCCGGCACGGTGGGGGTCGATGAAGAACTCGCCGACGCCACCCTCATGCTCCGCATGATGGTGAAGCCCTGGCTGCGGCTCGGGCTCGGACCGCATCTCCGTGCGTCCATTACGCCCTCGGGGAGTTCGCACTGGTCGCGATTCGAAGGCCGCGCGACCGTCACCGGCGAACTCATCCCCGGACTCGCCGACGCGTACTTCGAAGGCTGGTACGCCCTCTCGGCCTCGTCCAATGCGCAGGGTGGCGGGAGCGGCGCGATGGGAGCAGCCGGTGGACTCGCGGTGCGCTTCCCCCGCTCGCCGGTGAGCCTGCGCCTCACCTATTCCGCGGACCGCGCGACGTTCACGGCCGGTGGTGATGAGGTCGTGGAACAGGCGTCCTTGGCTATCGTGCTTGGTCGCTACTAGGAACTATCGCGCATCCCCATTGCGCGTCGCATCGAAAATCGTTTGAATCAAGGCTCATGTACTTCACGTCGACCCGGTGACCGCGGCACCGATCGCGTTACGAGCACCAGCAGACGCACCCCTCAAGGTGTGGGTGCTGTCGCCGCTCGTCGAAACCAACGATCCTGAGATCGCGTGGTTCGCTGACTTCTCCCAGAGCCACGCCGAGTACGATCGCGCCTTCGCCGCACTCGGTCATGCGTGGCAGTGGCAGCCCATCACCCTCGCCGACCATCGCGATGTCATCGCGCGCATCGCGCACGAGTCGGTCGGCCACGAGCCGGTGGTGCTCAATCTCTGCGACGGCGATGAGGTCAACGGCTCGCCCGGACTGAGCGTGATCCGCTGCCTTCGCGAACACGGCATCCGCTTCACCGGCGCCGATGAACGCTTCTACGACGTGACCACGTCGAAGATCGTGATGAAGGAAGCGTTCGACCGCGCCGGCGTCCCGACGTCCCCATGGGAAGTCGTCCAGCGCAGTGGGGCACGCTACGCCGAGATCCTCCGTCGGCTGGGCGCGCCGCTCATCCTCAAGCCGGCCGTGTCCGCCGGCAGCATGGGCATCACCACCAAGTCGGTCGTGCGAACGCATCAAGCGTTCCGCGCCCAGCTCGATCGCTTGCACAACGGCTACCATGGTTGGGATCTGGCGGGCGGCGGCGTGTTCGTCGAGAAGTTCGTCGACGGCCCCGAGTTCACCACGTTCATCGTCGGCTCGTACGACCAGCCTGCCCGTGCAACGACGTACCCGCCGGTGGAGCGGCTCTTCAATGAGACGTTGCCCTCGGCCGAACGCTTCCTCTCGTTCGATCGGCTGTGGGGCATGTATGAAGTCGAGGACCCCATCGAGACCGGCGACGGCGAGCTGTGGACCTACCGCCCGGTGAAGCACAAAGCCACCGCGAAGCGGCTCCGCGAGATCAGTTGGGCGGCCTACGAAGCAGTGGGTGGTCGTGGGTACGGGCGAGTCGATCTCCGGCAGGATGCCCGCACCGGCGAGATCTACGTGCTCGAAGTGAATGCGCAGTGCGGTATCTCCGAGGACGAGGCCTACACGTCCATCGGCGCTATCCTGCGCTTCGCCGGCGTCCCCTTCCATGACTGCGTCCGCGAGATCCTCGCCGTGTCTGCCGACCCCGGCATCTCGCGTCCGCGACTCGCGCGCCCTCGCAGCGCACGCGGCGCAGGCGACACACGCACCCCCCGCCGCGCCACGCGATGAAGGTCTGCGTCCTCCAGCCGGACTACTCGACGTCCGGCGTGGACTACCGACACTACGATCCCGCGCGAGACTTGAGCCGCCTCCTCCCTGGACACACCGTCCACCACGAGGCGCTGCACAAACTCTCCACGTATCGGCAGCTCAAGCAGCTCTCTACCCAAGGGTTCGACATCTTCGTGAACCTCTGCGAGGGCTACTTGGAGTGGGACGTGCCGTCGATCGATGTGATCCACTCGCTCGAGGCGCTCAAGCTGCCGTACACAGGCCCCACGCCGCTGCTGTACGATCCGCCCAAGCCACTCATGAAGTACGTGGCGCACACGGTGGGCGTGGCAACACCGATGCATGCGGAGATCGACGCCGGCGCGCTCGTGCGCTCCGCGGCGACCGCAGCGGACCTGCGGGACGCCTTCCATCGTGCGACCGCGCACCTGCGCTTTCCGCTCTTCGTCAAGCCAGTAAAAGCCGGCGACAGCTTGGGCGTCGATGAACATGCCGTCGTCGCGGACCTCGATGCCCTCGTGCAGCAAGCCGTGCACGTCGCCGAGGAGTATCCGGAACTGCTCGTCGAGGAATACATCGATGGACGCGAGTTCACGGTGCTCGTCGTCGGTGACCCCGCGGGCGTGGGACACGGCGAAGCACTGACGCCGGTGGAGTACAACTTCCCCGCCGGCTTCCGCTACAAGAGTTACGCTCTCAAGACGAGTGAGCTGCATCCCGAAGCCAACGTCCCGGTCCGCGATGCCACGCTCGCGTCCAAGCTCCGCGACGCCGCACTCCGCATCTTCCGTGGATTCTCGGGCGTCGGCTACGCGCGCATGGATTTCCGCATGGACGCGCAGGGCCGGATCTTCTTCCTCGAAGTCAACTTCACCTGCTCGGTCTTCTACGCCGAAGGCAGTGAAGGCTCCGCCGATCACATCCTGCGACACGACGGGATCGGCCAGACGAAGTTCCTCGAGCGGATCATCGCCGAAGGGATCGCGCGGCATCGCCGACGTGCGCGCGCGTTCACGATGCGCGGCAACGCCATTGCTGGTTACGGCATCGTCGCCACGCGGACCATCGCCCCGGGCGAAGTGCTGTTCCGCGGGGAAGAACGCACCCATCGGCTCGTCACCCGCCACCACGTGGAGCGCACCTGGGACGCCGCCGACCGGCTGCTGTTCGAGCAGTACGCGTTCCCGGTGGGCACCGAGGTCTATGCGATCTGGGACGACGACCCGAACGTCTGGGCCCCCCAGAACCACTCCTGCGACGCCAATACGGCGTACCACGGGCTCGATGTGGTCGCCACGCGGCAAATCATTGTTGGAGAGGAGCTTACGCTCGACTATGGCGAGCTCCTCGACGAACACAGCGCCGCCTTCGACTGCCGCTGCGGCGCCAAGAGCTGTAGGGGAAAGGTGCAGGGAAAACCCGGCAATTCCATAGATGCGCGGGAGCAGCGCCGGCGATTACCCTGAACGAGGTCTGGGGTGCGCTGGCACGCTCAAGTCCTTCCGGGCACTGCCGATGTTCGAAGAGTGAACAGTTAGGCCCGTCCTTCAGGAACCAAGTCACCGACCCGCCGCATTGGTGTATCAACCCCGTACGGGTTGCGAGTCGAATCAGTCGAGCGTCGTTCGGTAGACGGATCCCGTTGGCAAGGCGAGTTACCGCGCTGGCATCATCTGGGAGGCGACATGCAGTCGTACGCCATCGGAATGAACGTGATCATCTTCCTGGTCGCATTCTGGACCTCGGTGATCTACGGATTCATGACTCGGGATCTCCTCGGCTCCGCCCTGTGGATGACGATGGGCTTCGCCGCGCTCACCTCCGCGCGACTCACACCGCCGCGCATCGAAGACGAACTCGAACTCGAGCCGTGATCGCATAAGCCTCCGCTACACCTCCTCGCGCGATCGCGCTGCAGCGCACGCGACGCAGGAGCGAATGAAACGGCCCGCCCCGGGACTCCCGGAGCGGGCCGTTTTGTCTTCATGTGCGCTTACGGCTGCCCAGCGCTCAAGTCGTTCCAGTGCAGGATCGAGTTGAAGCCGAGGAAGAACGTGCCGTGTGTCTGCCAGCGCCAGAACGGACGGATGCCGAACATCACCACGTGACCGGCGCCGAGCGGCGCATCGACGACCTGCGCGCGATTGGAGAGCGTCTCGCCACCGGCGAGTGTGCCGGAGAGCAGCATGTCACCCGCATTGGACGGGAAGCTCATCACCACGCGCGGACGCGAACCAGCTGCGGCACCACCGCCGAATCCGCCGAATCCGCCACCACCACCGCCGCCACCGCCTGGGCCTGCACCGGCACCCGCGCCCTGACGTCCACCGCCGGCGCCACCGGCACCACCACCAGCAGCACGCGGTGCTTCATCGACGGCGTTCCAATCCCACGTGGAGATCGGAAGCTTGTTCGCCATCGGCGTGGTGGTCTGGCCCGCGGCGTTGCCACCACCACCACCGCCGAATCCGCCGCCACCGAACCCGCCGCCACCGGCGTTCATCACCGGCGCCTGATTGAAGTACACCGGCACCTGCGTCGAATACCCGTACGTGATCGGGCTCCGCTTGTCGGTCACGATGCCGCGCATCACTGAGCCACGCACGAACAGATTGCCCGGCGTCTCAATGGTGATGCCGCTCGTGAGCTTGTACTCCGGGAAGATCGTCGACGTCGAACCTTCGGTGATGAGCGTGCCACCGGCTTCGACGAACTTGCGAAGCTCCATCAAGCCTTCGAAGCCCATGCCGCCGCGGATGTCATCGGTCTCGTCGATGCCGCCCAGGTTCGGCGTCTCCGGCGTGCGCTTGTACGGCACCGGCGTCTTGCCAGTCATCGCCACACCGTTCACATGCGCCTCGGCGCTGCCACCCACGTGCGGGAAGATGAGCACGTCGTACTTCGCGCGGAGGTTGCCTTCCTTCAGCTTCTGGTCGGCGAAGTAGGTGTACGGCACGCCGTACGTGTCGAACGCCGCACGCACCCAACCTTCGTCCTGCGTGCGCTGCCAGCTGTGGATATAGCCGATGCGCGGGATGTCGAGGTCGTGCGTCTTCACCGTCGGGGCCGCGGCCATCGCGTGGCCGGTGAGCCCGAGCTCGGTGAGCACCGGGTTGATCTGCGATGCGTTCGCGTTGGCGATGATGAACGCGCCGGCGCGGAACTTCTTGCCACCCGCTTCGAAGTCCGCTTCAGCGGCGGACATCTTCACGTCCTTCAATCGGAAGCGCATGGTGACGAGGTTGTTGTCGGTCGTGTGATCCACCACGACCACCGGCCCCGAGCCCACGATGCCACCGGACGCACGCGTGAGCGCCGTCATCTTCGTCATCTTCTGCGTGAAGATCGCCGAGTCGGTGACCGGGTTGATCACCACGTTGCGCATGAGCTGGAACGTCCAGCCCGTGTCGTCGTACGGCCGCGGATTGGACGGCGAGAAGTTCTGCACGGCGAAGTACATGTCGGCGAGTGTGCGGTACGGCTGGTCGCCGCGCACGATGAAGTCGCCCTTCTCGATCTTTATGCTGCCGAGCGTCATGGCGGCGTCGGCGACGTGGATCTCGAGGCCCTGGCGGAAGAGTTCATTCACCGCATCGACCGCGTCGGCCTTGCGGCGCTGTCCGGCGGGGATCACCCACGCGTGCGTGGGCCCGGCCTTTCCCTTCTCGATGGAGCGCTTGTTCTTGAGCCAGTAGTTCTCGAGGTAGAGCTTGCGGTTCTTCGCGAAGTGGTCGAGCGAGAACAACACGCCCGACTGTCCGATGTTCACCGAGTTGCGCGGGCCCCACTTGATCTCGGGCAGCGGCGGGTTGGGGCGGAACCACTCGCGCGAGGTCGTCGCGGCGCCGACGCGGAGGTTGGCGTTGTTGTCAGGCCCGTAGCTCTGCACTTCGTAGAAGCGCCCGATCGCGTTGTGCGAGTGCGCCGCGAAGAACAGGTAGTTCGGCGTCCAACCGTCGTAGAAGCCGTAGGTCCACACACCCGGCACGCCGCGCTTGGTCAGCTCCATCACGTCGGCCTGCGCCATCGCCCACCATTCGTTCACGGTGATGGCGTCGAGCCATTCGTTGTACGGGCCCGTGCCGGTCGACGAATACAGGTACGACACCGACTCGTGCAGGTCGTGCATCACCTGCGGTGTCCAGTCAAGGAATGCCTTGTTGATGTTGCGCGTGAGCGCGAGGAACTGGCCCATGCCGTCGCGGTTGTTGTCGTGCGCGACGTACTTGCCCCAGTACATGAGGGGCAGGCGGCCTTCGCCGGTGGGACGCTTCTTGTTGAAGTAGTATGTGTCGACCTGACGTTCACGGCCATCCACCTCGAGCACCGGCGTGATGAACGTGATCACGTTGCTGCGGATGTTCGTGTAGAACTCGTTCTCCGTGACCGCGAGACGGTACGCGAGCTCCATCAGCATCTCGGGACCGCCGGTCTCGGTGGAGTGCAGCCCTGAGGTCAGCCAATAGATCGGCTTCGCGGTATTGAGCAGCTCCTGTGCGCGCGCAGTCGACGTCTTGCGCGGGTCAGTGAGCTCCTTGAGCATGCCGCGGTACTTGTCGAGGTCGCGGATGATCGCTTCGTCGGCGATCGCGAGGATCACCATGTCTCGGCCTTCTTCCGTCTGACCGATCTTCCACATCTTCACGCGGTCCGACGCGGCGTCGAGCGCCTCGTAGTACCGATGGATGTCCTTCGCGTAGGTCAGCTCACCCGGTGTGCCGACGATCCGGCCGAAGAACTTGAGCGGTGTGGGGACCTTGTCGGACGCCGGGAGATGATCCACCAGCTCGGTGGAGATGCGCGGGTCCTGCAGGTGTTCCTTGATCTTCGCGGTGTACTCGCGATCGATGGCTTGGGTCTGCGCATGGACGTCGCGCGGGGCCAGCGCGCTGAGCACGCACATGCCGGCGACTCCGCCGGTGAACAGGCGACTGGCCGCGCGCTGTAGCGTCGTCCGGTGACGATGGTGGGGACCGTACATCCGGTGGATCTCCGAGAAAGGGAGGGGGCAGGGGAGCGCTCGGGCTACGCGGGAGCTGGGGCGAACGCTCAGAGAAGATGCGCCGGCCGAGGCTTGCGGGTGAGAGGGACGGGCCCGAAGTTGGGCGCCATGCCCGCCAGCCCCATCACACGCCTGCGTGCTATTTGTCTCGCCCTCCCGGGCACCACGGAGGTCGAAGGCTGGGGTGAGCCAACGTTCCGCTGCCCCAAGATCTTCGCCGTCTACTCGGCCAACGGGAACCATCGCAGCCCCGGCCGTCCGGGCGTCTGGCTCAAGGCGGCACCGGGCAATCAGGCGCTCATGATCCGCGACCGTCCCGAACGATTCTTTGCGCCGCCGTACGTGGGCGCGATCGGCTGGATCGGCGTATGGCTCGACAAGCGCCCGCCGTGGAAGGAGATCGCTGAACTGGTCGAGGAGAGTTGGCGACTCGTCGCACCGAAGAAGGTGGTCAAGGCCCACGACACCCTACCCAAGACCAAGGCGACGCCCAGATGATGCGACACTCCATGCTGCTCCTCGCCTGTGCGTCCATGACGCTCGGGGCCCAAGCCAAGCCCACCCTCAAGCCCGCCGACTACGGCAAGTGGGAATCGGTCGCCGGTGCGCGGCTCTCCCCGGACGGAGAATGGCTCGCCGTCAACATCAACCGCGTCAACGAGGAGCATGAACTTCTCGTGCGCGGCGGCCCGCGCGACACCACCTACACCACCCCGTACGCCCCCGCACCCAGCTTCACCGGCGACTCACGCTGGCTCAGCTCCCTCGTCCGCGTCTCGCCCAAGGAGCGCGAGCGACTCGAGAAAGAGAAGAAGCCCGTCCGCACCAGCTTTGCTGCGCGAGATCTCCGTTCCGGCACCGTCATCACACTCGCCGACGTCTCGGCCTTCGCCTTCAGTCCGGACGGGCGCTATGTCGCGCTCACTCGCTACCCGGCCGAGGGCAAGCGCACGAGCGACGTGGTCGTGCACGACCTGCAGACCGGTGCGCGACTGCTCTTCAGCGCCGTCGCCGAACACGCGTGGGGGCCGGTCGGCGCGATGCTCGCATTCACTGTGAACGGTGAGGGTGGCGCCGGCAGCAGCATCCAACTGTTCGACGGCGCGATCGGCGCGACCCGTGTGCTCGAGAGTTCACCGGGCCTCTACCGCGCCATCAGCTGGCGCCCCCGCTCGTCCGATCTCGCCGTGCTGCGCAGCATCAGCGAGAAGGCCTTCGTCGACACCACACACGCGGTCCTCGCCTGGCGCAACGTCGCGCAGTCCGGCGCGATCCTGCAGAGCTTCGACCCCACGCTCACGCCGAGCGGTCTCGCGACCACGCTTCGCATCGCTGACAGCCGCCGCCCACAGTGGGCCCGCGACGGCAGCGCGCTCTTCGTGGGTGTGCGCGAACGCCTCGACACGGCCAGCGTCCCCAAGAAGAGCAGCGAGAAGATCTCCGACGTGGAGATCTGGCACCCGAACGATGTGCGCGTCATCCCGCAGCAACGCTCCAGCGAGCAGTTCGATCTCCGTGCCACGCGCCTCGCCGTTTGGTCACTCGGCGCCGCTACCGTGCGCCCGCTCACCGAGGACCGCGACGAATCCGCCACCGTGCTGGAGGGCGACGCGTACGTCACGGAGACCGACCGCACACCGTATCCGTTCGGGCAGAAGTTCGGCCGGCGCGATCAGGACGTCTATGTGATCCGCGTGTCCGATGGCCGTCGCACGAAAGCGTTGGAGAAAGTGCGCCACTACTTCGGCGTCGATCCCTCTGGCCGACTGCTTGCGTGGTTCGACGGCAAGGACCACTGGACGCTCGATCACACCACCGGCAAACGCACCAACCTCACCGGTACACTCACCGCCGCGCGCCGCGCCGACTTCGTGAATCGCGATGACGACCATCCCACCGATGTCCTGCCGAGCGTCGGCGCGCCGCTGTGGACCAAGGACGGCACGCGCGTACTCGTGTACGACCAGACCGATATCTGGTCGCTGGCGCTCGACGGCTCGGGCGGAACCAAGCTCACCGACGGTGCCCGCGCCGGACTGCAACATCGCTTCGTCTCGTTCGCACCCTTCACCGCCACCGCTGCCGAGCGCGCGGTGGACCTCGGCAAGCCGCTGCTCATGTCGCTCTATGGTCGCCGGACCAAGCAGAGCGGCTACGCGAAGATCGACGCGGGGCGCGTCACGCGCCTCATGCTCGTCGATGCGAGTCTCGGCGCACTCAGCAAGGCCGACAGCACTGAGCGCTACGCGTACACGCGGCAGCGCTTCGACGAGTCACCCAATGTGTACGTCGCCGGCGCCGACCTCGCGAACGCGGTCGCCAAGACCCGCACCAACACCTTCCAGTCCGAGTTTGCGTGGGGCAAAGCCGAGCTGATGGACTTCACCAGCACCATCGGCAAACCGCTGCAGGCCATTTTGTACTATCCCGCCGACTACACGCCGGGCAAGAAGTACCCGATGATCGTGTACACGTACGAGCTGCTCACGCAGGGCTTCCATCGCTACATCGTGCCGCGCGAGGACGACTACTACAACGCGAACGTGTTCACCCAGCACGGCTACTTCGTGCTCATGCCCGACATCGTATTCCGCCCGCGTGAACCCGGCATCGCTACGTTGCACGCTGTCGAACCGGCGGTGCGCGCGGTCATCGCCAAGGGGTTGGTCGACCCCGCCAAGGTCGGACACGCCGGCCACTCACAGGGCGGCTACGAAGCCGCGTACCTCGCCACACACAGCAAGCTCTTCGCCACCGCGGTGATGGGCGCCGGCATCTCCGACATGATCAGCTTCGCGGGGCAGATGCACTGGAGTTCGGTGCCCGAGTTCGACCACTGGGAGACCGGCCAGTTCCGCATGCAGGTGCCACCCTGGGAGGACATGGACGCGATGCTAAAGAACTCGCCCATCAACAAGATCCACGAGATGCCGGCCAAGAGCCTGCTCATCGAGATCGGCGGCGACGACCCCACGGTCGACATGCGTCAGGGTGTGGAGCTCTACAACTATGCCCGCCGCGCCGGCAAACACGCGGTCATGCTGCTGTATCCCGGAGAGGGTCACGGCCTTGGCAAGAAGGAGAACGCGGTCGACTACGAGCGGCGCATCCTCCAGTGGTTCGGGCACTACCTCAAGGGTGAGCCGGCGCCGCAGTGGATCACCGACGGGCAGACCTGGCTCGATCGTAAACGGATCCTCGACGCGAACAAGTAGTATCCGATGTGTGAGCCGCCCGACGTCATCACGACGTCGGCGAGAGCACGCTGCGCCGCAGCACCGCCGCCGTCTTGTGCGCACCGGTATGGCTCCATCCCGGCGGCATCACAATATAGGCGAGCTTGTTGATCAACCCCGGCGCATTCTTCACGTCGCTCGCCAGCGCGATCATCTCGCCGAAGTAGAAGTCCACGAAGCTCCCGGGCTTCATCTGGCGCGTGATGCCGTACTCGGGCGGCGTGTCCTCGCGCTCGTCCTGTAGCGTGCCGAACACCCGGTCCCAGATGTTCAGCAGGTTGCAGTAGTTGGTGTCGATGTAGAGCGGGTTGCGCGAGTGATGCACGCGGTGATGCGAGGGCGTGAGCAGCCACCGATTCAGGAACCCCAGACGCCCATCGCGCAGGATGTGTTCGCCGGCATGGATGAACGTCCCCCAGAACCCGTCGATGAACATGATCGTGAACATGAGCGGCGGGCTCACTCCCAGCAGCATGCACACCGACGTGCGGATCACGTCCGCATACGGCGCCTCAAGGAAATGATGCGCGTGGCTGACGAACAGGTTCATGCTCTCCGGCGAGTGGTGCGTGGAATGCAGGCACCAGAACAGTCGCACCTTGTGCGCGAGCCAGTGGTAGAGGAAATGCCCCAGCTCCCACACCACGTATCCATAGATGAGCCAATACCACGTGATGCTGCTCTTGAACGGCGCATAGGGTTGGAAGAGCGCGATGGAGAACGCCAGCGCCGCGATGGAGATGTACGCACCGAGCACGCGGTTCAGCACATACGTGAAGAAGATCAGCTTGTAGTCGCGCGCCCGGAAGTTCTTGTGCACCAGCGCCCGGATCACCTCCACCACCAGCAGCACCGGGAACAGCGGCCCGACCGCACTGGTGAACCCGGCCCACGTCAGCAGCGAACTGTAATCGTTCGATGCGAACATCTTGAGCCAGTGCGACACGCCGAAGAAACCGAAGAGTTCGCGCTGCAGGAGTTCGAGGATCGGCATGTGAGGAGGCGGGATTGGCGGCAATAGTATAGTAAAATAATATAAAATTGCCGAACACAGTTAGCGAGAACCAAGCTTCGCTGGTTGATGTACCGCTCGAGACAATAATATAGTATAATAATATATTATTGCCGCGTTGTGATGGCAATAATATATTAAAATACTATACTACTGGAAGATTCTCGAATGCGAAAACAGCGCACCTATATAGACGAGCTCTATCCGATTGCGGAGGCTCAACTTGGATACTTCACCGCGACACAGGTGCGTGAAGCAGGCCTCAATACGGCGGTCCTAGCGCAGCTCGCGAACCGAGGGGTCCTTGAACGAGTCAGTCGAGGCGTCTACCGACTCAGCCGGTACCCGAGCACCGCGCTCGACTCCCTAATGGAGGCCATGCTATGGCCACAGGCCAAGGCCGGCGGTCCCATTGGTGTCATATCGCACGAGTCTGCTCTGGCGTACTACGGGATGTCCGAAGTCAGTCCGTCGAAAATACACATCACGGTCCCCGAGGACGCAAGAATACGCCGCGAAGTGCCGAAGTATCTCGCGGTCCATCGATCGGCGCTGAAGCCAACCGAGATTCGGAAGGTAGACGGCATCCTGGTGACGACCCCAGAGAGATCGCTACGTGACTCGGCGGAAGCACGTCTGGGTTGGTCGCTGCTACGTCAGGCGATCGAAGACGGAGTGAGAAGTGGACAACTCAGTCCCAGCCGAGCGAAGAGGCTCGCCGATGAGTATTTCGGCGAGACAAGCGCGGCGGCAGCGCAATGACGCCGGTCCGCCTCACCGAGGACGGTCGTCATCCCTCTGCGGGTGCGCTGACGAAGGCAGTTCGTGCGTACGCGAAAGAGATGGGAACTACAGATGGACGTGCGAGAAGCTGGGTCGCGTACATGATGCTCTCGGGGCTGCTGCAAAAGGCTGCGAAAGAGGATGGATGCGCGGCGATGACTGTGAAGGGCGGCGTCGCTCTGGAGTTGAGGCTTCACCCAACACCGAGAGCGACCGATGACATCGATCTCGTGATTCACGGCGCAGGCGACCTGGTGCAGTCGTTCGATAGCTCACTAGTCCCGGAGAACGGTGAACCGCGAGAACACGGTGGCTTCACGTTCCAGCGGAAGGGAGAGCCGCGAGACCTGCATAACGGAGCCTGGCGCATCGAGATCGCGGTCCGATACGAGGGGACCGCATGGAATACGATTTCCGTTGACTTGGCAGGCGAAGAACTTCCGGACGTCGCGCCCGAGTACATCAACGCAATCGATCTCGCCCCGCTGCGTCTCCCGGGACCGGCCTCTGTGCCTTGCCTACCTCTGACCCACCAGCTTGCACAGAAAATTCACGGGATGACACATCCTCCCAGAGAGGGCCGGCGCAACGAGCGAGCCAAGGACCTCGTGGATGTGCTATTGCTCAAAGAAGAGCTCGATGACTTGGCCGAGCTTCGGCTGGTCTGCCTCAGTGTCTTCGCAAAGAGAGGTACCCACGAGTGGCCGCCCATGCTTGAGGTGCATGAGCACTGGCGCGAGGAAGTCCTCAGGCTCTCGGAGGAGTACGGCTTAGGAAACGGAACCCTGGAGGAGGGCGTGTCTAAAGCGCGCACGTTGATTGCGCGCATCGACAAGTCGGGCAAATGACGACTTCGGCGTCCAACCCGGTCATGCCGCCCCACGCCGCATAGCCTACGGCGAGTCGCTCCGACGGCAAGGCGACCCCTCTTCCCGCGCCGGCGCGCACACCACGCGCGACCCTAAAGTCACCTCCACCACGACCCCATCGATCCGCACCACCGGAACGTTGCGCAGCGTGACAAGCTCCGTGGCCCGCGCCGAGCGCTCGACCCACTGGCCGAGCGCGGGGAGCCGCAGCGCCCAACGCGGCACGAACCAGTGACCGGTCTGCAACCGCGTGAACTCGAGCCATCCGCCCGGGTCCACCTGCGCGTGTGAATCGTCGACGCCGGCATACCCGAACTCCAGCCGCCGAAGCTCCGCACTCGCCCGATCGATCCACAGCGTACCTTCGATCTGCGTGGTCCGTTCCCGCCGCGCCGGGCGGAACCCCACGCCGATCCACTCCGGGTGCTCCCGTGGCGGCTCGGTGAAGAAGAGGCGGTACCGCTCGAGGAATCGCTCATCGACGAACAGCGCGAGGCTCGGCACCCGATACTCCACGGCGACATCCACACCGCGGTTCGAGCCGGGCACCCGCTCCTGCCGACGCGTGACGAAGCCGAACTCCAACAGCGAGTCCACCGAGGCGCTGCCGAACGGGCGCAGCGAGTCGGTTGCGTAGTCGCGTTGTTGGGACTCGACCACGCGCGATTCGTCGGCCGTCCACGTGGCTTCGGTGAGTCGAACGCGGGCCAACAGGGGACCATCCGCGGGCACGAGCATCGATGCCGCAACCGCGGTGCGCGCCTGATGGAACACCGTCGCGACGAGTGAGGCCGAATCGGGTCGCACGCGGCAGCGCGAGTCGGCGGCGGTCCGCAGGGCAGGCAACACCACGGGTGTGCCGGAGAGTACGGCGTTGAGTTCTCTTGTCTCGCCGACCGCCACCTCCAGTGTGTCGAGCACATGGGGCGCGAACCCGATGCGAAGAGCGCGGAGCACGACGCGGTCGGTGCTGAGTCGGAGACGCCATGTACCGGTGGCGCCGACCATCGTGCGCGCCACGAAGCGACCGTCACGCAGATGAGTCGCTTCGACCATCGTCCCGGTCGCCGGCGCGCTGGCGGTATCGAGTCGCAACACCCCGAAGACGTCTTGGCCCGCAAGCGCCGACGGCAGCAAAAGCGCAACGACAACCGTGATGATCGAACGAAATCGTGATCGCATAGCGTCCTGTCACAGATGTCCGGGTCACCGTCCCCCGGCATTGGCAGCCACTGGTCCGGACGTTAGGATTTGTGGACTATCGCTCCGCGCCCTCCAATATCGTAGTGAGGTACCCTTGCGACGGTCCACTCGTCTTCGCATTCGCATTGCCAGCACGTTCCTCGCCGCCGCCGTCGTCGGACTCTCGGCGGGATGCACCACGGAGAACACCGTGGCACCGGAAGAGAACCCGCTGCCGTCCGTGTTCGAGTTGACTCCGGGGTTCATCGTGCTCGGGCAGACGACCGCAGCGATCACCGTGACCGGAGAGGACTTCGTCGCGCAGAGCGTGGTGCGAGTCGATGGTGCCGACCGGCCGACCGCGTTCGTGAATCCCACGACGCTCACATTCACGCCGACCGCCGGCGACCTCTCGGGTGCGGGAACCCTGTCGGTCACCGTCACCAACCCCGCCCCCGGCGGCGGCACCTCGGGTACGCTGGTCCTCGGAGTCGGGTACCTGGCTCCGACCGTCACCGGTCTCGCGCCGACGAACATGCTGGTGGGTGCCGCGCCGCCGGAGATCGTGGTGACCGGCACGGGATTCCACGAGAACTCCGTCATCCTGCTCAACGCGACGACCATCGAACCGACGTTCATCAGCGCAACAGAACTCCGCGTCACACCGCCTAGCCTCTTGCTCAGCGCCGCGACAGTGCTGACGCTGCGTGTGCGACAGCCGTCCGGTGTCCAGACGGTCGGGAATGCGTTCGAGGTCCGGAACCGCGTTCCAGTCATCACGTCGCTGACCCCGGACTCCGTGGTCCGCGGTGCGCTCGCGACACCGGTGCGGGTCCGCGGACACAACTTCGTGAACGGATCGGTCTTGCTCCTGGACGGCGCCGCGCGAGCCACGACCTTCGTTGATAGCACGACGTTGCAGATGACCCTGTCCTCCAACGAGGTCGCGACCGTCGGAACCCGTGTCTTGCGCGCAAGCAATCCGGCGCCCGGCGGAGGACCGTCCGACCCCATGGACGTCAGGATCGTGGTTCCCGCACCGACGATCAACACACTCACGCCGGCATCTGTTGCCGTCGGCGCGGCGGCGCAGACGCTGACGGTCACCGGCGCCGACTTTCCATCCGACGCGGTGATCAGCATCAACGGCGTCGATCGCGCGACCACCGTGATATCGGGTAGTTCGGCTTCCATACAGATGGAAGCGTCCGACTTCTCGTCAGCAGGGGCGATCGCCGTACGAGTACGAGCTCCCGCCCGCAACGCCGTCTCCATCGCATCCACGCTGACCGTGCTGCCGCCGTCGCCCAGCCTCGGCACGCCGGTCGTCGTCAATCTCGTCAACAACCATATCATCGCCGATCCAACGCGGCCCGTGCTGTACGCCTCGATTCCCGGCACTGCCGCCTCCTATGCGAACCGGTTGCTCAAGCTCGACGCCGTCACGGGTGCCGTCATCGACTCGTTGGTGGTCGGCAGCGAGCCGGCACGCATGGCGATCGCGGCGAATGGGGAGTTCCTCTACGTGGCACTCAATGGAAGCAACGCCGTCGCGCGAATCCGTCTGTCCACGTTCCAAAAGGAGATCGACCTCCTGCTCCCCGACGGGGGACTGAGTTCGACGCGCGCGGAGGATCTCGAAGTGCTGCCCGGCTCCTCGACACGGCTCGCCGTCTCGCTCCGCAACCTCGGCTTCAGCCCGCGGCACGAAGGCGTCGTTCTCTTCTCGGGTGACACGCGTCTCCCGACGAAGACTCAGGGACACACGGGTTCCAATCGCCTCGCCGTCGGTACCACGAACGAATACCTGTTCGGATTCAACAACGAGACCACTGAGTTCGGCATGCGCCGCATCGCAGTGGCCGATGACGGCCTGCGTGAGGTGTTGACTGTGGGAACGAGCGGGAACTTCAACAGCGACATCGAACACTCGGGCACACGGATCTGGTCCACCCAGGGTACCGTCTACAACGATGCCACCTTCGCCCCCGTCGGCACGCTGCCCAGTGCGGGACCGCTGCGCCCCGATGTGCCGCTCGGCCGCGTACACGTGCTCGTGGGTAGCGAGATACGGACGTATCAACACCAGACGTTCTCTCTCATCGGGACGGCGACGGTTCCGGATGCGGCAGGACTCAACACGGTGATCCGAGTCGGGACTGACGGCCTCGCGTTCGGAAGCGGATCGCGGATCGTCATCGTGCGCGGTTCACTCGTTGGACCGTGATTGATCGCGTCAGCACCCGCCGCTAGCCAAGGAAAACACATGCGCTCGCCCATCGCCCGCTCGCTCCTGCTCCTCGCCCTCTCCGCACTCGCCGCCCCCGTCGGCGCGCAGCGCGGCGTCCCGGCCCAAGGCTGGCCCGCAACGACGCCCGCCCAAGTCGGCATGAACGTCGCCGTCCTCGACAGCATCGACCGCGAGATCGTCGCCGGTCGCTACGGCTACATCGACCGCTTGCTGGTCATCCGTCATGGGCGCGTCGCCTACGACAAACGCTACACGCAGGACTACGACCGCGCCTACGGCGACTCAGCGAAGGTCAAGAACTCGCAGAACGCACACGACGTCACCAGCCCGTACAACTACTTCAGCCCCTGGTGGCATCCGACGTATCAGCGCGGCGACCTGCACACCCTGCAGTCGGTCACCAAAACGGTCACGTCGGTCGTGATCGGTACCGCGGTGACGCGAGGCGAGTTCCCCAGCCTCGACACGCCGGTGCTCTCGTTCTTCGACACCACTACGGTGAAGAACATCGACGACCGCAAACGGCGCATGACGATCCGCCACCTGCTCACCATGACCGGCGGATTCGACTGGAACGAGAGCCTCCCGTACATCGACCCGCGCAACACCGGTGGCATCATGGAGGCGGCGTACGACTGGGGCGGCTACGTCATCAGCCTGCCGATGGCGCGCGAGCCAGGCACGCAGTTCAACTACAGCAGCGGCGAGAGTCAGCTGCTGGCGCACATCTTCTTCCGCGCCACCGGATTGGACGTCGAGGAGTACGCCGCGCGGCACCTCTTCCGCCCGCTCGGCATCACCCGCTGGCACTGGAAGCGCACGCCGTCGGGACCGGCGGACACCGAGGGCGGTCTGTATCTCGAAGCCAGCGACCTCGCCCGTATCTGGTACCTCTTCCTCAACGATGGCATGTGGAACGGGACACGCGTGGTCTCGTCCGAGTGGGTCAAGGCATCCGTCGCGCCGCAGATCGCCACCGGCACACAACCGACCTCGGCACGATACGGCTACAAGTGGTGGCTCTACCCGCTCACCAGCGACCCCACCAAGTTCGCGTGGGCCGGCTCAGGATTCGGCGGGCAGTTCCCGATCGCGCTGCCCGAGAAGGACGTCATCATCGTCTTCAACGCGTGGAACATCCTGCCGGGTCAACAGGGAATCCCGGTGCGACGCATGATCGAGCGCATCGAGAAGGCGGTGGTCGGTCGGTAGCGGGCGCACACACGCAATCGCGACCTACTTCGCCACTACCACCGCACGCGGATCCGCCACCCGCGTGAGCCGCGCCAGCACCGCCAACCCGCTCGGCACCGCTGACAACCCCACCATCGCCGCGAGCCGACCGATCGGCCGCCGCGTCAGCCGCAGCGCCAGCATCGCGATCCGCACGGGCCGCCTCGTGCGCATGAGCAACGCACGCTGATACTCCGCCGCCGACGCGCCCTCGGCCAGCATCGCCCCCGCGAGACGCCCCGACTCGAGCGCGATCGCCATCCCATCGCCGCAGAAGCTGGGAATCACCGCCGCCTGATCGCCAAGCCGCCAAAGGCCGTCATCCGCCTGCGCCGCCAAATGCCCATACGGCACACGCGCGATCGCAATTGGCCGCGACAACAACGCCTCCGCGCCTGCCAACGCCGCCAACGCCGGCACACGGCAGAGTCGCTCCAGCAACGCAGGCCAACTGCCGAGCGCGCGATACTGCGGGCCATCGATGAGCAGACACAGGTTGAGCCGCCCGCCCTCCACCGGCTGCAGCCCGGCATACCCGCCATCGAAGAACGTCACCGCCACTCTGCCCGCCAACCGACGCGAGAGCGCCGCATCGCGGAAGTACATCTTGAACCCGATCTCGTCCGGCCCCTCGGCGCGCGCGGCGCCGCGCACTTCATGCTTGCCGCTGGCCAGCAACAGTGCCGACGTCTGCATCTCGCCTACACTGGTGTGTACCACCACCCGTGAAGTCTCGCGTGCGGTCACTTCACGCACCGTGACCCCGCGTTGCACCGTGACGCCCACCGCACTCGCGCGCTCCAGCAGCGCCGCATCGAGCACGCGGCGCGACACACTCTGCGCTGTGAACGGCAGACGCGCAGCGACTCGACGATGCCCCGCGTTCACCTCCACCTCGGTGATCGGCACCGCGCCCAACGCGCGCACATCCACCCCAAGTGCCGTGAGCGCCGCCACCGCCTCACCGCTCAGGAACTCACCGCAGATCTTGTCATGCGCGCCCGCTTCCTTCTCGAGCAACAGCGGCGCACGCCCCGCACGCGCGAGCTCGATCCCCGCCGCGGCCCCAGCCAGCCCACCACCCACGATCACCGGCGTCGACATCACTGCCTCATGAGCTCAGCACGGACGCGACCGTCCAGCGGAACGGCACATGCCAGCGCACCTCGCCCGCCACCTCAGCCTCGCTCAACACGCGACGCCAATCCGCGCGCGTGAACGCCCGCCGCACCGACACCGCACCGTCATGCGCGACTATAGGATGCCACCGGAACACTGCCGCCAGCGCACGGAACCCCATCCATGCCGCCCAGTGCCGATGCAGATCGTTGATCAACCACCCCACACGCGCCGTCGCGTCCATCCATCGCACAAACCCGACGAGCTCCTCGCCCGACATGTGGTGCGCTACCAACGACGAGATGATCACATCCGGCTCCCACGCCAGCGACTCGGCGCGTCCGGTCACATACCGAATGCCCAGCGCCGGATCCGTCGCCGCCTCGGCCACCGGCGCCGAGCGTGGGTTGATGTCGATGCCGACGAGTTCCGTGTGCACACCGCGTCGCTGTGCCCACACGGCGATCGCGCGCAGCATGTCGCCGTGGCCGAAGCCCACATCGAGCACGCGCAGCGTGCGCCGCGTGGCACACACGCGCTCCAGCCACTGCAGTGTCGGCGGTTTGGCGCGCGTGATGCTGTTCACGCGCGCGAGGTCCGCGATCACCGCGGCATACACCACCGCGTCCAGTGCATCGTCATCCATGATCTCCGGCACGTCGGCACGCTGTGAGAAGTCCACCGCAGCGCGCGACTCATCGGCCGGGATCACATAGGCGTTCACCCGCCCACCGTCTCGAATCGGAAACTCTCCGCGGCGACACCGGGCCCGAAGGCCACCGCAAAGCCGGGCGCACCGCGCGGCACGCTGCCGCCGATGTCCTTGAGGATCCGCTGCAGCACGAACATGATCGTCGCGCTGCTCATGTTCCCGCACTCTCGCAGCACGTCGCGCGATCGGTCCAGCGCGCCCGGCGGCAGCACGAGTCCGCTCTCCACTGCATCGAGGATCGCGCGACCGCCGCCGTGCACCGCCCACACGCCGTACGTATCCGGCGTCTGCCCACGCAGCAGGTCCGCGCCCGCCGGCCCTGCGAGCGCGCGTTGCAGGATCGCCGGCACCTGGCCCGACAACACCATGTCGAACCCTTGGTCACCCACACCCCACGTGATCGCTTCGGCCGAGTCGGCGACGGTGGTGGCGCGGAAGTCTGTGAGCGCGAGTCCCTGTGCCTCGGCGGTCACCAACGCGGCAGAACACCCATCGCCGAACAACAACATCGCCAGCAGACTCTCGAGCTGCCCCGTCTCCTGGAAATGCAGACTGCAGAGCTCGAGGTTCACCACCAGCACGCGCGCCGCAGGATCCGAACGCACGAAGTGGTGCGCGAGCCGCAGCGAGTTCACCGCGGCGTAACACCCCATGAAGCCGACGTGTGTGCGCTCCACCGAGGCATTCAGCCCGAGCTGCCGCACCAGGAGCTGATCGATCCCAGGAGCGACCATCCCGGTACAACTCGCAACCACCAGGTGTGTGATGCCGCCGAGTTCACCGGCGGACAAGCCGAGCGCGGCGACGGCTTGCTCGGCGAGCCCCGGCGCCGTGGCCGCGAACCGCGCCATGCGCCGCGAGGTGCTCGGGAAGTCACCCGCGATATAGAACCCTTCGGCGTCGGCCATGAACCCATCGGGATTCCGCACGGGCGCGCAGAAGCTCCAGCGATGTTCGATGGCCGAGCGATTCACAAGCCGGCGGAAGATCACCTGTTCGCGCCGATCGGTGATGAGCGTCTCGACGAAATCGACGAACGCGGTGTGGACGTCGTTCGGCGGAAGCGCCGTGCCGATGCGATTGATGTGCGCGACTGCGGGGGCGGCCATTACGGGGGTCCGAAGGCGAGGAGGACGCAGGGGGAGCGCGTTATTCGACCAAGGCGGGCTGACTGGGCGAGGTTCCCGTGGGCACACTCAGCGAGCGGCACCCCGTGCGACCCAAGACTCGGCGGAACGTTCCGCGTGTTCAGAATGAGAACGTTCTCACCTAACGGCTAGTAGCATTGAAAATAAGCGCCATGTATGTAAGATTAACACCTAAGCTTAATTAACAGCACTCGTTAATTAAGGTTACTGCATGTCATTAAGTATCGTACATCGACAAAGAAGCATCGTGCTCCGTGAAGGAACGAGCGAACGAGCAGCACAACGAGGAGGCGACTGATGAGGGGAAAGCTCGTACAGAAAATCTGGCAATCCAATCCCGCGATCTACGCGCCCGCGAAGTACAAGCGGGCGTGCAGGTACGACGTGTTCATCCCCGATCGAATCGCCGACATCGAGTTCACGATGAGCGCGACCCTCACCGGCCTCGTGTCGGAAGCAGAAGGGGCGATCCGCGCACTCAACGCCGCAGGTGGGAACGCGCTGGGCCCGCTCGCTCGCCTGCTCCTGCGGACCGAATCGATCGCGTCGTCCAAGGTCGAGGGAATGCAACTGGGCGTTCGCGAGCTGGCGCGCGCAGAAGCGAAAACGGATTCGGGGCAGAAGGTTGGCACAACTGCAGCTGAAGTCCTGGCGAACATCGATGCGATGGTGCTGGCGGTTGACGAAGGAGCGGCGGCATCGACATTCGATATCGATCAGATCACAGCGATCCATCGCCGTCTAATGGAAAGAGCCACGAACGCGAAGATCGCGGGCGTGATAAGAACGAACCAGAACTGGATCGGCGGGAACGACTATAACCCCTGCGGCGCGGACTATGTCCCACCGCCGCCGGAGGAGGTCGAGCCGCTGCTGCAGGATCTCTGCGCGGACGTGAACGCCGATCTGCTGTCGCCACTCGTACAGGCGGCGATCGTCCATGCACAGTTCGAGACGATCCATCCGTTTGCGGACGGCAACGGCCGCACGGGCCGTGCGCTCGTGCATGTCGTGTTGAAACGCCGTGGGATCGCGCCCTACTACGTGCCCCCGATCAGCGTCGCGATCGCCGCCACGAGATCACGCTACATCGATGCACTGACGAGCTTTCGCTTCGACTCGATGGCGACCTGGATCGAATACTTCGCCGATGCGACCGCGCGTTCCGCACATTTGGCCAAGCGGTACCTGGAGGCGGTTCAGGCGCTGCGATCCCGATGGGAAGCCAAGGTACGTCAACTCCCCGAGGTCCCGAGGGCAGACTCGACCGTCTGGGAAGTCATCGAAGTGCTGCCGGCGCATCCGATGATCACGGTTCCGATTGCCGCGGCAGCAACCAAACGATCGAAACCTGCGACCTATCAGGCGTTCGAGATCCTGCAACAGGCGGGTGTGTTGGTGCCGACGTCAACAGGCCGTCGCAATCAGTCGTGGGAGGCCGAGGGACTACTCGACCTCATTGCGGATCTGGAGGATGGGACACTGGATGAAGCGAGCCGATCAGAGGTTCGGTCGTCCTAGGACAATCAGCGAAGTGGCCTCGCCTTTTCGGACCGCAACTTCAACCGATGCCCCACGTCGACGATCGCCGCGATGAGCGGCTGCAACTCGCGACCGACCTCCGTGAGGGCGTACTCGACCGTCGGCGGCGAGGTGCGCTTGGCGCGACGGGTGATCACACCCATCGCCTCCAACTCCACCAATCGCGCCGAGAGGACCTTCGCCGAGATCCCGCTCGCATCACGCCGCAGTTCGCCGAATCGGCGCGGCCCGTCGCGCAGATACCAGATGATGTGCGGCTTCCATGCGCCGCCGATCACGCGCATGCATGCCGTCAGTGGGCATTCAGCGGGCGGAGGCACCACTCGGTTCTTGCGCATCGGCACGGGCATGGCATCGCTCCGGTTACCGCGAGGTAACCCGATTCTTTCGTCAGACCTTGATTGCGGTTACCAATGGTAACCAGCTTGTCCTCGTCGCAACAGCCGCACCACGGCGCGCTGCGCACACGCACTCAACACGAGGACCCACATATGGCGAAGGTCGCGATCGTCTATCACAGCGGATACGGGCATACCAAGGTGCAAGCCGAGGCGGTCCATCGCGGCGCCTCGCGTGTGGAGCACATCGATGCCGTCTTGATCCCCATCGAGGAGTACCCGACGCACTGGGAGACGCTTGACGAAGCTGACGCGATCGTGCTGGGCGCGCCGACCTACATGGCCGGTGCATCCGCCCAGTTCAAAGCATTCCTCGACGCGACCGCATCGCGGTGGGCTGAGCAACGATGGAAGGACAAGCTCGCGGCGGGGTTCACCAACTCCGCCGGATACAACGGCGACAAGCTCAACACGCTGCAGCAGTTCAATCTGTTCGCGATGCAGCATGGGATGATCTGGGTCGGCCTCGGACTGCTGCCAGGGAATCACACCAGCCACGGTTCGCCCGACGACCTCAACCGACTCGCCGGGTTCCTCGGCGCCATGGCCCAATCGAATGCCGATGAACCGCCGGAGCTCGCGCCTCCCGCGTCGGATCGTGCCACCGCCGAACACCTCGGCGTACGCGTGGCCGAGGCCGCGCTCAAGTGGCGCAGTGGCTCCCACGTCACGGCCGGTGCATGACATGAGCGATGCGCACGCCGAGATCACGCAGGTAGTGACTGAGTACTTCGACGGATTGCACTTCAGCGACTCCCGCCGTCTCGCGCGGGTGTTCCATCCAATGGCGCACTACGTCTGCCCCACTGAGGAGACGTTGGTGCATAGGACGATGCCCGAGTACTTCCCCATCGTCGACGCGCGGCCGTCGCCCGCGAGCCGCGGCGAACCGCGGCATGATCGGATCGTCTCCATCACGCTCGGCGGTCCGGCACTCGCCTTCGTGCACGCGGAATGTGCGATCGGGCCGAAGTTCTTCACGGACTTCCTGACACTCATCCGCACGGATGATCGCTGGCAGATCATCTCCAAGGTATTCCACTTCGACCTGCGTCCTTCAGCGTGACGCGGTCACATCCTTCATCGAGCCTCAACTACCAATCCAATGCCATACATCAACATCAAGATCACGCGCGAAGGCGCGACGCAGGCGCAGAAGGCTGAGTTGATCGCCGGAGTGACCGACCTCATGGTGCGCGTGCTCGACAAGAGCCCGGCGACCACGTTCGTGGTCATCGACGAAGTCGAGCTGGCGGACTGGGGGATCGGCGGTCTGCCGGTCGATGAGTTCCGCGCGCGGCAGGTGCGGGGGAGTTAACGCGCCGTCCCAGAGGGTCACCGCAGCCGATACACCGCCACAAACTCAACCCCATCCGCATCCCGCGTCACCCCAACCACATACCCTTCAGCGATCGCCGTGACCACCAGCGATGCCTGAAGCATCACCGTCCGAACAAAGCGCCCCTCTGCCGAGAAGACATCCCACTCCCGCACCGTCCCCGTGCGCTCCTGCGGCCGCGCCACCCACAGGTTGCCACGATCATCGGTCGCGAGCAACTCGAAGAACGGCATCGTGCGCCGCACCGGTGCCGTCGCGAAGCGCTGCCGAGCCAACTCACGCCGTGCCTCAGTCACCATCCCGCTCACGCTATCAATGAACGCCGCCCGCCGCGCCGCACTCAGCGGCCTGGCCGGCACATCACGTCGCAGTGTGTCCACCCGCTGCGTGCGTACGTCGAGCCGCTGCACCTCGTACCGCTCGCCGTTGCCGAGGTAGACGAACGGTCCGGCCGTCGCCGCCAGCGACCGCAGACCGTACGGCACGCCCACCCCGCACAATCCGGGCGACTGCTGTGTGCCACACCCGACCGTGAACCATTCACCGCCCACACTCGTGAGCAGCGTGTCGACGATCTTTCCGTCGCGATACCGCAGCACACTCGCCTCAAACCGTGTGTAGCCCGGCGGCCGTGCGAGCGCACGCTCCGCAAGTGCGACGAACGAGCCATCGCGCAGCCGACCGAGCGGTGGCGGCGTGACCGACGCAGCCGCCTCGGCGATGTTCCAACTGCGCGCGAGTGCGCCGGCACTGTCGTACAACGTCATCCGCGCACTGAGTCCGTCCTCTGCCAGGAGCGAGTCGCCGGGCAGTCGGAGGAACCGTCGGAGCCCGCGAAACTCCCCGGGACCGTCTCCCTGTCGCCCGCGTGACCGGATCCATCGTCCGGTGGGCGAGAACCACCGCAGCTCACTGGATCCTTGGTTCGCCACGACGATGATGCCGGACGACAGTCGCACGGCAGCGGAGATTCGCGAGAACAGATAGGCGTCGTCGCCGTCGGCCGCGCCGATCAGTAGTGTGCGGGTCGCGTCTGGCGACGTGGGCTGGGCGCGCGCAGACGAGGGCGCGGCGGTGATGCTGAGTGCGAGCGCGAGGGTGGCGAGGGCGAAGCGGGAACGTCGCATGTGCTTGTCCTCCGCGTGGGGTCGAGTCGTGCCGTGGCCGAGGAAGCGGATACGGGTTTGCCCTCACGGCAACCTCAGACGTACGATGATGACGGGACCGCCGGCACGCTACCCTAAAAGGCAGGGAAGGCGCGTCGAAGCTTAGCCGACAGCAGACAAGAGCCGCGAAAGATCCTGAGGCGTCAGCACGATGTGGCACGCCGTGGTTTCCCCGTTCGGATGACTCAGGCGCATCAGTTCGTCAGCGATGGTGGTCATCCTTCTCCAGCTCGCCTCGACCACGCGCCGAGCGTCATGCCATGCTCGCTCCATGGCGGCTTCGAGCTCTCGCGGGTTGAGGACAGGTGGCTGCATTGAGCCAAGAATGTCGACGGCAGCGCCGTAGTCGCGGTCGTCGGTATCCGTGAACTGACGAACAGAGAAATCCGTCGGCGGAAAGAGAAGTGACACCGACGCATACCCGGCCATGATCACAACGAGCTGCATCCACAGACGCTGGTTGTCCGCCTGCTCAGGGAGTTGGGCTCCCTTGAGGCGACCACCGCAGTACCACGTGCCATTGAATCCTTCGATCTTCAACTCGACAGCCGCGAACTGCACGCCCAAGTGAAGGGCGGCAACGGCGTGGCCGCTCTCATGAACTGCGGCTATCTGGGCTGGGTTTCGGATCATAGACCTTGGTCCCCTAACGGGGCAGCCGTCGCTAGAGTCAGGCCGCGCGCCGCACCGGGTGATACCGGCCGTCAGCCGCGAGCGCGATCTCTCCCATGAGCGCGAGCGTCTCGAGGTGCCGCGCGACGAGAGCCGAGGACGCGCCGGCGAACGCTGCGCTGAGCTCGCCGGCACTCTGCGGTCGTTGGGCGAGGGCGGCCGTGATTGCCGTGATCTGCTCGACGACCGTCGCTGGCCAGGGCATCTTCGCTTGGGGAGCGGTCGGCGCCTCGCCGACCTTCGCCTTCTTGCCTCGCTTCGGCTTGGCCGCTGGCGTCTCGTCGAGCGCGAGGGTGGCCGCGGCCTGCTCGGGCGCGAAGCGTGGGATCTGGTAGTCTGGGCGTAGCCACCGGATGAGCCCGCGCTTCTCCTCCTCGATGCGCTCGTCGTGCAGCGCGACGAGTCGTTCGAGGATCTCCTCCTTCTCCATGGGCCAAGGCCAGCCGTAGGCCTCGGCGACAAGGCGGTCGAGCTCGTCGTGCAGGTCGCGGAGGATTCCGCAGGCGGCGAGCTCGTGGATGGTGCGTTCGGCGGGGGTGAGGGGGGTGTCGGAACGAAGTTTCTCGACGACGTTGTAGATCTTCGTGATAGTGACGCGGTCGTCACTCGCAAGTGCAGACTCGCGATGCTGATCGATACGAGCCATCGTGCCGACCCAATGCCCCGACTCCAGACGATTCAGTACTGGGAACGGGAATGGCTCGAAGCAGAGCGACTTATTCCACCGCTGGTCGTTGCCAACACCGAGCTTCCCCCCGGCCGCTGCCGCCCAAGTAGCATGGATGTGTGACGAGAGGATGGCAACCAAGGCAACGGAGTCGCAGGCAACAACGACGATCGTGTCGTCGGGAGCAACCACCCGGTCCACGAGACGAAACACTCGATGGGACGCGACGTAAGATGTCGCAACAAATCGGGGTAGCAGCGCGACGGCATCACGCAAGCCGCGCCTTGCTTCACCGAATCGCCACCAGAAGTTGCGGTAGGCTGCGCGCAAGTTTGACTGCCGTTCGGGATACACGCGATCCCGAACAAGCTGTAAGGCAAACGGGAACCCTTCTGCCTCCTGAAGCGTCATGAGCGCGAAATCGA
>JADYYN010000178.1 GCA_020853635.1 Gemmatimonadaceae bacterium
ACGATCAGTATGGGCCGAGCCCCTTTGGTCACGGTCGTCTTCACCACGAACCGCTCACCGTCAGCGTTGGTCCAGCTCGCGTCCGGCCCCCGTAGCACCAGCGGGATGGGCGACTCACCGGGCACTACCAGCCGTCCCGTGTCCCCGTGGAAGCGGAACTCGAGAACGGGTGACGCGCGATTCACTCGCATGAGGCGATTCCGCGCGATCGGCCGCTTGATGAAGTTCATCTTCTTGACCGCCTCGTCTACCCGCACGGCGATCAGGTCACTTCGCGCGGTATCGAAGACATAACGACCGGTGAACTCGCCCAGCCCTCCGTCCTGCGCAGGGGAAGGCAGCGGAGCCAGCGCCATCGCGCTGAAGAGTACGACGAGCGTCACGAGGAGGGAGGCGAACCGGCGCATGGCGCGTTACTGCCCGACACCTACGACCCACCAGCCGTGACCACACCCGCTCGCCCCTTCACACCCGCCTTCGGCACCGCCAGCGTCGCGACCACTCCGCGACTCTGGGAACGCCCCGACCCCGCCCTCTCCGCGGCTGGTATCGAAGGCGAGACGGTCGTCGCGCGGGTGCGCGTGCTGGTGATGGCGCTGTTGCTCGTCGCGCCCATCTACAACCTGGTGCAGGACCCCACCCTGCCGATGTTCCGCACCGGCTTCGTCGTGACGCTGGCGGCGAACGTGATCGCGCTGGGTATCTGGTGGTACGTCGAGCGCCGCACGTGGCGGCCGTGGATCGGGTTCGCGTCGAGCATCTTCGACGTGAGTGTGGTCTCGCTGGGTCTGGTGAGCTTCTTCATCGTGGCTTCGCCGCTGGTCGCGCTCAACTCGAAGGTCACCTTCGAGATGTACTTCCTCGCGATCCTAGCGACGAGCCTGCGCTACGACGCGCGTATCTGCATCGTCGCGGGGGTGCTGGCGCTCGCGCAGTACGCTGCGATGTGGGCAGTGGGACTCGCTAACTACGACTTGCACGATCCCGCATTCATCGCTGCTGCGGGACCGTACCTGCCCGTGGATCTCGCGGTGCGTCTGCTGCTGCTCTGCATCGCGACGGTGGTCGCGGTCACCATCGTGCGTCGCGCGCAGCGGCTGCTCTATCTCGCCGCGCGCGACCGGCTCACCGGCGTGTTCAATCGCGGTCACTTCGACAATGCGCTGCAGCAGGTCGTCGAGGTCACCTCGCGCACCGGCCAGCCGCTGGCGCTCGCCTTGCTCGACATCGACCACTTCAAGTCGATCAACGACCAACACGGGCACGCGCGCGGTGATCAGGCCATCCGCGCCGTCGCCGATCTGTTGCTGCAGTCGATGCGACGCACCGACATCGTCGCGCGCTATGGTGGCGAGGAGTTCGTGGTCCTGATGCCGGGCACCACACCCGAGGCCGCACTCGCGCGCATCGAGTCCTTGCGCGCCACCCTCGTCGCCACGCCCATCGCCTTGAGTGACGGTCGGTCCATCGCGCTCAACTACTCGGCGGGTGTCGCCGGCACACCGGGCGATCGTTTCTTCGCCGAGAGTGCGGGGTTGGGGGCCGCGAAGGCGCCGGACATCCTGGTGGGGCTCGCCGATGAACGACTGCTCGCCGCCAAGCGTGCGGGCCGAGGGCGTTGCTTCGGTCCGGAGATCGATCCGCCGGCGCCGCCTGCCCCGCGGCGGTCATCGGGCGCACAGCGCCAGCGATGACCGCGCGGGTGGTCGATCGGTTCAGCGCTGATCGACGCTCATCATGCGACGGCCGTTGAGCGCACGCGCGGCGTCATCGAGGGCACGGCGCAGCGTCCAGGCGCGGTCGGAGTCGTCGTGCGTGCGCGCCGCCTCGCGCAGTCCGCGCTCGAGAGCCGTCCGCACGCCCGAGGGCAACTGCGTGTCGAGCGCGAGCACACCCTTTGCGGCGACTTCGTAGATCGCGGCGGTCGCCGACTCCTGGCCGTCGTTGTAGAGCGGGACGCCGCGACGGATGGCGAGATCTATCAGGTCGCGCGCGGCGGACGTTGCCGTGGACGAGCCCGCGTTGCGATCCGTGGACAACGTGTACGTCTCGCGCTCAGGCTTGCTGTTGTCGGGCGGGAGCAGCACGGCGTCGATCACGTGGATGATGCCGTTGCTCGCGCCGATGTCGGTCTTCACCACGTTCGACTCATTGATGCGGAGCTCACCGTTGCGACTGAGACTGACGCGCACATCGCGGCCTTCGACCGTGGTCGCCGAGGAGAGCGTGCGGGCCGTGGCACTGCGGACGCGACCGGGGACGACGTGATAGAGCAGGATCGCGCGGAGCTTGTCGATGTTCTTGGGTTCGAGCAGCGCTTCGACCGTGCCGGGCGGGAGCTTCTTGAACGCCTCGTCGGTGGGCGCGAAGACGGTGTACGGGCCGCCGCCGGAGAGCGTCTCGGTGAGGTTCGCGGCGTCGAGCGCGGCGAGCAGCGTGCTGAACGAACCCGCGGCGCGGGCGGTGCGGACGATGTTCGTCTGCTGCGCGTCGAGCGACGAGCCGAGGGGTGAGAGCACCACCGCGCCGGCGAACAGCGCGGCGGTGGTGAATCGAGCGAATGCAGCGCGAGCGAGCAGCATGACCAACCTCCAGAGTGTGGACCGCAGTGATGAGCGGGTGGGGGCCGGCGCTCGGTGTACGGGAGTGTTCGCGCGTCGGCGCACTCTGGATGCAGCGGTCGTCACATCGGCGGCAACGGCGTCGCCCGCCCCAGATCCCGCACCATCCGATCATCCCCCGTCAACTCCCAATAGATGAGCGACGCCGGAATCATCCCCGCCCCGTTCACCTCATCGAAGAAGCGTCGCATGGTGAACGCCGCACCCAGCTGACGCTTCCGCTGCGCCATCACTTCCTCCATCAAGCGCCCGCCGGTCACGTACGCGGCGCCATAGCCGGGCTGCCGAAGGTACAGATGCTGCTCGAACCCGAGCAGCGGATCCCGCCGCATCCACCCGCGCGGTGTCCACGCCACGTGGAAGTCCGCCGCCTCGGCCATCGTGTACTCGTTGCTGTGCGCATAGAGATTGCCGAGCCCGCGTGCGGCGCGCGCGGCGAGCATCACCCACACGATCTCGCGTGAGCGCGGGCTGTCGTCGTAGAGCCCCGCGTGCATCATCCACTCCTCCATCACCGTCGCCATGCCCTCGGCGCGGCTCATCCACACATTGTAGAGCAACGGCGCGCGACGGATGGGGCTCGGGTGTGGCGCCACGCGGATGCGCATGTTGTCCCACCAGTGCCACAGGTGGCTCCAGAGCGGCAGCGGGTCGCGATGATTGCCCTGCGAGAAGAAGTTGCGTGTGGCTTCGGGTGCGAAGGGCGGCATGCGCTCGCGCAGTGCGCGTTCGAACCACGGCTCCACCGTCGTGAACTGCTTGTCATTCAGGAAGCGCATCATGCGGCCGATCGCCCGCTCCTGCAGCGCAGCGTAGGCCTCGGGCGAATCCGCCACCGGCATGGGCGGGAGCGCGGCATTGCGCGTCTCTTCGAGCGCGAGCGAGGCATGCGAGCGCATGAGCTCGCGCCGCGTGATGGTGACCTCGTCCTCCCACGACAGCGGCATCAGCAGCACGTTGCGCAGGTACCAGGTGTACTGCGTCTTGCCGATGCCCGAGGGGCCTGTGCGCTTAGGCGCCTCGTCGCGCAGCCACTGCGCGAAGTCGCGCGTGGCGCGTTCGGCATCTTCGATAGAACGCGTGAGCTCCGCCGAGCTACCGGCGACCTTGCCGCGCAGTTGTTCGAGTACCTCGAGCTGCTCCTCGAACGCACGCACACCGCCCACCCAGAGATCCCGCGCGGTGGAGCCCGCGAGGTTCACCCGCGCCTGACGAAGCAGCGGCGGCACCGAGCGCAGTTCCGCGGCAAGTCGCGCGGCTTCATCGGCGGTGAGTGCGCGCGGCCGGTCGAGCACCGTGCGCGGCCACACCGGATACTGCCACAGTCGCACTGCGTAGTGGATGGTCGGTCCTTCCTCGGCCGGCGTGTCGCTTTCGTCAGCGCGCACGGACGCGTAGTAGGCCGGGTCGCGAGCGAACGGCTGCAGCACCGTGAGGTGATACTGCATGCCGTTCAACTCGGCGCGCACGAGGTGCCAGTCCACCTGCTCGGGCACCGACCAGCCGCTGGTGTCGATGGCTGCGAGGCGCGCCTGCATGTCCTTGAGTGCGGCGAGGCGGCGCGTGTTGGTGGCCGGCGAGTAGTCGGGCGCGCCATCGATGCGCGGCGGAAGCTCGAAGCGGCGCCAGTCGGTGAACAGCGTAAGGAGCTGCGCGTACGTCGTGCTGCGCGGGCCGCCGGGCGTCTGCGCTCGGATTGCCGAATAAGCGGGCAGCGCCGTAGTAAGGAGCAACGGAAGGAGCCAGCGGAACGGAATGCGTCGCATGACGGTTCGGTCGGGTCGGGGTTCCGCCGAAGTTACGGCGACATCGCCGATTCGGCATCTTGAGGGTATGGTAATGCCATGAGCGAAACGCCGACGCCGCGCACCACGGCCCGAGCCCTGCTCGCGCTCGCCTGCGCCTTCGCCCTGCTTCACCTTCCCGCGCTCGCTTCCGCCCAACGCCTCGCCGGCCGCATCATCGACGCGCCCACCCAGCTGGGCGTCGCCGGCGCCGTGCTCACGCAACTCTCCGCCGACGGGCGGACGCTCGCCCGCACCCTCTCCGCCGAGGGCGGCCGCTTCACCCTCGTGCTCGATGCGAACGCGCGCACCGTTCGCGTGGTGCGCATCGGCTACGTGCCCCGCACCTTCTCGCGCACCGAACTCGAGCGCGGCGACGTGGGGCGCGCCGACATCGTGATGCAGCGCATCCCCGTCGCACTGGACCCCGTGCGCGTCATGGGGAACGGCTGCCCAGTCCGCTCGGACGCCCGCCGCGCACTGGCGTTGCTCGACCAAGCGCGCGACGGGCTCCTCGCGGCTGTGGTCTCGCGCGAGGGCAAGTCCGTGTCGGCGGTGCGCCTCCGGTACGAGCGCACACTCGAGGACGGCGAGCGCCCCGACTCACAGCGCGTCTGGGTCGACTCGACCTCCGCCGCGAGCACGACCTTCACCACTGCGCCCTCCGCCGCGCTACTCGCCGAGCGTGGATTCCTCGAAGAGACGCCGGACCGCGGCAATGTGATGCATGCGCCGGACGCCGACGTCTTCCTCGACGATGCGTTCGTGAACGCCTACTGTGTACGCCTCGCATCGCCGAGCGCCGCACGGCCCACTCAGGTCGGACTCGGATTCTTTCCCGCCGAGGGCATCAGGAAGCGCGGTCAGGTGAACATCGAAGGCACCGTGTGGGTGGACACCGCACGGCGTGAGCTGCGCGAGGTCGAGTTCGAGTATGTGGGGCTTCCGCGCCAGCTCGCCATGCGTCGCCCGGGCGGAACCATCAGCTTCTTGGCCCTGACGAACGGCTTGGTGCTCGTCGATCGCTGGCGACTCCGCCTGGTCGGCATCTCCTTGGACACCCTTCCGGGCTCGCTCGGCCGTGGACGCCCTGTCCTGCGCGACCGCGTGCACATCAGCGAGACCGGCGGCGAGGTCGCGTCGGTGCGGTGGCCCGAGGGCACGTACCAGGCTCCACTCGGCGCACTCCGCGTGGTGGCGCAGTCGGAGGAGCGCCAGCCCATGGCCGACGTGAAGCTGCGACTCGACGGAACCGACTATCGGGCGACGACGGATACCGCCGGCAGCGCGCGTATGGAGCGATTGCTGCCCGGTCCGTACTCGCTCGTCGTCTTCGACCCGCGACTCGCGCCGATCGATCTGGTGCTGCCGACCGGCGTCCGTTTCGACGCCCACCGTGACTCGCTGCATGTCGCGACGTTCATCGTGCCGCAGGTACCGCCGAAGATGCTGGATTTCTGCGCGCAGCGGCGCGTGGTCCCGACGCGCACGACCGACACCATCCCGTGGATCATCGGCCGCGTGCGCCGCACGGATGGCGCGCTCGTCACGCCGGGGATCGTCCGGGCGAAGAAGCTGATCACGGGTGGTGAATGGGACCAAGTTGGCGAGACCTTTCATGTGGGCACCGATGGACTGTTCTGGGTGTGCGCCTATGGGCTCATCGGTGTGACACAGGTGCGGATAGAGTATTCTGCCGACAGCGGCGAGTTTCGCAGGCTCCAAGTGCCCATGCAGGGCTCGCTCACCGTCATCCCGTTCGTGGTCGATCCATAGCGGCGACGGTCGCCGCGCGTCGGAAGAACTCCGCACGGAAGTTCCGGGATTCCTGTACAAGAGACGCCGTCAGGTCAGCGCCATGATTCTCGCATCGATGGGTGCGGGGCACACAGGCCCTGCGCTCTCTCCGACCGCGCGCGCCGCGCCCCCGACCGATGCCGACACCGACGACCACGCCGACGCCTTCGCCTACGCCTACGCCTTCGCCGACGCCCTCACCGAGCACGGCTCCGATTTCTCTCGCGCGCTGGACGCGCGTGACCCTGCTCGGCTGGTTGCTCGGCGTGCCATTGATCGCGTTGATGGCGACGGCAGGTGAAGCACTCGAGATCGAAAGCGCGCAGTTCCTCGTGGGCGCGGGGATGGGGCTTGGTGTGGGGTGGATGCAGGGGCGCGCGTTGCGCGACACCTTGGGCGGCGCGTGGCGATGGACGATCGCCACCATGCTGGTGCTCGCGATCCCGTTCGCGTTCTTCGATGTGGCCAAGCTGCGCGCGTGGGACATCGGCTACTCGTTGCAGTGGGCGGTGACGGTGGGCGGTCTGCTCGTGGGGATGGTGCAGGCACAACTGCTCGCGGCGCGATGCCGTGGGACCACGGCGTGGATCCCGGCGACCTTCGCGGGGTACGCGCTGTCGGTCGCGGTGACGAACGGCGTGGACGCGTTCAGTCGCTCACTCCGCGTGGGCAACGGGGTGAAGCTGGCGATGTTCGTTGGCGGTGTGGTGTTGGGCGGTGTAGTGTTGGGGGTGACGACGGGACTCGCGATGCGGCGAATCCGACTGATGGAGGGATGAGGGGTCCCTTCCCCACCGAGGCTTATGACCCAGCGGCGAGCGACCTTTCGTCTTGTGAGCCTCACCGCGATGCTGCTCCTCGCCGGATGCGCGACGACCCGTCGATATCCCGTGACCGCGTCGCTCCCCGTCCGACTCGTTTCTCCCACGCCGTTCCTGGTGCACGTGCGTGCGCGCGCCGATACCGCTGCGACATCCTGTGCCGTGCTTCGCCTCACCGGGTCCGTGTCTGCCGTGCGGCGCGACACGATGGAGTTCGCCAGTGTCTGGAGTGATCAGCGACCGCGCGACGCCGACGATTGCCTTCAGGGGCGGCCGGGCTTCTTGGTGCTGTCCAGCGCACCCGACTTGCAGGGCGAGACCGCGAAGGCGAACAACGGCCGCACCGCTGTGCTCGTCGTCGTGACAGGAGTGCTCACGGCGATCGGCACACTCGTCTTGGTATTGACGCAAGCGCTCGACTGACGTCCGTCGCATGCACTCCACTCGCCAACGAGACTCATGACCAGCCCACGCGCGTTTCGCCGTCTCGTGCTCCTCGGTTCCGCGCTGCTCGTCTCGGCGTGCGCGACCACGCGCCGATATCCGGTCACACCACTGCCGGTGCAGCTCGTCTCACCCACGCCATTCCTCGTGCACGTGCGCGCTCGCGCCGACACCGCAGCGAACTCGTGTCAGGTGCTTCGCATCACCGGGACCGTGTCATCGATGGAGGGAGACACGCTCGAGTTCGCACGCGTGTGGAGCGACCGTCGGCCGCGAGGCGCGTCCGACTGTTTGGAGGGCCGCCCCGGGTTCGTGGTGCGCTCCAGTGCACCCGATGTGCGGGGCGAGACCACCGTCGTGCCGGCGGGCAGCAAGAGTCTCTTCGCCGCGTTCGTCCTCTTCACGGCGCTGCTCACGTTCCTTGCGATGGCGTCGTCGTAGACGCGTGGCTCGGGATTCTCGTCCCCGATTGCTGTCTGGGTTCGGCGTCGGCTGAAATGGGCACGCAGTTTCCGTCGCACTGGCGAACACACGAGTGGCGGCCCATGCTACACGGCACAGCGGACGCCCGTCCTCGCTCCACTCACTCACCATGCTCATTCGTCGCGCGACCGAAGAAGACCTGCCCGCGATCGTTCGGCTCCTCGCCGATGATCCGCTCGGCGCCACGCGCGAACGGGTCGCCGAGCCGCTGGCAGACGCGTATCGTGCCGCGTTCGCCGCGATGGAGGCACAGACGGGGAACGAACTCCTGGTCGCCGTCATCGCAGACCAAGTCGTCGGCTGTCTGCAACTGACCCTGATCCCCGGGCTCAGCCGACTCGGCGCGACCCGCGCACAGATCGAAGGCGTTCGGGTCGCCAGCGCGCAGCGTGGATCCGGCATCGGGGAAGCGCTCATGCAGCACGCGATCGCTCGCGCGACGCAGGCCGGCTGCTCCCTGGTGCAACTCACCACCGACGCGACGCGCGCCGACGCGAGGCGATTCTATGAACGACTGGGATTCGAAGCGACGCACGTCGGACTCAAGCTTCAGCTCTCCGCGGGATAGCGGCAGAGGCCTCGCGGCCCGCTCAACTCCAGTTGGAGCCGACTTGGCGCGACCGCAATCTGCATGACGTACTCGATGCGCATCCGGGCTGTCTGCTCCGACGCCGCTCTGGTGGTGCAGTTGCATCGGTCGGGTGCGCGGGTGCGGGGAACGCCCCGCGCCGTATTCGAGGGAATCGCACTCCGGCGATTCGATTTCATGGAAGCCGGCCAGCCGGTCGGGGTCGTGTGGCTGACGCCTCACGGCGGTGCCCAGCGGTTCGGTGACGCCGCGAGGGACGACTGAGTATGTCGTGGTGTCTCTTCGGGGAGGATATATGCGACTCGGACGGTCCCTCGCATCAGTCGGGCTGCTCACCACGCTCAGCCTCGCCGCGGGGTGCATCGACCCACCGGTGACTTTCTGCAATTTTGTCGGCTACCCGGCAATCTCCGTTTCCGTTCGCGATGCGGCGACGGGTGCCCCCATCGCCGCGGGCTCGACCTTGGTGCTCGTGGACGGGAGCTTTGTCGACTCGGTGACCGTGCCAGAAGACGCACTCGACCAGAACTCGATGCCGTTGGTGACGCCGCACAGTATCGAGCGCCCCGGGAGGTATCAGGTGACGGTGCGACGTGCCGGATACCAAGACTGGCGCCGCTCGGACGTGCTCGTGCGCGAGGGCGACTGCAATGTCTTCACGCTCAATCTCACGGCGCGACTCAAGGCGATCCGGTGAGGAATCGACGCACCACCCGACGCTGTTGCTCCGCACGATTCCTCGCTGGCGCGTTCGCGGTGTCCAGTTGCGACACGCTCCTCGGTGCTCTGGGCGGTAGCTCACAAAGGTCGGCGGGTGGTCGCAGGATCCGGCGCTGAACATCCTGACCATGAGGAACTTCGCGTGACGTCCGTCGGTACCTTGGAAGTCAATGGATGGTGCGGGCCTTGGCGGTTCGAGAAGGTTGCGCCTTCAGGGCCCTGACGCCATCACCACTCGCCGGACGTCCATGCGCGCATGCCTACTCCCGCTCTGCGGGCTCCTCTGCGCCCTCGCCGCCGAGCCCCTTGCCGCACAGACCCTCATCGGCATCGTCACCGACTCCGTGCGACGGCCGCTGCCGGAAGCCGACATCATCATCGGCCCCAGCGGCATCCGTGTGCGCACCGACTCCACCGGCCGCTTCACCGTGCGCCTCCGAACCGGCGGACGTGTGGAGGTCAAAGCGCGGCTCATCGGGTTTCGGCAGTTCATCGACACCGTTCGCGTGCCATCGACTGGCTCCGAGCGCATCACCGTGCGCATGGAGCGGCTCCCGCAGCGCCTCGCGGCGCGCGTCATCACGGATCGCCGGCAGTGCGCGGAGTTCGCGCTGAGCGGGTTCGAGTGCCGACGCGACAGTGGCATCGGATATTTCCGCGACGCCGGCGAGCTCCGTGCGATGCAGCCGCGGGACTGGGCCGACATGCTCGATGGCCTTCCCGGCCTACGCCGTCGCATGAAGCCGGACGGTGCTGGCTGGGACGTCGGCCCCGTGCCGAGCCGCTGTCTGCGCGCGATCTACAACGGCAACATGCCCATGTGGCTCGCGCAAGAAGAGCGGAAGGCCGACGGCTACTGGGAGCCGAACGACGTCGTGGCGATCGAGTACTATCCTGAACACCGCGACGTGCCGCCGCAGTATCAGCGTTATGCGTGGTGGCCGCCGATTCTTGGGCAGCCGTGCGGGCTCATCGTGTACTGGTTGCGCGGTGCGGATCGGACGCCGTCGTCCCCTCAGCGCCCCTCCGTTTCCCCCTGAAACAGCCGCTGCGTCGCCAACTGCTGCTCCACCCCCTGCAGCATGAGGCCGAGCTGCTCGGTTGCCTTCGCCAACGCCTCGCGGAACAACCAGCGGTACCACGCGAAACAACTCACCGTCGCGATGCACGCGCCGACCGCGCCCATCGCATATGCCACGAGGCCCGCACCACCCGTCGCCCCCGCCGTCGCGACGGTCGCTCCGATACCGCCCGTCAGGCCTGCCAGCGCGATCAGCCATCGATCCAGCCGCAGGTTCGCGCGCAACCCAGGACGCAGGTCACCGGTGATGATCACCTCGCACGCCGGCGCCGCCGCGGTACCACGCGGCTGCAACGTGACGTTCAGCTCGAACAACTCGATCTGCTCCAAGCGATACTTGAGCGCGTTGTCCTTCGACATCGCCGCGAACGGGTTCACATACGCCTCGGCGAACCGCGGCATCTTGAAGCGCATGATGCCGCCGTCGAGCGGATGCCCGTTCACCGTGTCCATGAGTTCCAGCCCGCGCGGCGGTGACGTGAACACCTGGCCCAGCGCCGCGAGCACGGCGCGCGGCGCGCCGGGGATCACACGACTCACCGACATCGCACGGTCGGCCGTCCCCATGAACAGGGTGAAACGACGGTCCTCGGCTTCGCTGATCGCGAACTGCTTCGCCTGATCCACCCCGCGCGTGCGCACCTCGGCGAGCGCGAGCGCGACGTACTGACGCGAGATGCCGGCTTCGACCGCTGCCGCCTCCACATCGCGCACGCGGAGCATGCCGGGGTCCACCGGCGGTTCGACGGCGGCGTGCGGCCCCGAGCGGCGTGACGCCGCCGACGTGAGTGTCGCGCTACGCTCCATGCGATGCGCCGCCTCGGCCTGCAGCTGCGCGGCACGCTGCCACACGGCGAGCGCGTCGGCCTCGGAGAGAATGCCACCCGGCGCCGCATCCGCCTCCGCGCGTTCGTTCAGCTCCGCTTCGCGGAGCACCGTGTCGAGTGCGTGCGCGAGTTCATCGGCAGAGGCGTACCGCTCGTTGGGATCCTTCGCGAGGCAACGCTCCACCACCGCGACCACACTCGCCGCAAGCTGCGGAGCCGCCGCCGCGAGCGGCGGCAGCGGCTTGGTCACGTGCGCCACCAGCACACTCTGCGCGGAGCCGTCGAACGGCGGCACACCCGCCAGCGCGTGATACGCCACACAGCCCAGCGCGTAGAGATCACTGCGCCCATCGAGCTCCTCACCCGACGCCTGCTCCGGACTCATGTAGTGCACGGAGCCGAGCACGTTGCCCACCTGCGTGAGTGCGCTGGCCGAAGCGTCGCGCGCGATGCCGAAGTCGGTGAGCACCGCACGTCCGGACTCGCGGTCGAGGAGGATGTTGTCGGGTTTGATGTCGCGATGCACCACCCCACGCGCGTGCGCGTACGCGAGCCCCCACGCGACTTCGCGCAGGACCCGCAGCACGTCGGACGCCGGCAGCGCGCCCCGCTCGCGCAACCGGTCGCCGAGCGATTCCCCGTCGATGAACCGCATGGTGAACCAGACCACCCCGTCGGTCTCGTCGGCGCGGTACACGTCGATGATGTGCGGATGTTCGAGCCGCGCACTGGTGCGCGCCTCGCGCAGGAACCGCTCGCGCTGCTCTGAGTCGGCGTGGTCGGCGAGCAGCACCTTCAGCGCGACGAGTCGGTCGAGGAACCGATCGCGCACCAGCCACACGGCGCCCATGCCGCCGGCGCCGAGAAGGCGGATGGTCTCGAACGAGGTGGCGAGACCGGCGGGGAGCGGGGTCGCGGTGGACGGGGTCATGCGGGAACGATAGATTTGCGGCTCGCCGTCCGAAAGGAGGCCCGACCGTCGCAGATGGACGAGGCTCGGAACCCCGATGTTGATGAACCGTGCGGGAGACACCATGTCGCCGCAACTGCTCAGCGCAGCGTTCGCGTTGTCGTTCCTCGTCGCATCGGCCTCGCACGCGCAAGGGCTAGTGAGCGGACGCGCACTGCTCCCCAACTCCACACGACCACTCGCCTGCGTCGATGTCGCGCTGCGCCGCGCCGATGGATCGGTCGTCGCACGGACCTTCACGCGGGAGGACGGGACGTTCGAGTTCCTCGCGCCCGCCGCCGGTCGGTACGCGCTGGCCTTCAGCACCCTCGGCATGGTCGAAGCGGTGGCCGGCCTCGACTCGTTGCACCCCGGTTCCGATGTCGATCGCACGGTCGCCGTACCGCTCACGCCGATGGACTCCCTCGTCGAGCACGTGGACGCCGGGCGCCGCGATCCGCGGTATGCTCAGGCAATCAAGAACAGCATCGGACCGCGCTACCCCATCGCCGAACGAGGGAACGGACTCGAGGGCGGCGTGGTCTCCGCCATCGTGGTGAAGGCGGACGGTCGCGTCGATCCGACGATGAGTGCGATCCTCTACGCATCGGCCGCCGGCTTTGAGACCTCCGTGCGCGATGCATTCGACAGCATGCGCTTCGATCCCGCACTGGTGGACGGGCAGCCGCGCTGTTCACTGCTCGTGTTGCCGTTCATCTTCGCGCTCTCAACCGACGCGTCGGCGCGCTCGAGTTCCTACGTGATCGGTGAGATCGGCGCGTTGCCGTCGAACGTCGTCTCCGCGCTCCCGTCGGAATCGCGCGGGATGTGCCCGCCCGTGTCGCTGCCGAGTGATGGCACTCCGCCGATCTACCTGCCCTGCCAGGTCGACCGCGATGCCAAGGAGGCACGGAGCAACGCCGTGCTCAACTGGGAACCCGCCGCGGGCGAGATCACACCCACGTCATGCTTCCGCGTCGAGATCCGCTTCGTCGTGGACTCGATGGGTGTGCCCGAGCCGGGGACCGCGGCACTCATCTCCACGAACAATCCCGGATTCGGTGCCGCGATGTTGGCGCTCGTGCCGGACCTGCGGTACTCGCCGGGCCGACTCAAGGGTCGGCCGGTGCGACAGGTGGTGACGTTCAAGGAATCGGTCGGTGTGGTGACGACCATCAACAGTGGGATGGGACACGGATCGTCGACCCCGTCTCGCCGGACGCGCTGCTGACGCCTGGAGCACGCGCGGCGCGTCAACGCACGGCCACTCCGCGCCGGGCTCGCGTCGCAACGACCGCGCCGACCACCGCGTGTGGGGCCTCTTCGTGCACGAAATGCCCGACCCCACCCACATGCCGGACCAAGGTCCCGGGGATCCGCCGCACCAGCGCGAGCTCGTCCGCACTCGCGCCGATCGCATGCGGTGCGCCACCCACCAGCACCGTCACCGACGCGCGCACGCG
>JADYYN010000179.1 GCA_020853635.1 Gemmatimonadaceae bacterium
ACGTCGACACTCGTCATGTTCGGTCTCATGTACACCACCGTGCTCATATTCGACCATGTATGGTGGAGCCAGACGCGATTCTGGATGGCGCTTTACATGGGCGCCGCCATGGCCGTGGTCATGCTGGCGTTCATGCTTGGCATGTATACGGATCGACGCAAGAACATCGCGATCTTCGCCGGAGCCGCAGTCGTGTTTGGCGTCGCCTTCTTTCTGGTGCGAAGCCAGTCGACGGTTGGAGACGTTTCGTGGATGAAGGCCATGATTCCGCACCACTCCATCGCGATCCTGACCAGCGAGCGTGCCAACATCACCGACCCGCGCGTGCGCGAGCTCGCGGACGAAATCATCGACGCGCAGCGACGCGAGATTGCGGAGATGGAGGCTTTGATCGCGGATCTCGAATAGCACGCAAGGTCCGCCGTCGCGTGCCGTTCGAGTGCTCGAGTCTCGCAATCGCCATCGGCGAGCGGATCGACGCTCTGCTCGTTGATCGGTAGCTATTCTCCTGGCATCGGCGAGGCCACGAGCACCGCGGTCACCACGACGATGAGCGAGGCAGCCGTCAGTTCGACCAGTGATGATCGGCGCAGTCGGACAGTCGCGCGCGGCTCTCCCAACGCGGGCCGCACTCGGCGCCAGTTGTAGGCGCCGGCAGCCAGCACGATGCTGAGGAACCCCAGCTTGAGCAACAAGGTGCGGCCGTAGCTGCTCTGCCACAGCGGGAGCAGGCCGCCAAGATGCCTCCACGCAGTCACTGTGCCCGTGGTGGCCAACAGTGCGGCGAACGCGAGTGCGGTGGGGCTGAATGCGCGCACCAAGCCGGCGATCCGCGCGTCAATGGATCCAGAATCTGCGACTTCGAGCCGGGTCGCCGCCGGGATCGCCACCGCGGTCAACAGCGCGAGACTACCCAGCCACCCACCCGCGCCGATGAGATGCAGCAGTTGGATGGAAGTGGCCAGCCACGGCACGTCTGCGGCGGCAGGATGACCGGACCACGGCTGCGAGGTTACGAATAACAGCGTGGCTGCGGCGGCTGCGACCCACGCGACGCCGGATCTCGGGCGCAGACGGGGCGCGATCCATGTTATGGTCACGGCGGCCAGGGTTGCGACCCACCACGCTTTTCCCCACCCGGAGCGAAAGAGCAGCGTGGCGACCGCATCTCTCGATAGCGCAACATCGGTGCCGAACACCGCCGCGTGCTGGGCAATCAGCCGAGCAACGGATGCTGCGACGGCGGCAATGCCTAACCAGTCGATCCAGCGCGGCAAACGCTCATCTACGGCCGCACGCACTCCTTCCGCGTCGGGGCCCACGTAGCGCGCGACCACTCCCCAGCGCAGCGCGAAGGCCCCGAGGAGACCGATACTGCAGACGGAGAGCACCGCCCGGATAGCGACGAACGTCGGGGACTCGACGCTGAAATAACTCTCCATCCGAAAGCCGAGTGGCTACGGGCGCGTCGTTTGAGGCGTCCCGACGCGCGTCGCGAGGACCTCAAACTTGAACTCGCCGCGTACGGGGTGTCCATCATCGCCGGTAACCTGCCAGCGGACGGTATAGCTTCCGGGCGCGAGCGCCTCGCCGAGAGATACTACAACTGTCTTGTCGTCGCCGGCGGCCAAATGCAGGGAGTCCGCTCGTACCTGCGTGTCTCCACGAAGGAGCGTGACGCGGGTGAGCGCGACGTCCAACGACTCGTTGAAGGTCAGCGCAATCTCTCGCGGTGCCTCGGCGGATCGGCTATCAGCGGCGGGAGTGGCCTTGAGAAGGCGCGGATGAGCGTGCGCCGCACTGAGGGGTGCGGCGACACTCAGCGCGAACAGAAAGGCCCAGGCTCGATTGCTCAGTTTCATGGTCGGGTCGATAAAGTGGTAGTCTTTTACGCGATGTAAAATATACCCCAAGGCCGGCCGAGCTTGCAATGGCCGATCAGATCGCGGGTGCGGCTGACGCCGGGGTGTTTAGCACGCTGACCAGTTGATGGTCATTGTCGTGTGGGCATCCCGCGGCTGCGTTTCCGATTCCAATCGTCCAGCCACGACAGAACAGATGCGTGAGTGCATTTCCGTGCGGATGATCGCAGTGCGCTGGTCCGTGCGCAGAGTGATCGGAAGGATCGCTGAGTGGGTGCAGCACCATCAGACCGGAACTCCACGTGAGCAACAGCGCGGCCGCCGCCGCGAGCAGTGAACCGGTGGACGTGTGCGAGGAGGCGACGGTGTCCTCACCGGCGAGGCGAAGAATTCTTCGCGGCAACAAGTCGGCGCGCTGGAATCCGACCGTGGCTGCGACGGGGCTGGTGCGGACGCTGCCTAACTTCAGCACGGCCGATGCAAGCGGGAGCGCGAGGTGCTGTGCGACTTCATCGTCGGCCGTGATCTCGACTTCATCCTCAAGGTCGGCGGCGAGGCGCCGCATGACCGGGAGCCAGAACAGCAGCGAAGCAAGCGAACGTAGCGAAAAGAGCCGCAGGGGATCGCGACGCCGCACATGGACCGCTTCGTGCGCAACCACGGCCGCGAGTTCGTCGGCCGTGAGAAGATCCTGTAAGTCAGCGGCGACAATGACGCGCGGCCACATCCAGCCTGATGTAAACGCCGGCGTTGGCAGGCCCGATACCGCGCGAACACGCTCAGGGTTCAGGCCGGCCCGTCGTGCGGCGCGGCCGAGTGGCCCGTCACGTTGGATTCGTGACTGCGGGAGCGCCCGCATCACGCTCCAGTGATGCCAGAGCACACGACCGCGCTCGACCACCGCATAAGCAATTCCCGCATAGAGCAACCAATGCGCGACATCATGAACGGGCGCCAGCAGTTGATGCAGCGTAACGAGGCAGAGCATCGCGAGGTGCTGCTGGTCCGCCGAGAGCCAGTCGACCGCTCCGATCACATGATGCCCCACCACCGGCGTAATCCCAAGCAGCAACGCCGCCACCATTGCGAACAACAGTACGCGTCGTCTGCGCTCTTCACGGCGAATGACCGGAGGCCGGACGGCGGACGGGGCCACCCGCATCGCCGTCAGTCCCCCTGCTCCCGCAGTTTCTGACGGATGAGCCGAGCGAGCTCCTCGAGCTGTGCGGGATCGCGTTCCGCAAGCACATCGACGAAAGACGCCGTGACGGCCTCAGCGCCGAGGGAAAGAATGCCCTCGACTGCCCTACGCGAAGTTTGTGAGACGAACGACGACTCGTCGACGCGCGCACTGAAGTGCAGGCGCCCATCGACGCGCTCCCGCCCGAGCAGGCCCTTTTCTACGAGCCGGTTCAACACAGTGGTGCTGGTGAGCGGCGAGACCGGGTGCTCGATTCGGAGCTGCTCGTGAATCTCGCGGGCCGTGAGCGGCTCCCGAGCATCCCAACAGAGCCGCATCAGGCGTGACTCGAGCTGTCCCAGGACGGTCCCGACACCGTCTCCCGAGAGCTTCATCGTAACTGGGAGCTTGGGAGATACAGGAGGAATTCCGGGGCGCTTGCGAGAAGTCATGTGCTGATTCTACAGGAGGCAGTGTCGCGTGGGCAACGCTCGGCCGTCATGGCATCGGCGGGTCGCTGGGGCGACGCGCACGGCTTGCGGTCTGCGTCAGCCGCACTACCCAACGATCTCCTCGCCGCTCCAGGATGGCCGTACCCCGCCCCACCACATCCACCTTGCGATCCGGACCGTCAGCCGAGAGCGCGTATCGGTAGGTCGCCCACGCCAGCGTCCCCGAGACTCTGGCCTCGATCTCGAACGGACGATAGCGAAAGTTGCGAAACTCCTTGAGCTCCGGTGCGAGATGGTTGTCGCGATAGTCCGCCCAGCCGCGATTGATGCCTGCTCCTTCGATCACAAGCAGGCTGTCACCGGCGTAGATCGAGTCGAGCGCAACCAGGTCGCCGCGCTCCGCTGCGGCAAAGAGCGCTCGCAGGGTCTGCACGACCGCCGCGACCTCAGCATGCGATGCGGGATGGTGCGCGTCGTGCGCTTGCGACTGAGCCTGTGCGTCGGTGCCCACCAGAATGGCGAACAGGAGCGTGAACAGGCGCATACCACGGCGGGAGGCTGTCATGGCTCGAAGTGGTAAGCACGAAGTGGAGAAGGAACGTTCAGCGAACGCTCGAATTTACACGACGTAAAGTCTTCTCTGCAAGAGGTGCAAGATTCGGCTGCTCTCAGCTACTTTACGTAACGTAAATATTGTCGCTTCGCTCGGGCGCCTCGCTGCAGTAAGCGGCCCGGCGGGACGGCAATATTGACATAGGGGTCGGGGGTACAATACCCCCCGGGGGTATCCATTCTCTCGTCTTCCTTAGCCTACTTTTTCATGAGCGATCTGAGCTTGTCTGCACCCGTATCCCGACGGCGTTTTTTGGGCACGGCCGCCGTCGTCGGCGCCGGCTCGGCTCTCCCGGCTCCGCTACGCGCATCGCGGCGTGATCCGGAGCTCGACTCGGGCCTCGGCCCGCTGGCTCCGGCGATGAACAACGTGCGCGAGTACGACCTCGTCATCGCGGAAACGGTTGTGCGACTGGATGGGCGCAACGCCAAAGCCGTCACCATCAACGGTACCGTACCCGGACCGGTGCTGCGTTTCCGCGAAGGCGAACAGGCCGTGATCCGCGTTCGGAACACGCTGTCGGAAGACACGTCGATCCATTGGCATGGCATCATCCTGCCGCCTGAGATGGATGGCGTGCCCGGACTCAGCTTTGCGGGCATTCGTCCAGGCGAAACCTTCGAGTACAAGTTTGCGATCAATCAGGCCGGTACGTACTGGTACCACAGCCACTCCGGTCTGCAGGAGCAGCTTGGGCACTATGGGGCACTGATCATCGAGCCCGCGGAGCGAACCGGGCCCGTGTACGACCGTGAGCACGTGCTCGTGCTCTCTGACTGGACGTTCGAGAGCCCGTACAGGGTGCTGTCCCGTCTCAAGAAGCAGCCAGACGCGTACAATTTTCAGCGTCGCACGGTGATGGACTTCTTTCGGGATGTCTCCCGCGACGGACTCTCAGCCGCAGTGAGTGATCGCGTGATGTGGGCGGGCATGCGCATGAACC
>JADYYN010000180.1 GCA_020853635.1 Gemmatimonadaceae bacterium
CGAGTCGTCGAGAGACTGTGCTGCAACGGCGGCGGCGGCGCGATCCAGCGTCGCCACGCGTCGCAGCAGCCTCAACGCTTCGGCTCGATCGTGCAGCGCCCCGATGGCCGACGCAGCGTACGTACTCGACCTCTCCGACTCCTCCGCGATCGCGAGCAGTCGCCGGCCAGCGCCGGAATAGGGAGTTCCCCATGGCAGACTCGCTCCCGCGAGGCTCAGTGCCTCCAGCGCATTCGTGATCGCGACTGAGTTGTTGTCGGTCGGCTCCGTCCGCAACACGAAGGCGGTCAGCGAGTCGGCGAGCTCATCCAGCGAGCGCTCATGCACAAGGTAGTCGCGCTGGCGTAGCATGGCGCGAAGCCCGAGGCTGCCTCCAGGACGCCAGAGTGCAGCCAACGCGCTGGGGACGTCCACGGTCGCCGCGTCGACCGTACTAGCCTGCGGTCGCAGCGGTTTTGACCCTCGGACGCACGCAGGAATGAACATGAGTGCGCAGAGCGCCCACGACGAAAGCGGTCTCAACCTTGAATACACGTCTTCTCCGGAGAACCTACCGACACCGCTTCCCCCCCGCCGGCCGCGCCCCCGCCCGCACCGCCGCCGACTCACTCATGTACTCCCCGCGCGACGTATTCCCATAGTACGCCGTCCCCGGGCAATGATAGACCTTCGACGACGTATTCACCCACACCCGCACGTCCTCCGGCACCACCGGATCCGCGCCCAAGTCCGTGCGAAGGAGGTCGTTGCGATTGAGCACCGGCACGATCTTCAGCACCGGATGCAGCTCGATGTCATTGGGCGCCGCCCCGAGCTGGCCGTGGTCGTCGTCCCAATAGGCGACGCCCTCCACCTCCACCTCGATCCCCAGCGGCAGCGTATTGAACACCCGCCGCGCCTCGGCAAAATCCGACGCGTAGCGACTCCCGACCGCGCAGGCGGAGTCGGGGATCTCGGCGACCAGATAGCGAGTGCGGTCGGTGGGGTCGCCGAGCACGACGTGGATGTCACCGTCGGCTTGCACGGGCCGCGACTCGAGGATGATGCCGCGGACGCGGAAAACGCGGCGTTCGAGTGGCGTGCGGCCGTTCGGCGGGCGGTTGGGTTCCTTGGGGATGCCGATGAGCGCGGCGATGGTGGTCGGCTCGGGGGTGCGGACGACCGTGGGGGCGTCGGGGTCGCTCAGCACTTTCACGTTCCAGCGTTCGACGCCGCAGGTGCGGGCCTGAGAATGCGCATGCGAGGCGAGTGCCGCCAGCAGAGCGAGTGCAACGAGAGGAGATGTGAGTCGCGTGTGCATGGTGGCTACCCGACCTCGCGCCCGAAGCACGACACGCGGAAGCCGCCCGCAGTCGGCCGGCCGCGACGGCCGAGTACGAAGCCCAGTATCGCGGCAGCGCCCAGCAGGATGTAGAGAACCGAGCGCTCAGCGGGATTGAGCGCCTCGAAGAACTCCACGAAGGGGAGGATGATGAGGTCGTAGAGCATCATGCTTGATCCGAAGGAGACACTACCCTACTCCATCACATACAACCCCACCTTCACCAAGAAGCGCCATCCCTCGCCAGTCCGATGGTAGACATAGTCGAACGCCGTCACCGCCAACCCCCGCGGACCGATCTCCATAAGCACCACCCGCACCGACCGCATCTCTCCTGACGCCACCGCCCCACGCAGGTCCGCACGAGTCCCATCCGGATACGCCGCCGGCCCCTGCCGCGCCGTGCCCACCATATAGATGCGCCGCCGCTCGTGCGGACACGGTCGCGCAAGCGTCGAGTCCATCGCAACCATCGTCCACCCCGGACACCGCATCGCGAGTAACGCATCGGACGTGTCCGCACCCACACGCGCCAGCACCCGACTCCGCGCAGTGCTCACCTGCGCCGACGGCACGGCGAGCGACGCCGTAACGGGTGCCAAGACATCGGGATCCGCTTTGAGCGGCCGCGCATCGAACCGCGCCGGCGCGCCAGGCTCCCCGATCAATCGCACAACGAGCTCGGCGAAGAACTGATCGTCCACGGCCGGCGCGGCAGGAACAGCACGTGCCGACTCAGACGGCCGACACGCGCATGCAGCAAGGAGCGCAAGGAGCCACGCGAGCGTCGCCCGCATCAGCTATTGCCCTCGTTCCCACTCGGCAGTGCGCGCTGCGCAGCGCGAGCACTCACCACTCGCAGCCGCACCGCAGCAACTGCCGCTGCAACAATAGGGTAGACAAGGATCGAAGGCTCCCAACCAGGAATCGCCACCGCCACACCGACGCCCAACGCGGCGGCGACGAGTCCCCCGGCAACGACCAAGCCCCCGAGCGCGCCTCCGATCGCGCCGAGGAGCGCGACGATGCTCGTTGCCCGACAAACGGCCAGAAACTTGGTCACTGATTCCTCTGATCTGTGACGTAAGGTATCGTTCCCCCTCATGCGCGGCACACGCCACCGGTGCTACCCCATCGCCGCCCTCTTGATCGCGGCGAGCTGTTCCGCACCGCCTCGCCCTGCGGTGACGTCGATAGCAGCGTGTCAGGCCCTCGGGCGCGCGACATCCGCGTCAGAGGCTGCAGCACCCTCGCTCATCGGCGACTCAGTCCCGCTACCCGACGACATGGATCCGCGCAACGCCGTCGCCATCACCACATCGACGGTCGCCACCTTCGATCAGAACGATGGCCGCTTGGTGACGATTGACGCCGAGGGGCGCCCGCGGTGGACCTACGGACGCAGCGGCAACGGCCCGGGTGAGATCGCACGGCCGAACTCCTCTCGGATCATCGGCCTCATCGGGGCACAATGGATCGCGGCCGAAGGTGCGCGCATCCTCGTGTTCGACGGCCGAACGTTCTTCCTGTTCACCGAGGACGGCGCGCTGCTGCGCCGCTGGTCCGCGGATAGTCTCACCGCGGTGCGAGGTGGCGTGACGCGCCGCCTCCGACTCAGCGGTGAGCGCGCGTACCTCGATCTCCAACACCTGGCACCTCGGCCGCATGCAACGACCGACACGTCAACGCAGCGATGGTTCGAGGTGTACGAGAGCGACTCGTCGTCCGCGCGGCTCGTCGCCGCGCTCGCGCTGCCGGCGCTTCCCGTATCTCAAGCAGGTGGCGTGGCCGACGGGCTCGCCGAAGCCAAGCCGCAGTGGGATATGCAGCAGCGCTGTTTGGTGCTCAGCGACGGCCACTCATCTCGTCTCGTCTTCGTCGATGCTGACGGCGGTGCACGCGACACCGTCGACATCGGGCTGCCGGAATGGTTTGTCGATGTCGCCACAGCCAATGAGCAGACTCAGGGACTTACGCCGAGCGGCAGCACGATGCCGGAACCCATCGCGCGAGCACGAATCGCGGACCTCACGCTCGCAGCCGATGGAACGTTGTGGTTGCGACCGTCGGCGCAATCGGCGAGGGGCGCGACGGGGCAGATCGTGTGGCGCTATGACCTGCACACGGGTGTGCTCACACAGGACACCGTCGTCGCGTTCCCGCGCTACGCCGACCAGGCGGGCGGAGTCTTCGGCGTGACGAGCGACTCCAGCGGGTACACTGTGCTCAGGCGCGTGCGGGTGCCATAGGACAGCGGGGTCAACCGCGAGTCTGCGGCTGATCCCGTCCACGCATCACTAGAGTGCGACGCCATCCAACGGCGGGCATATTGATCTTCGGCTTGTGATCTTAAGCTCACCATTGACAAAAGTGATCTTAAGATTACTTTATTCAAAGTGATCCGAGAATCACATTTCCTGCCACGCGCGGAGACCCACGGCCCCGGAACACAGCCCCGGAACACGGCCCCGGAACACGGCCCCGGAACACGGCCCCGGAACACGGCGCCGAAAGAAGACGGAGATGATCATGAGAATCCGTACGAGAAAAGACTTGGGTCAAAGCATGCGAGAGCTGCGCCGGGGACTCGGACTGACCCAGGCCCAGCTGGCCGAGATCGTTGGCGTGAACCGCCGATGGGTGTTGCAGGTCGAACAGGCAAAAACGAGCGCCGATCTCCAAACCCTGCTTCGAGCGCTTGGAGCCCTCGGTGCAGAGCTACACCTGAGGCCAGAACGCACCTCGGCCGGCGCCGCGGAGCTCCGTGACATCATCGACGCCAAGCCCAAGGGCGGCGCGTGACGCCGACGCGATCCAAATCGCAGCCGACGCTGATCGCCCTGCTCGACGGTCGCGTGGTCGGAGCCGTCTCTCAGGAAGCGGGTGCGCGATACCGTTTCGTCTACGACGATGAATGGCGCCGAGCCCGCGACAGCTATCCGATCTCGCTGTCCATGCCACTGACGGCCGCCGAGCACGGCCATACCGAAGTCGAGGCATTTCTGTGGGGGCTCCTCCCGGACAACGAGCGCACCCTCGACCGCTACGCGAAGATGTTCGGCGTCTCCGCGCGCAATCCCCTCGCCATCCTCGCCCACATCGGCGCGGACTGCGCCGGGGCCGTGCAGTTCGTCGCACCCGACCAACTCGACGAGCTGCTCGGACAGCCGCGCTCCGCCGACGTCGACTGGATCGACGACGATGAGATCGCGCGCGAGCTGCGTTCGGCGAAGGAGACGGGACTTCCGGGAAACGATCGACGGACCGTTGGTCGGTTCAGCTTGGCGGGCGCACAGCCGAAGATCGCGCTCTATAAAGGAGAGAACCGCTGGGGCAAGCCGCTGGGCCGGACCCCGACAACCCACATCCTCAAGCCACCGTCAGCAGGGTACGCTGGCTTCGCGGAGAACGAACACCTCTGTCTCGCCTTGGCCTCGGCACTCGGGCTCGGCGCCGCGAAATCGCGTGTTCAGTCGTTCGCCGGCGAAACCGCGATCGTCGTCGAGCGATTCGATCGGCGGCCGCGAGGAACGAGCTACCGTCGCATCCACCAAGAGGACCTCTGCCAGGCGATGTCGGTATTGCCATGGAACAAGTACGAGAACGAGGGCGGGCCGGGCATCGCCGAGATCGTGCCGTTCATCCGGGAGTCATCGCTTGAGCCCGAGGAAGATGTCGGTCGCTTCATCGAGATGGTCATCGTGAATTGGGTGTTGGCGGCAACGGACGCACACGCCAAGAACTATGCGTTGCTGCATGCGACGGGCGGAGGCGTCCGCCTCGCACCGTTCTATGACATCGCAAGCTATCTCCCGTACTCCGACAGCAGACTCCACGACGTGAAGCTCGCGATGCGGATCGGCCGAGAGTATCACGCGAACAAAGTCACGCGCGCCGATTGGGTCGAGTTGGCGAAAGCATCGAAGCTGCCGGAGCGCTTGGTGCTGGCACGTCTGGACGCGCTGCTGCCGCGCATCCCCGAGGCGGTCGATGAGGTCGCGACGCGCGGCGTCGCGGAAGGACTGAACGCTGACGTGGTAGGTGCACTGGCAACCCGCATCGCCGACCGGAGCCGCGAGTGCCTGGCGAGGATGGGGGGCGGGACGCTACGCTGAGGATTGGGTACGAGGTCGCTACCCGCGCGGACGCTACGGCGCGCGCGCTCCCGCACTCGCGCTGACTCCCGCCGCGAACGCCCGCGCGATCCCCGCCTCCAAGACCTCATCCCACCCCGCCCTGATCCCCTCCACCGTCGGCCGCACCACGAGATCCGGCACGATCCCCACCCGCTGCGTCGGCGTGCCGTTCGGATAGAACACCCCGATCCCGCTGATCATCGACGCGATGCCACCCGGCAGCGGGATCGACGACACGTTCCCGTCCGCACCCGCCGTCGTGCTCCCCACCACGATCGCGTTCGGCGTCGCGCGGAACGCCATCGCATGATACTCCGCCGAGCTCTGCGTCGTCTCGTCCACCAACACCACCACCGCACCGGTGAACCGCGGCTGCAACGGCGTCAACGACACCGTCGGTCCGAACGGGAACGCGCCCGGGTTGGATGGCGACGCGATAGTGAATTTCACGAACGGCGTCGACGCCGACACAAGACGACCGCCCAGCTCGAAGATCGGGAAATCACTCGGATAGTTCCGGATGTCGATCACCAGCACGCGCGCGCTGAGTGCCTGCGTGATGTAGCTGCTCGCCTGCACCCGAAGCGCCGCCGAGATCTTGATGTACGCCACGCTGTCGGAGAGCATCTGGAACGCAGGGCCCGGCCGGTCGTGATCCCATGCGGCGGACGAGAGCTGCGTGTACGGCGATCGCGAGGCCGTCACCTCGAACGGCCCCGACCGGCGCGACGCCGTGATCACCACCGGCCCTGAACCGCGCAACAGGGTCTGCGCGAGGTCGCGTAGCCGCGTCGGCTCGTTCGACGCCGAGTACCACGCGCGCAAGCTGTCGACGATCGTCTCCACCGCCACACCATCCACCCGTTCGATCACATCACCGATCTGCAGCCCCGTCGCCGGACCGAGCACGGGGTTGAGGTACGCCGTGACCACGGGCTTGCCGTCGATGAACCGCAGCGCGACCGGTACCTGGAAACTCCCAGTGGGTGGCCGCAGGAAGAGCTGCGACCAGACGTTCGAGTGTGTGTCGTTGATCCGCGCCGATAACTGGATCATCGCGCCGCGATATTCGGCCCCCGTCAACGAGAGCATCATGCGCGGGAGGTACTCGCGCAGCACGTTGTCCCACGGCTCGCCGATCACGTCACGATACGGGAACCAGTACTGGATGATATTCCAGAACCGGAACAGCGCGAGCACGCGATACCCCGCGTCCGGCGTGGACTGCCCGATGTACGACGCCTCGGCCGAGAAGTCGGGATTGCCCACCGAATTCACGAACTGCACATAGCGTTGCCGCCCGTCCGCGCGGCGATTGCGGTGCATCTCGACCAAGCGAGCACTCAACGTCGCACCGAGTGTATTGGCATCGGAGATCCACGCGAGGTCGGGCGCCAACTGCGCATTGCTCGCCGCGGATGCGCAGGGCGCGCAGTCCCGGACCGGGCCGAGTCGGCCGAGCCACGTGACCATCGCCGCGCTCGCCGCGGCGCGATCCGCGGCCGCGAGCACCGACGGCAACACACGGAACAGTTCGTAGTCCCAGTTCGCCGATCCCGACATCAATCGCGCGTCGTGATACTTCGCGAAGCCCCACACCTTCCCCAACAGCACGAGGTTGTCGATCTGCACGTCGCTGAGCTGCTGCGACGCGATGAGCGACCCTTGATCGAACTCGTTGTCGTTCCCGGTGGGGGCCGGCACCGGGAGCGGGTCCATGCACGCGGCTGTGGCGAGCAACACGGCGAGGACGCCGGCGCGTACGCGCGCGAGGAGCGGGCGAGTCCTGCGGGCAGGCGTCATGAAAGTTCGCAAAGGCCCTCCACACGCACTGGTGAAAGAAACGTTCAAGAGTGCAGCGGCGAGGGCCATGCGACCAGGTCAGGTCAAGGCGATTGGATCACCGTGACCTGACCAGACACCACTTGTACGTGCTGTGACCCGGTTCCGTTCCCTTGGAGGTCCACGCCCGTGAGCGTCAGCGAGCCCGTCCCCGTCGGCGCCTGCTTGGCCGTGATCCCCACTGTGCCATTGAAGAGGACACCGCCGGCGGTCATCGCCGCAGTCAGATTCCCCGCACCGTTCTCGTGGAGTCCCATCCCGAAGGTGCTGAGCTGGGAGAACGTGCTCTCGAGGATCGTCGCATCGAGATTGCCACCGGCCTCCTCGACGTGCGAGATCCCGCCGTAGAGCGAGTTGCGGACCACCGACCGTGTCACGCGCGAGATGAGCGTACCGCCCAACTTCTCGTGGGCGATGACGTTCGCCGTGCCGAGCGCAGGCCGGCCCTGCAGATCCTGGCCGTTGCCCTCCAGATTCGAGTCGGTCAGCGTGAACGTGAGGTTCCCGCCGCCGGTGCCGACCGCGTCCTCCACGAGCACCACCGCGTCCTCGGCGTGCAGACTGACGTTCGTGAGCGTGAAGTTGGCGGTTAGGTTGCCCAGGCCGCTCTCGCTGTAGCCGAACGCCTGCGCGGCACTCGTGTTGGTGGTCACATCAGTGACGTTCGACGTCAGTGTCCCCGCACCCGTCTCCAAAAGACGGACGCCGTTCCCGGGGAGTGTGGGCGTGGCCCAGCCGCTCTCGATCACCGTCGAGGTTTCGAATCGGAAATCGATGTTCCCGTTGCCTCGTTCATCGACGTGCACACCATCGTTCCCGGCCTGCGCCACCTGCAGGCTGCGCAGGATCACCACGGCGTTGCCGTCTCCCCCTTCATTGATACGGATCGCATCCGCGTCGGCGATCGCCGGCAGCGGCGAGCCATCGAGGTCGAATCCACCTTGCCCGATCTGACCGAAGAACGACCCGGTGACCTCCACACGCAGCGAGGCCGGAGCGCCGGTGATCGAAGCGGTGTTCGGATCGGTCAGGTACTCCGGCAGGTCGTTCACGAGCACTCCGTGCCCCCTATGCCCGGCGAGTCCCACACGATGCATCGTGACCCGCACCGTGCCGGTCGCATCCTCAGGGACGACCACACGCACGCCGATGCCCTGCGAGTGGAGGATCCACATGTCCGTGATGGTGATCGCACTGCGCACCCGCAGATCGAACAGCGCATCGGGGGTGTAGTGTCCGAAGACCGAGATCTGGCCGCCCTCGATCGTAAGCGCCTGCGTCCCCGTGAACGTGAGCGGTGTGTTCGGGGTGATCGAGAACACCACCGGATCGATGCGGATCCGCGTCACCGTGGGATCGGCGCTGGCCTCATCGAGTGCATCGCGAAGCGTTCCTGGTCCAGCATCCCCGCTCTCAGTCACGAGCAGCGTGCGCGGACGGACGGCGACCGCCGCCGCAGACGCGGAATCAACCTGAGACACCGGCGCCGTGGTGGGCTCGGCGCAGCCGGCGAAAACGAGTAGGAGCACAAGCGAGAGTGAGCGACGACGCATCGGATCCTCGGGCGGGTGTGCCGCGAGCACACCTTGCGCTCACGGTCGTGCCGAACGTACGACGATCATGCCCTTCGGGCGACAACACTCAGAGGTACCCGGACCACCATCATGCAGCCCGATCGCCCAACGCCGCATCGCTACGCGATCACGCATCGCGGAGACCAGGTCTGCTCACTCCCGCGCGATGCGGAACCGCACGATGACATCCACTCCGTCTTCCGTATGCACCACCGCCCATACCCGGTCCCGATCGATCACCGGATACGGCTGCAACTGCATGCCCGGTGGCGCAGTCACCTGGCCCAGATAGCGTCCGTCCGCCGCGAACACGTCGAACGCCATCGGCTCGCGGACGAAGCTCTGCAGCCCAGCCACACGCTCCGAATCCGGCAGCGCGGTCCCGGGCTGCGGCACACGTACCCAGATGCTGCTGTCGCGGCCACTGTGGATCCACATGATCGACGGCTTCATCGATGGGATCGCCGGACCGTCCCACGTCCACCCCGGCACCACGCGACGGAAGATCCTCGCGATGCGGTCCGCCTCAGCGGCGCGCTCTTCCGCGCTCACCGCCACCGGCGCAGCCGCTCGCGAGAGGCGCAGCACGCCACCGCCGGGACGAACGATGTCGACCGCGTACCGATCGCCGATCGCCACGATGAGTTGCCCGTCGCGTGTCACACTCCAATGACTCTCTGCGGCGA